>JBAYHM010000217.1:0-7880 GCA_041666155.1 Treponemataceae bacterium
TAACAGTCCTATCGTCTGCATAGACTGATAGAACCGCGATGCATGTCAACAGAGCGAGGCAAGCAGCTTTGAAACCGCCTTGTTTCATCCCATACTCCTTTAGCCGAACGTCGCGGAATCGAGGTCGGTATGATTATATTTCCTCACCTATCCTTTGTCAAACGATCGCAAGGAAATACGTCATTCCTTTCAGTGTCGGCGTGAAAGAATGGCAGCTTGAACATCAATAAGCCGAAGAATCGGAACCGCCCCACGACTTAACACACGAACGGCGGAGGGACTTTCCCCTGAAACCCTTCGAATTCCAGCTCGGAACGCATCGAACGAAAGCGCGTACAAAGAGTCATCAAACACGACCTTTATTTCTTGAGGAAGAAGCGAAGGATCCGCCCAAGAAAAAATAATCGCGCACGGGGCCTCATCCTGGGCATAAGCCGCGTTAGTTACAAATGAAGAGGCTACGGCAGCACTCAACGGCTCTCCGGGATTTAAAAAAGAAGGACTCTCTTTGCACCCCGATTCCGCCACCCCTTGAATAAATGGTTCCTTTAAATTTGAATCCCGAAGCCCATCGATACGAAGAACGAGAGGCTGACCGGCGGCAAGTTTCCCGGAGAGAAGTCCGGCACGATATAAATCAGTTGCCCTATCGGGACCAAAGCTAATCATCGCACCGCGCGAAACCTCGGGATCGGACTCACCTACAAGCACAATCGGCGTACCGGGTAATCGTCTGAGAAGAATTTCGGCACCGGCCCGATAGCGCGTGGGAAGCAGAACACAGGCCGCTCCGCGCGGCCCCGCGACGGACATAGCAACTTCCGCGGCGGAAAAGGGAGCGGCATTTTCAGAAACCAGAGCAAGGCGTACAGGTCGAAAAGCAAGTATCGATAATTCTATTCTGGAGATTGAGGCTCTGCCCTCCCCATATAAGATTTCAAACGCCGTATCCGATACGACGATGATCGGTTTTCGAAAAATAAAAACGGCGAGACCGCACAAAAAGACTAATAGTAAAACGCCGAGGATGGGAATGAGTCGCGAATGAAAAAAATCGGCAAGGCTTCGTACGAACATGCGCAAAGAATACCCGCCACGGATCGGCGCGGTCAAGCTTCACGGATCGACAGCTATGCAGCCTTGACCAAGCTCGATTCGACGCATAGAATCGAGTAAATTCCAGCGAACCAAGGAGTTTCCTATGACCAGCTATAAGGAACTAGGCCTCGTCAACACCGTTGAGATCTTCAAGAAAGCGGTTAAAGGCGGTTATGCGATTCCGGCGTACAACTTCAATAATATGGAGCAGATGCAGTCCATCATCCAGGCCTGCGTAGAAACCAAATCGCCCGTTATACTTCAGGTTTCGGCAGGTGCCCGAAAATACGCCAACCAAACGATTCTTCGCCACATGGCCGCCGGCGCGGTCGAATACGCGAAGGAACTCGGGTATGAAATCCCCATCGTCCTGCATCTGGATCACGGCGACAGCTTTGAGATCTGCAAAGACTGCATCGAATCCGGTTTTTCCTCGGTCATGATCGACGGATCCCACCTCCCCTACGAGGAGAATGTCGCGCTCACCAAAAAGGTGTGCGAATTCGCCCATTCCCGCAAAGACTACGTGTCCGTAGAAGGCGAACTCGGTGTTTTGGCCGGTGTAGAGGACGAGGTTTCCGCCGAACACAGTAACTATACCCAGCCTGAGGAAGTCGAGGACTTCGTGAAGAAGACCGGCGTCGACTCTCTGGCGATTTCCATCGGCACCAGCCATGGTCGCACGAAGTTTAAACCCGAACAGTGTACTCGCGGCGCCAACGGCGTGTTGATCCCCCCGCCCCTCCGCTTTGACATCCTTGAAGCCATCGAGAAGCGCATTCCCGGATTCCCGATCGTCCTCCATGGTTCTTCGTCCGTGCCGCAAGAGTACGTCAAGATGATCGAACAGTACGGCGGCACCCTCAAGGATTCAGTCGGGATCCCCGAGGAACAGCTGCGCAAGGCCGCCAAGAGCGCCGTGTGCAAGATCAACATCGACTCCGACGGTCGCTTGGCGATGACCGCTCTTATCCGCAAGGTTTTAACCGAGAAAAAAGATGAGTTCGATCCCCGTAAATACCTCGGCCCTGCCCGTGACGAGCTCAAGAAACTCTACATGCACAAAAACCAGAACGTCCTCGGCTCTGCCGGACAAGCGTAGCGGAATAGACTATAAGGGCCGAGGACGAGTCCTCGGCTCTGCCGGACAAGCGTCAAATTAGTCAATTGTGAGTAAGTAAAACAGCCGTCCGGCAATCCGGACGGCTGTTTTTTTTGCATAAAATTATTGGGTAAGTTATATCAACGTATCGATTTAAAAAGAGGAACCATAGGCGGAATTGAAACAGCGCAAGCAGCGCAGAAAAAAACAAGGCCAAATATCGGCCGATGCGTGAAAAAAGCCCACGACACACCGGCCACAGTCAAGGGTGAAAGCACGACGACGATAATCGCGATAGCTTGAGAAAGCCCGTATTCGTCGAGAGCCTTCCGAATCCAATGGGGAAAAGACACAGCGAGCGACACGAACAGAATCGGGATAATAACCAACCGTACGGGGTCGGGAACGGAACTCCAATATATGGAACGGAGCGCACAAATGGGAACTAGCCAAGCGAGGGAAAAGTTGACAGCTTCCGTTTCATCGAACCGTCGCCTGGGCCTGCCGAATCTACGAAGGAATGCGTAACAGGCGATAGGAAGCAGCGCATCGTAGGGAGCTCCATCGATCAGCTGTACGGCGAATGCTGCAAAGCCGTAGCCACGCAGGGAAAACAACTCCCCCCACGAAAACCTAATAAACGCGGCTATAAGCCCGAGAATGAAACCTGAAATAACACCGGGTTCGGGGAAGGCGCTCTTTTCTTCCGATAGTGAGTCCCTGCGAAAAACATAGAACGCGGGAACAAAAAAAAGACAAAAAAGGCTCATGGGCGTAAGCCTAGCACGCTATAAAGGCGCGTCGCAAGGCGGCATGACATTTAGGAAATATGAGATATGCAGTTCCGAAGTGTGTGAGTACTGGACAGAGGGAGCATGCTTTTGGTATAGTGCCTGATAAGTTGTCGGCGCTGGCCCCGTTGCGTCGGCGTCGTATGAGGAGGTCAGTTGGCGGACAAGGATTTGCGGATCAATGAACAGATCCGTGTGCGCGAGGTTCGTCTGATAAGCGACGACGGCGAGCAACAAGGGATTATTTCCACGCTCGAAGCGCTTCGGATGGCTAAGGAACAGGCTCTTGATCTAGTGGAGGTTGCCCCGCAAGCGGTACCCCCGGTTTGTAAGATCCTGGACTACGGCAAGTTCAAATTCGAGAACGAAAAAAAAGTTCGGGACTCGAAAAAGAAGCAGAAACTCCTGAAGCTCAAGGAAATCCGGATGCAACCCAAGATCGACGATCACGATCTGGATTTCAAGTCGAAGCATGTTCGCGACTTCCTGGCCGAAGGCAACAAGGTTAAGGTCACGGTCCGCTTCCGCGGTCGCGAACTAGCCCATACAGAGCTCGGACTGGACGTCCTTAAGGATGTCTTAAAAAGGATCGAAGGCGAATACGTCGTGGACAAGCCTCCTTTAATGGAAGGTAGGTTCATGTCGATGATATTAAGCCAGAAGGTCAAGAAATAACGAGAGGATGGCGTCATGCCTAAGATGAAGACGAAGAAGAGCGCCGCGAAGCGCTATTCATTCACCGGGACCGGCAAGGTCAAGTATAAGAAGCAAAACCTTCGCCATATCCTGACCAAGAAGAGTAGCAAGCGAAAGCGCGGTTTGCGCAAAGCCGGCATTCTATCCGACCACAATGTGCCGGTCATCAGAAAGAAACTTTTACCCTACGGTTAAGTTAAGGACGGTTTTTCATGTCTAGAGCAGTAGATGGTACCCGTAGAAAGGACCACCGTAAAAAGATCCTCAAGCTCGCCAAGGGCTATTGGGGACGCCGACATTCGAACTTCAAAGTCGCAAAAGACGCCGTCGCGAAAGGACTCTCCTACGCGTACCGTGATCGCCGTGACCGCAAAGGCGATTTTCGCAGAATATGGATTATTCGTATCAACGCGGCGTGCCGCGCCGAGGGTTTATCCTATTCCCGGCTGATCAACGGACTGGCTAAGGCCGGTATTGAGATCAACCGAAAGGCTCTCGCGAACCTCGCTATCGAAGATCAGGTTGCTTTCAAAGCGATCGTCGAGAAAGCGAAAGCGGCTTTCGGAGCATAAGCGATGGTCACACTCGAGCAAGTCAAGCTTCTTGAAACGAAAGTTGGAAAGGCCCTTGGGTATATTGAGACCCTTGCCTCAGAAAATGTAACGTTGCGAGAAAAGCTCGACGGGTACCGCCGTCGGATCGACGAGCTCGAGACCATCGTGCTGGCTTTTAAAGAAGACCAGGGGAGAATAGAGGCGGGAATAGTTTCCGCCTTGGAACGCCTTAACCAATTCGAAGATGCCGTTGAACGCGGCATCAACGATGTCAGAAACATCTCTTCAACAGACGATAAGGAAGCGGAAATCGCATCCGAGAAACCCGCAGAATATATTTCCGCCCCGGAAACGGCCGAGCCTCTTGAAGCGGATTCAACCGATGAAGAACCGGAAATCGAGGCGGAAGCCGAAAAGACCGGGGAACTGGATATCTTCTAGGAAACAGACGCCATGGCGCAGGACGGCCTCCGAATTGACCTCCTGGGAACATCGTTTTCCATTAAATCGGACCAAGATCAAGCCTACTTACGAAAACTATTGGATCGTTATAAACAGGTCGTCGAGAATACTCGAAAAGGCATCGGATTGCAGGATCCATTGAAGATCGCAATACTTGCCGGAATAGTTCTTTGTGACGAAATCGATAAAAATCGACAACAGACCGGGTTATTTGATGGAGCCGAATCTGAACGGATCACAATGGATCTAATCGCGCGTATTGATGAAGTCATCAAAGAATAAAGCAATGACTAAGATTTTTCGAATACGAAACGCAATCAAAACATACGACTGGGGATCAACTGATTTGATTCCGGCTTTTCTTTCCGAAGAAAACACCGAGAAAAAGAACTACGCTGAAATATGGATGGGCGCACACCCGAACGATCCGTCGATCGCACAATTTGATAAAAAAAAGATACCCCTCAACGAACTTATTGAAGACTTCCCCGAAGACACGATAGGCACTTTTTGCAAGCAAATTTTCGGAAACCGATTACCTTATCTTTTTAAGATACTAGCAGTAGAACATCCACTTTCCCTACAAGCTCATCCTGATAAGAGTCAGGCAGTAGCCGGCTGGCGAAAAGAGAATGAAGCAGGGATTCCCCTTGATGAAGCTTCCCGGAATTACAAAGACGACAACCACAAACCGGAAATTCTTTGCGCGTTGACTCCTTTCCGCGCGTTATGTGGATTCAGGCAACCAGTAGAAATTCGTCAACTACTCGATATTTTTGATTCATCGGATCTTACTGGCCTCCGTGAAACCTTGAATCAGAAAAAAGAAGGCGAAGCTCTGACTTCTTTTTTTTCCAGATTCAACGGCTTATCTTCGGAACATAAAAGATCTCTGCTTGATTTTGCGGCGAATCAAGCCATTACATTACAAACAAAAGATGCGCTGAATGCCCGCATTTGGCGCATCGTCGAACAACTCGCGACTTCCCAAAGCGCGGACTCAGCGGTCATTGCGCCTTTGTTTCTTAACGATATCGAACTTGCTCCCGGACAAGCTATTTACGTTCCATCCGGCATCCTCCATGCGTACCTCAGTGGTATGGGGGTAGAACTTATGGCTAACTCCGATAATGTTCTACGCGGCGGACTCACGAAAAAGCATATCGATATGAAAGAACTTCTTGCCGTGCTTCGGTTCGAACCGTACAAACCACCAATATTAAAACCGAGTCTTTCTAATTTAACCGGATTATGTTATTTCGATATTCCGGCAGCTGAATTTAGATTATTTGAGCTAAATACGCTCGGTGAAAACGAACGACACCCCCTGCCCCCTTCAACCCCATCGATTATTATCATAATTGAGGGCGCTTTTGATGCATGTTGCGACTCGGATCCGCCGATCTCCATAAAAAAAGGCGAGAGCGTCTTTATTTCGGCAAGCGCGACTAATCCATATATTTCCGGTAAAGGACTCGCGTATATAGCGAGCGTTCCATCGTGACAGTTTGGGTAGACGCCGATTCATGCCCACGTCAAGTGAGAGACATAGTTCTCCGAGCTTCAAAACGCACCGGGTTCAGAGCGGTATTCGTCGCCAATAAGAAAATCCCCGGAATCGACGGAAGCGGTGCGGAATTCATTCTCTGTGCAGCCGGCGCGGACGTCGCCGATGATCGTATCGTTGAGCAAGCGCGTAAAGGCGATTTGGCCATCACCCGAGATATCCCGCTCGCGGCTCGATTAGTTGAGGCCGGAGTGCCGGTCATCAATGATCGGGGCATTGTTTACACCGCTGAAAATGTTCGAGAGCGCCTATCAGTTCGTAACTTCATGATGGAACTCAATATGAGCGGTTTGAATCTGGAACGCATCTGGGGATATGGGCCGAAAGAAGTCAAAGCATTCGCCGACGGATTTGACAGAGAATTATCAAGTTTAATGCGGCAAGAAAGAACAAAAGCCGGGGAAGATCGCTCAAAAAATTATTGACGCAGATCGGTCGGCTGGTTCTTATTCCGCCTGTTCAGGATAGAGCTCTCTAATCTGTTTGACGCTTGGAAGAATATTGAAAAAAATATCAACCAATTCAGGATCGAATTTTGTTCCTGAAAGAGAGCGGATTTCGTCAAAAACATCCTGTTCGGCCCAGGCTTTCTTATACACGCGTTTTGAGGACAATGCGTCAAAAACGTCTGCCAACGCGACGATACGACCACCAAGCGGTATTTCTTCCTGTTTTCGACCGAGAGCCTTCCCATCCTCTTGTTTCTTGATCGCTTCTCCCGTTGCTGGATTTACCCAACCAGGATATCCGGTTCCGTCCCAATTTTCATGATGAGTCAGCGCCACATCGCAGGCGATTACATCGAGCGGAGATTGAGGATCATCGAACAAGCGCGCCCCGAAATACGTGTGAGCCTTCATGATCTCATATTCTTCTGGCGTGAATTTTGCGGGCTTTTTTAGAATTAAGTCGGATATGGCAACCTTGCCGACATCGTGCAGCATTGCCGCGATTTTGAGCGTATCGCGCGCCTTTTCGTGCTCTTGGTCGGGAATTCCCTTCTGATACGCCCACTTGTCGTAGATTTCCACCGCATAACCGGCGACACGGTTTACGTGTGCTCCTGTCTCTTTCGGATCACGTAATTCCGACATTTTGATCATACGGAGAATCATAGCGCGAGTCATATACGCCCGCTGCAGGGCTACCGTCGCGTTGGCGGCAAAGTGAGATATGAGAAGCTCGTCGTCCTGATCGAAAGCAGTCGTAATTCCCTGCGCGTCGCGTGAATTGAGGACCTGTATAACCCCAAGGAGTCGACCTTCAGCAGTCTTAAGGGGAACAGTCAGGTTTGATGTAGTTTTATAGGAAGAAATGCGATCATACGACGTATTATACGAATACGGGGCATCCGAAGGGATCGCATACACATCCGGTACGTTTACAAGAGTTCCAGTTAATGCGCAATACCCGGAAATAGTTTTCTCACTGATAGGTACCGAAAATACAGAATAAATAAGTTTCTGACCGGGCGGCAACTCTTTCTGTTTCGTATCGTTTTGTGCGTATTTTATGACCAGACGGTCGGCTTCTTTCACATAGATAGAACCCGCATCCGCGCGAACGACGCGACGCGCTTCGAGTAAAATACGCTCAAGCAAAAGATCCAA
>JBAYHM010000218.1:0-7827 GCA_041666155.1 Treponemataceae bacterium
AGTTGTTCACGCACAAGGGCGCTTAAGCGCTGCGTTTTGGTCGCCAACCGAACTTGTGGAATGCTATCGTTCTTCACCATGGGATCTTCCTACCTACCGAGACACTCAGTTTATTCGAATCATAAAATATTATTTCTTTTTGAGAGTTTTGTAAACAATGCGATCTGAGCCGTTTCTTCTACCAACTCCGCGGTATGTTCGGCTTCCAAAATGCTGTCTCCTACGGCGACAATCCCATGCCCTCTCAGGATAAATGCGGGCAGGTTCGGGTTTGCCTTGAACAAGGCCGCCAACTTGTCAAGCTCTTCTTTGGGTACCACCGCGGCTTGGACATTAACGACGGGTATTTCATCACAGCCGAATTTCAGCTTGGAATGATGGGTAACGCAAGGCAGGGAATCATGGTCATCAGCCCATACGATGGACCAGGGCGAATGGCTATGCATAACGCCCTTCAGGTCGGGAAGAATGGAATATAAAAACCCGTGCAGTAGAAATTCCCGCGTGGGCTTACCTGTCTCACCCTCCTTAAGCTTTCCGTCAAAATCGGTAATTACCCAACCGGCGCCGTTTTCGTCGCAATCCGCGAAAGATCCGCCGCTCGCTTTGACGATCATATACGGAGAGCCCGGTATCCGAGCGCTTAGATTTCCGCCGCTGCCGGTTTGCAGTCCGCGAGTATACGCTCTTTTTGCCGCAAGGCTTAACTCCGCCATCAATTCTTTGTTGTCAGTCATACCCTTCAAACCTTTGCCAATATTTTCGTCTTCCAAAGAGGAAGCACCTGGTCGATGATTTTCGTGAAGGCCTCGGCTTCCCAGGCAGCGCGGCCGATGAATAAGCCGTCGATCGCTTCCTGAACGATCAGAGAACTCGAGTTTTCGTAATTGACGCTTCCACCGTATAGGACCGGGATCGTATCGGCGCGATCACCGAAAGTTTTTTTCAACGTTTGTTTGATTACCTTATGCATCGCGTTGGCGTATTCGGGAGAAGCCGGAATTCCGGTAGCCCCAATCGCCCATGCGGGCTCATAGGCGATCCACACCTTATCCAATTGATCCGGAGGGAATTTTAACAATCCGATCTTGAGTTGAGTAGCGAGCGTTTCCTCACTGAGACCGGCATCTTTCTGTTCACCTGTCTCGCCGACGCACAACAACGCGGTAAAGCCATGCGCGCACGCCGACAATACTTTTTTGTTAACACCGTAATCGGTCTCACCTAATAATTGCCTGCGCTCAGAATGCCCCACCTCAATGATATCAAGGTGTAGCTCCTTGAGCATTAAAGGCGATATTTCCCCGGTGAATGGGCCTTGCGACTCCCAATGCATATTCTGCGCGCCGAGTTTAATGCTATCTTGAGACACTGACTTCGTCGCGCTTTCAAGAGCGGTATATGAAGGAATAACGAATAGGCACATTTCGCTGCGCGGAACGCCTTTCGTTCTTTCCTGTAAATCTCTCAAAAACGATACCGTTTGTTCGATGTTTTTAAACATCTTCAAATTAGTACCGATGAATAATTTTTTCATCTCCAAACCTCTGCTTATTTACGATGCAAGGCGTCAATCTCGCGCATGGCATCTACTTTCGGCTGGGAACTGGTTCCGCTGACATACCGCAACGCGAGCCATTCTTTCAAAATCTTCTTTGCCAATTCAATACCGATGACGCGCGAGCCCATACACAATACGTTCGCGTTATTTGAAAGGCGGGCGCGTTCAGCGGAAAAACCGTCGTGGCAAACCGCGGCAAATATACCGGGAAACTTATTCGCCGTCATGGCCATACCGATTCCCGTACCGCAGATAATTACGCCTTCTTTTGTATAATTACTGTCAATAATCGTCTGGGCTACCAGCCGCGCTATTTTTGGATATACCGTCTGGTCTTCACTTGTCATCACGCCGACATCTTCGTAGGAGTACCCCTCCTCAGAAATCAAAGCTTGCAAATTATTCTTAAAATCAACAGCCGCGTTATCGCATCCGATTACAATAGTCTTTTTCACGTTCAATCCTCCTAATTGCTTTTTCCCCATAATTCCAGGGCGACCTTCAGTTCCGGTGATTTAGTGGAAGCATCAGAGAGCGTTTCGTTTTTCATTACCGCCGCGAGGGCATCCATAACAGCCTTCGCGCCAGACGTAGTACCCATGGGGTGACCTTGAATCGCGCCGCCTACACCGATAATGATATCTTGGCCAAAATCCTTGATTATGCGCGGCAGAGACGCGGGAGTAACTCCACCGCCTATAGAAGTCATGATAGGGCGAATAGTTCCGAACGGCAGCTTTTGCTTTTGAACGGTCTGATGGAATTCCAACATACCGGCGGAATTATCTTCTTCGGCATACATGGTCATGACCGAATCGGCACCCGCCAACCTAGGCAAAATCCCCAAACCCACCGCGCCGGAAATTCCTTGATTCGGCGCGTTCATAATACCGAAACCGGCGTAATGGCCAAGGAAACAGAGTTTTTCCCCGTATTCTTCCGTCAGCTCCTTGAACGCATCCAATCCGGTTCCAATGAAATTAACCATCACGGCTTTCCCGCCTTCCGAAATCGCGACTCGCGCGTGTTCGCGCATCCGCCTCGGAGTATCGGTAATGTTGACGATGTAGACGGGAGCTTTTCCTTTCTCTTCCTTTAATTTACACGCGGCGGCGTGGTAGGCCTTTAAACGCGGAGCAACGCCGCTGACCGACGTGTCGCCCAACACTTCATCATCCTTAATCAAATCAACGCCGCCAAGTCCGCTTTGATAAAAAAGTTCCGCTCCCTGTTCCGGAGAGTGGCCGATACACGGCTTAATCATATTCAAGATGAGCGGACGCCCGTACACGCCGGTAGCGGACCTGAATCCTTCCACGCCCTGTCGCGGACCCTGAAAAGACTTCAAAGCGGCTTGAGTGAATTCCAAGTCAATAAGTTTGAGCCGTAAAGCCGTGGAAACATCGTTACCGACTAAGGCCGTCAACATCATGGCAAAGCAATTGCTAAAATTATGCCGAGGGAAAGCGACCCGTAGTATCGCTTTATTATCTTCCGACGTGATCGGGTAAACGGCAAGAACACGGGCCTGCCAATCCTCAACCATTTCCCGACTAACGCCGGGAAGCGCGATCCAGGTCCCAACGCTCTGGCCTATCGCGAATTGTCCGGCTTTCTTTAAAGCAATGCCGTCCGAAAGCCCGAAAGCCAAATAGGTAGCGACAACATAATCACCCTCCGCTATAGACGAAGGAAGATCGAAAGGAAGATCGAAGAACATGCAAGCACTCTCCCTATGCTTCTTTATGACGAAGCAGCTCAAGCATCTCGGCAGCCGCGACTCGACTAAATTCCATGCTATTGATGTTCGCGTCAATTTTTACTTTCTTGATTTCTCTTTTCAGGTTCTTGTTAAGGATATCGATGATCACGGCATCAACCTCAGGGTCGTATAAGGATTCACCGGGCAAAGTATCCGAACGAAATCCGCGAAGCGGTAACAAACAAGTTACTGGTCCTTTTGCGGCATTCAATCGTTCAACTACAATTTCAGCCGCCAGCTTAGCTTCCTCAGGAAAAAGCTTTATATGAGCCAGTTTATTATTATGTAAGTTGAATTTGCGCTTTCGGTGATCGCCGATCGCTCCGCTAAAAAAATCATCGACATATAAATCGATGAAATCCAAAGCTCCAGGAGCCACCAGCATGGGTATCCCCTTCTCAGCGCCGACCCGCAAGCGGTTCGGCGCGCCGGCGGAAAAACCACGATTAAATACATCGGCCGAAGTTATCTCGTGCAGAGAGATATCCATCGCCGCCGTTATCACGCCATCATTTATTAAATTTTCAAGATATCTTCCGCCGACGCCGGTGGAATGAAAGCACACAATTTCCAATCCTTCTTTTTCAAGAATCGCCGCGGCCTGAACAACGGAATTATTCGTCACGCCCATGAGAGTCGCGCCAATACGATTTTTCCCATCATTGCGAAGCGCTTTTCCCGCGTGTTCCACCATTCCGATAACGGCGGCGACAGCGTTTGAAAGGATCGTTTCGGATATCGCGTTCATGCCCGAAACATCGACAATCGACGGTATCATCACGATATCTTTTATTCCCGTAAATTGCTCAAAGCGTCGTTCGCCGCAAAGCACGGTCGAGACCATCACCTTCGGTATGCCGAGGGGCAAGGTTTGCATAGCCCCAACCGCTACGAAAGTATTTTGCAGACCGCCGGCGGAAATCACGGCATCGATTTTACCCTCGGCGTACAGAGCGGGAAGGAGGGCTTTCGCGCCGTCGATCATCGTCTGGACCGCCTCGTTCTTCGGCTGCCGGGCAAGTATTTCCGGACTACCGCCGCCCGCCCGACACACTTGTTCCTTGGAAATATCGGAAATAAAGTCGTACGCGCCTCGGGTTGAGATATCGATTACCAAAGCCTTGTTTCCGCTATTCTGGATATAGTTTTTGAGGAAGCGGGCTTCTGCTTCTTTCGTATCGATGCTGATGATAACCGCGATCGTCTTCATTTCTTCTTAAGCTCCAAAAACGGGTTTTGTCTTTATCCGGTCTTCCAGCTGCTTATCGTGACAGAGCAAAAGAAAACTCGGGTCCTTCGCTCGCGCTTTCTGGATCTCAATACTCTTCCAGGCTTCAATGATATTGTAGAAACGGCCGGGCGGGGTAATGTTGTATTTCAATTCCGGCACTTCGTTCAAATTTTCCAACACGAAGATCGAGTCCCCCGCGCAGATATAGCTTCCATCTTTCGTATCGACCTCAACCGACATGTGCCCCGGTGAATGGCCGAACGTTTCAAAAACCCGTACGCCCGGCATGATGGAAGTTTCTCCGGAAACAGTGATGATCCGATCTTCCAAACCGCGGAAAGGCGCGGTCAAGCCAAGCTGCGGCGCCTCATAGGATTTATAGTAAAGGGGAATCGGATTTCGCGCGAACTCAAACTCTCTTTGATGAACGTAATATTTGGCTTTTGTAAACTTTTCCATATAGAACATGTGGTCCCAGTGCAGGTGGGTGAACACCACGGTTCCAATGTCTTCGGGTTTATAGCCAAGCTTTTCAAGTTGCTTATGGATAGCCAAGTCCGGATCCTGCCAGGATCCGGGATGATGGTATTCATTCGCGCGCTCGGTCCACGACATGCCGGTATCCACAAGAAGCAGCTCATCGCCTCCTTCAACCAAAAAAGTGAAGACCGGGAGCGGCACCTTTTCTTTTGAGATGTTTTTCATGTACGGCGCGACAGAATGGTGAAAGTGGTACTGCAGCGGATAAGTCGGTACATAGCCGGTGTTTATAGGCCTTACGGTCAAGTTGTTCATTTCGATCTCTCCTTCCAAGGTTCTTAGCTTAGCTTCCCATAGTTTCTTCCAGCCTTAACAAAAGCATGGAGATTATTGATCGGTGTATTCAAGGCAATCTCGCATCCGGATCCTAGAATCAATTTTCTCGTCTTTCCTCCTGTCATAAGAAGTCTTTTTACGTTTTCGTCAATTTGTTCTTCCGTCCCGAAGGCTAAAAGTTCCGGAGAAATATTCCCGCGGAAAATCTTTTCCGGCGCGCTTTGATTTAGCGTCCCGAAATCGCACACATGGTCAAAATCGATGATATCCGACCCATTCTCGGAAATGAGTCCGACAATCGGGACGATATTTCCGCAGATATGAGTAATCGCCACCGCTCCTTCCTTATGAATGGCAGCCACCAGGCGTTTCTCGTACGGGAGGGCAAATTCAGTATAATGCTCTTTGGAAATTACCGATGAAGAAGCCATTGCGTGACCGAAAGCGATCGCGTCGGCACCCGCGGACACCAAAGCCTTAGCGTAAACAAGCCCGGTGGCCAGACAACGTTCGAGCAACAAGTGCAGGGCTTCAGGATTATCCAGCATTTCAGTTAAAAGGCTGTCGATTCGTAAAACTTGGCTCGCGATATTGAGCGGCCCGTTCGTCCACGCTTGAATAAAGGCATCAGACCCTTTTTCCCGTTTAGCTATCTTCACCGCATCAATTACCGTCTTCATCGGTAGCGCAACATTCGGATCGGGCGTTACTATTTTTTCGTAATCCGCGATATCGTTCAGCAAATACTTCGTCAACTGAGATGGTCCATGCTCAGGTTGTTCATATAAGCTGCCTAACGCGTGACCTTCACTACCAATGTCGGTGTGGAACGCCAACGTGTCCCATCCGAATAATTCTTGAGCGCCAATTACCGCGCGGGCCATGCATGCGGAATCCGTCATGTATTCCCTGACGGTCATCCCGTGACACGCAAGGACATTCGAGAACGCGATCTTGGGAAATATGGGAACGAAATCCGCTTCTCGGCCCTGGAGGATCGCGAACATACGCTCTCTCGAATTCATCATCAAACTCCCAATACTTTATGCGGCTGCTGATCGTTTAACAATCATGCTTCTGGACCGGTTGAATGAATCAAACAAAACCATGGAGATGATCACGATGCCGACGACCATTGATTGAGCAAAAGATGAAATACCCATCAGGTTCATAATATTGACGATGATGGTAAGAATAAGCGCGCCGATTACCGTCCCGATGATTCCGCCTTCGCCTCCGAGCATACTCGTACCGCCGATCACCACCGCGGCTACCGTTTGCAAACCGTACGCGTCCCCCATCGCCGCTTCGGCGGCGTTCATCCGCGCGGTCATCAACAAGCCGCCGAGTCCGGCCGTCATTCCGCACAGGATAAAGGCAGCGAACGTGACATTTCTCACGTTCATCCCCGAATAAAGGGCCGATTCCGCGTTTGATCCCAAAGCGTAGATATCCCGACCGAAAGTTGTCCGTTGAAGATATATGTATACAATCAAGACAATGCACAGGGCGAATATCACTATCACCGGTATTACACCTACGTACCCCGTTCCGAACCAGGTAAAACCTTTCGGCAAACCGAAGACAATGGCTCCGTTCATGATGATGATGGATAAGCCTTTGATGATCAACGTCACGCCATACGTCGCGATGAACGACGGCAGCTTTATATAGTGAATCAGGACGCTGTTGAAAAAGCCTACCAGCGCTCCTAAAAAAGCGCCGGTAAAGAATATCAATTCTACCGGCATTCCTATTTTTAACAATTGAGCGCAGGTGCAACCGACAAACGCGGCAGTCACGCCGACGGATAAATCCATGCCGCCGATAAGAACCACCGCGGTGAGTCCGGTACTCAGGACCAACAAAACACTGGCTTGGCGGAGAATGGTAAAAAGGTTATCGGGCAAAAGAAAATCGGATGAAAGCACCGCCGACAACACAAAAATAACGGCCAATCCGATAGAGGCGTAAAAGGCTTTGGAACTTTTAAGTTGTTCCCAATAATTCTGCATGCTTAGTTTCCTCATGCGATTCTCATACGGCGTATAGTCGTATCAGCGACCAACGCGGCCAATACGATCGATCCGATTATCGCGTTCTGATACATCGCGGACACGCCGGAAATGTTCAATCCGTTCTTTATGATTACTATCAACAAGACTCCGAAGATCGTCCCGGTCACACCGCCCCGACCTTCACGCAAAGATGTGCCGCCCAGCAATGCCGCCGCCACCGCGTCAAATTCCCAACCCATACCGACAATCGGAAGACCGCATTCTACGCGACAGGCGGTAAGCAGTCCGGTGATACCCGCGAGGAACCCGGCGAACGCGTAGGTTTTAATCGTCGCCGTCACAACGCTGCCGCCGGCAAGACTCAAGGCTTCGGGATTGCCGCCGAGACAGAAAATGTTCGTGCCGAACCGAGTCCTATTAAGCAGAACCCACGTGAGCG
>JBAYHM010000219.1:0-7688 GCA_041666155.1 Treponemataceae bacterium
GGATACGCGACCGGCTCAACCAGCTGCGGCGCATACAGGTGCGCAAGCATGTGGTTGACCGCTATGAACGGAATATCTCGGGCCCAGGCGAAAGCCTTGGCAAAGGTCAAGCCAACCAGCAGCGCGCCGGATAGACCGGGTCTGGAAGTTGCCGCGACCGCATCGACCTCGGAAGGCTTCAGGCCAGCCTCAGACAAAGCCTGCTTAACTACGCCGGATATCCATTCAGTATGCATGCGGCTGGCGATCTCCGGCACGACGCCGTTAAAAACGGCATGATACGGGATCTGGGTGGCGACGACGTTGCTCAGGATCCGTTGGCCGTCTTCTACGACCGCGGCCGAGCATTCGTCGCAGGAACTCTCAATCCCCAAGACCCTCATCGTCGTATGTCCCCATCATGATGCCCGCGATTGAAGATAGCGAAAACCCTTGCTCGACGAGTTCGGGATACAGTTCATACAGCGTCGCGGCCAATTCGGAAGACCACGCGTGCCCTATCATGACCGCCGATCCTTTCTTTTCGGCCTTTTGAAGCCCTTCCTGCAGATAGCGGATCATCGCCGCTCGTTCTTGGATATTATCTACGAACACGTCGCGCTCCCGGATGCTTATTCCCGTCCTCGCTGCTACGGCGGGGACGACGCTTTCAGCGGTCGTTTTCGAATCGAGAAAAAAGAGTCCGTAAGAACGACAAAATTCAAGGACAACTTTCATCGTCCGCTCATCAGCCGTGACCTTGGAACCCTGGTGATTGTTCATGCCGACTACCGGCCCGACTTCGTCCACGTTCCTCTTCAGTATAACCCGAATCTCGGCATCGCTCATACCCACCGAGATGGCACCTGGTCCAGGATTCTGGCCGCCGAGCGCTTCCATCGGTTGATGAAGGATTACTTCCTTCCCCGCAGCCCTTGCGCGCCGAGCGGCCTCCGCGGAATGCGGTAACCCCGGCAGAACCGCTATGGTCAGCGGCCCAGGAAACTTAAGAAAAGGTTCAAGCTCTTTCAAGTTGTTCCCGGCGTCGTCGATCACTATCGCCATGATACCCTTAGGCTTCGGTGACGGCCGCGGATCCCGTTCGGGGCGAGATGAAGTTCTGCCGATAACAGGCACAACCATATGCTTCGGCACTTGACGCTTCGGAATCTCGTATGGTCTTTCAATCAGCCTTTCGGTCGTTTTTTCCAGAATTTTCGGTTTAACAAGTTCCGTCGGCTTTTCGGGCCGGGTCCGCGTCACAGAGACGCGAAGAGGAACTTCCGTGAGAGGCGGCGATACCGCGACAGTCTCCGGCGAAAGCGGATCATCCATTTCGGGAAGCTCTTCAACTACGGTTTTAGACCCGGTTTCGGCTGGTGGATTGATCGCAACTGCCATCGTTTCAACTGGTTCCCGCGGAGCACGGATGACCGCGGCCACCACAGACGCAAATATCGCGCACGCAACCAAAACAGCCGCGACCACCGCGGCCCGAGCACGATCAGGCGGCGTAGGGCGTGTGCCTCTCCTGCCTTTTGACGTTCTCGTTTTACCCTTCCGTGCGCTTCCTAACTTCACTATCAAAAAGTAAAGGTATCTCCCCTCTTGGTCAAGTCGGCCTCCTTGCCTCAGCAGAATCGCAAGGAGCGATTCTGCACACTAGACTAGCGCGGCGTACAGCCTTCGGCCGTTTGCCGATAGGTATTGATTGACTGCGCCGCGCGTCCGCGGCGCGACGTCATCCTTGCCGCGCTCACGCTGGATGAAACCGACTCGGAAGGTGGCGGCTCGGCGGCTGCTAAAGCGCGCAGCGCTTTACAGCCCGCGACCCCGCATACCACCACCATGTCCGCGTATTGTCTACGATGCCGCACTCCCGTCGTAGCCCAAACCCCGTAACGCCCACACCGGTTGCACGTATAACGCGCGAACATTAGTGGATAGGCCGGAGCGCGCCAGTAAAAAAAGCCTAGGAGCGAATCCGCAGACCTACTGGTCGAGGACTAGCGACTAGGCTTTTTTTACGTCGGCAGCTCCGATATAACTACGACTATCGCGCGTTATATGTGAATATAGTCTTTGAGTTCCGCTGCTTGAACCTTTAACTTCTTGAGCGCGCGAATTTCAATCTGGCGGACGGTTTCCGGGGATATCCCCAACTCGTCGCCGATGCGCTTCAAGGTATAGCGCTCGCCGCCGTAGAATTGGAAACGATACATAAGAATCTGTTTCTCACGTTCCATGAGCTTTTCCAAAAACGCGAGCGTTTCGACACGAACGGATTCCCTGATCACTTCCCGATCGGGACTGTAGGTATAATCTTCACATAAATCGATGAGCGATCCTGAATCTTCCCCGGTTTCGGCGTCGAGCGACACTATCCCGTTAGCGAGATTAAGTATGTGTTCAGCCTCAGCAATGGGAATCCCGACTTCTTTGGATATCTCCGCGGTTGTAGGTCTGCGCATATAACGCTGACTCAGATAATTGTAGGCTTTCTGGATTTTCTTGAGCGCTTCTTCCTTTCTGTGAGGCAAACGGATGGCTCGGCGCTTGTTTGCGAGCGCGCGAGTGATTGACTGCTTGATCCACCAGTTCGCGTAAGTGGAGAACCGAACATTCTTGGCGTAGTCGTACTTCTGGGCGGCGCGGATCAAACCCAGGTTTCCTTCCTGAATGAGGTCCAAGAGCGGCACATCAACGGTCACAAAGGCCTTGGCGATCTTCACGACCAAGCGCAAATTCGACTCGATCAGTTTCTGCCTAGCGCTTTCGTCGCCCTTTTTGATCCGACGCGACAACTCCAGTTCTTCCTCAAAATTCAGAAGCGGAGTTATCTTTATCTGATCGAAATAGGAACGCAACGCGTCTTCTTGCAGCCGATCATCTCGCTTGGTAGCCATGGTCGTCTCCTCGGAATAATCGAATAACTACTCCACTTATTATATTGCAAGAACCATGCCAGCCTTGTCACACCAAAGCAAATAACGACTATCTGTATATATTATAAAGATATAAATAAATATTAACAAATTAAAGTAATGCGACTCAACCATTTTAGTATGATTCTTCATACAATAACCCGTTTTCGGTGTATGTAAATTCGCACGAAAAACTTTGTTTATTTTCAAAAATGTGCTAATCTCGCCCCAATGAACAGCGGAATCAACGGAAAGGCGAAGGGAAAAGACGTTTATTATTCCATAACCTGGTCCGCGCTCCGCAAGGCAGACCGGTGGGAAATAGCTAAAAGCGTCCCGGCGGTCGGCGGCGTCTACGAAATTTACTGGATGGACGAACGCAAACATCTTCGGCTGTTATCGGTCGCCGGCGCTAACTTCGGCGGACTGCGTTCGGAAATACGACGGTTCACCGATCCGGAACTTATCGATGATGAACGAGCGGCTGAAATTCTGACGAATCGGGAAATCTTCTTCCGTTACGCCGAATCCGACTCAGCGGCCGCAATGGCCGATATCGTTTGGTTTTTCCGCAAAACGTACTTCCCGGAAAACCCAGGCGTCTCCCACTCGGGACGTTACGAGCGGATATTCCTTAACGAAAACGCGCCGGATAAGGTTAGGTGGGTGGAGTGAGCAGATTCATTTTTGAGGGATCGGGTAGTTTTCGCCCAGATCCGAAGCGTTCTTGCACCATACCAATGAGTGCGACAGCAGACTGAACCAAGGACATTAAGCTCGCGGTCACCGCACGCTCTTCCTCTGCGTCAAGAAAATCGTCATCGGTTAGCGCCGAGCTAATCTTCAGGTTCAATTGCGCGACTTCATTTACCAACAACGCCATACGATGGGCCAATTGCTTATAAGAATATTGCATTCGCCCCTCGGTAATCTCCGAAAGCGAGTCTATTATGGAAACAAGATTTTTCAACTGATGGACCATGTGGGGATTCGGATTCCGTTCCATTTCTACTCGCCAATTCTGGAACCGCGTAAGCGTTCGTTCCAAAAGTTTTTTCAGTTCGGCGTTGCTCGGTCCCTGCTCATCTTCAGCTTTTTCCTTCATTACTTGTCTCCCTGCTAGACTCTAGCACGGACGCAAAAAGCGCTCAATGCGCCGATACTCAATGAGTGAAGATTCCCAGCCGATAAGAATGTATGAAGAGTTTTATGTGCGCTGTCGCGCTCACCGTCATGATATCGATATTTCCGGTCTTCGCCCAAGGAAAAGAGTCAGTCACCCCGTTCCGCCAAGAAGGAATCGCTTCCTGGTACGGGGCGGAATTCGAAGGCAAAGCGACCGCTTCCGGAGAAATCTTCGACTCCAGCCAGTTGAGCGCGGCCCATCCGACCCTCCCCTTCGGAACGACGTTGCGGATCACCAACACGCAAAATGGGAAAATGGCCGTTGTACGGGTAAATGACCGCGGGCCCTTCGTTCCCGCTCGAATTATCGACGTTTCACGCGCGACTGCTGAAATGCTCGACATGTTGACGACGGGAACCGCGCCTGTAGTCATTGAAATGGCGACACCGCTTGCTGAAATATTGAAAGAACCCGCGGTGACTCCCGTCGCGATAAAGAGCGCATCGATGTCAAAAGAAGTCGGCACGAATACCGGGACCGCGCAAATTCTGCCCGCGCCCATCGATGCGACGAAAAATAAGCGCTACCGACTACAAGTCGGTTCCTATAAAGCACCCAAATACGCGGCGGAAGCCTTTGATAAACTGAAAAACGTGGGACTTTCTCCCGCTTATGAAAAAAACGGAGACAATTACCGAGTCGTAATTTCCGAGGTTCCGGCGGCCGAGGTAGAACGGCTCGCGCGAGTTATCGGTTCCGCGGGATTTGCGGCGGTGCTTGCTAGAGAAATACCGTAAACGGCCAGTCTTGACGAATTCTAGCGTTCCGACGAAAATCTGAAGTATATTCACCTTTTCAAGGAGCGCATATGGCACGTAATAATTCACGGGGAACTTTCAAAATAGGCGCGGTACTCATCATCGGAGGACTCGCCGCTCTCGTATACGGGTATTATCTCTACGATGCGGCCAGCGGTAACGTCCTTGCGGGAATCGGGAAAAAAATCCTCGGCAAAACCAGCGAATCCGAGCTGCGCTCGATCATGATCATGGTCGCGGGCGGTGTCGCCGCACTTTTCGGAGCGTTCCTGGCCTTTTTCCGCCGTTGATGCCGACCCTTTTCACTATCCGGTAAAAACGATATAGTATAACGGGATATCGAACCGCCCAACGGGCGGTTCGGATAGCGAAGCTCCGATTGCCCTTCTCGCACGGGCGATGGATCACCGCGGACGCTTCGCGTTTCCAATCCTCTAAATCGTTCGAAAAAAGAGAACCTGATGGAATTTACCGAACTGAATTTACACCCCGATTTACAGAGGGGTATTGAGGACTCTGGCTATGACACTTGCATGCCGGTCCAAGAACAGGTACTAAAAAATGCCTTCGGCGGAGCCGACCTGTACGTGCAATCGCAGACGGGAACCGGAAAGACGGCCGCCTACCTAATCGCCATTCTGCAGCGCCTTTTGACTGAACCGCTTCTAGGCGGCAAGAAAGCCCTTATCATGGTACCCACCCGCGAGCTCGCTGTCCAAGTGGAAGACGAGGCTAAAAAAATCGCCAAATACCTGTCAATCAAGGTAGGCAGTTTCTACGGCGGTGTAGGCTACGCGCACCAGCAAAAACTTTTACGTGAGAACGCGCAGATTATGGTCGGCACACCCGGCCGCGTTCTGGACCTCAACAGTTCCGGTCAGATGCCGCTCATGGACCTCGCGTTTCTAATTCTGGACGAGGCCGACCGCATGTTCGATATGGGCTTCTATCCGGACCTCCGCAAGCTCATCAAGGTTGTGCCGCCCGCGGATCGCCGCCAGACGATGCTCTTCAGCGCGACTCTCAATGCCTGGGTAAAAAACCTGGCGTGGGAATACACCAAAGAACCGCTTGAAATCGAGATCGCGCCGGAGAACGTCACTGTCGAGGAAATCGAGCAGCTTCTTTACCACGTCCCCAGCAACGATAAAATGAAACTCCTTATGGGCATCTTCCAGAACGAAAAGCCCGAAAGCGCGATAATTTTCTGCAACACCAAGCGCTATACGGAAATCGTGGCAAAACGGCTGCGCATCAACGGTATCGATTGTGAATTTATCATCGGCGATCTGCCGCAGGTGAAACGGTCCCAAATAATCGAGGACTTAAAGTCCGGAAAGCACAAATATTTGGTCGCGACCGATGTCGCGGCGCGTGGCCTTGATATAGAAGGACTTGCGTTGGTCGTCAACTATGATCTCCCGAACGAAGCGGAAAATTACGTGCATCGTATCGGTCGCACGGCTCGCGCGGGTAAAACCGGGAAAGCCATAAGCCTCGCGAGCGAGCAGGACGTCTACCAACTCCCCGCGATCGAAAAATACTTGGAAAGGAAAGTCCCTTCGGCTGTCGCCGAGGAAACCCTCTACGCTGAAGATAAAAGCGAAGGCATGCGCATTCGTACCGATGTGTACGAAGACCGCGACGGCGGCGGCAGATCCGGCAGGGGCCCGAGTCAGCACGGAGAATATCGCGGCGGCGAACGGAAAGACGAACGCAGAGAGGGTCGAGGCTCTGAAGGCCGCGGGCCCCGACACGGCCCGGCGGACCGTCAGCGCGCAGAACATCCGCGTGGCGGCGAACGCGCTCCGGCGGCGGCAGGCGGTCGCGAAAGATCCAGAAGCCCGAACCGGGAGAGCGGCCCGGCCGGAGAGCGCCAACAGCGTCCGCCGGTTCAAGCCGCGCCGCGCGACAATCGAGCGGCCGCGAAACCGGACCTTTCCCGCGTCTCTTTTGAAGAACGATTGGCATATTACCGGCGCAAGTATGGCGCCGAGCAGGAAGACCGCGCAAGGCAAGCGGCGAGTGAAGGCGACGCGGGTGGCAGAAGCAGACAACAGCCGCCGCGCGGACGCGCGAACGCTCCCCAAAATGCCCAGCGAGGCCCTCGTCAGGGGCAGACGACCGGGAAGCCCTCTACTCAAGAAGCACCAAAAAAATCCCTAGTCGGCCGCATCCTCGGTATATTCCGAAAGAAAAGCTAGCCGGGCAACGGTAATACGAGGCGATTCAAAAGATCACTGTCTGAAGGTCGCCTCCCCCACCCGCCTAAGCAAGGAGTCTCTGTAAGTGATCACCGTCACCGATGTGTCGCTCGCCTTCGGCGAGCGCTCCCTTTTCAAAGACGTGAACCTGAAGTTCACGCCCGGCAACTGCTACGGCATTATCGGCGCTAACGGCGCCGGTAAATCCACCTTCCTCAAAATACTTTCCGGCGAGATTGAGCACGACCGTGGTGACATTATAATCACCAAAGGCGAACGCATGGCGGTTCTAGCGCAGGACCACTTCGCCTTCGAGCAGTATTCCGTCATCGAGACTGTCGTCATGGGCTACACGAAGCTGTACGCGATCCAGAAAGAACGTGAAGCGATCTACGCAAAAGAAGATTTCACCGAAGATGACGGAATCCGCGCGGCGGAACTGGAAGGCGAGTTCGCCGAAATGGGCGGCTGGGAAGCCGAAGCCCAAGCGGGACAAATGCTCTCAGGCCTCGGTCTTGATGAAGGAGACCACACCAAGCTCATGAGCGAGCTGGACGAGTCGCGCAAGGTGCGCGTCCTTTTAGCTCAGGCTTTGTTCGGCACGCCGGATATCCTGCTCCTGGACGAACCGACCAAC
>JBAYHM010000220.1:0-7687 GCA_041666155.1 Treponemataceae bacterium
CACCCCCAAGTCTGCAGACAGTGTCTGCGTCCCGTACTTGGCTTTTGATGCGTTTAGCCGATTCCTTCAAAAGCTCGTCCCCGGCATGGTGGCCAAGGCTATCATTCACGTTTTTAAATCTATCCAAGTCAAGATATAAGAGCGCAACGCGGTTTCCGATCCGTTGAGATCGCGCAAGAGCCTGTTTAAATCGATCCTTGAAGAGAGCTCGGTTAGGCAGGTCGGTCAATGGATCGTAAAAAGCCATTCGATTGAGGTTTTCTTCCGCTTTTTTTATTTTGCTGATGTCCGCGGAAATCCCGACGAAGCGGGAAGGTTTGCCGTTTTCATCAGAGATGGTATCGATGTTGAGCCAGATGGGAAACAATGAGCCGTTTTTGCGCTTATTCCACACTTCACCTTCCCAGCACCCTACGGAAAGGATTGCTTCCCACATCGAGGTGAAAAAGGCGTCATCGTGTTTGTCCGACTTCAATATTCGCGGATTTTTATTGATAAGCTCGGACAGGTCGTAGCCCGACATATCGCAGAACGCCTTGTTCGCTTCCCGAATATTGCCCTCAATATCGGTGATGATGACACCTTCGCTGGTCTCCTCCATCACCCGCTGGTAGATGGCCATTTCCCGGTTTGCTTTCGTCAATTCGTTTGTTCGCGTGCGGACTTCAATTTCCAACTGTTCGTTTGCGTTCCGCTGCAGGTCCAGCATTTTGCTCATTTCGTCTCGCGCCGCTTTGATGACCCGCGCCGTTCTGCCGACCGCGTCCGATCTTTGTCCGAGCGCGATCAATTCACCATCAAAGGAATCGTCGGACGAATGACCTTTGGTAATAAATGTTTCCAGTCTTTTCATCGGCTTGATGAGTAACGACGCAAACACGTTTTGAAGTACAATCGCGCCGAACAGAAGAATGACGGCTGTCGATACTATCAACATAAGGATGGCGCGGTGGCCCAGGTTGAAAATCGTACGGGGTTCACTCGTTATTGCCAAGATGGTCGGTTTTCCCACGACATCGTTCAAGATCCGTTTTCCGATTACGGGTTCATGGAGTCCGCCCGTTTCAATTTCTCGCAGGGCCGGCAGTCCTTGTTCCGCTACAGGCATAAAGTTGACCTTCAAACCGGTCATTTTAGATGTCGAAGCGGCGAAGGAGTCGTCAATTTCCCTGGCGAACACGACTAAGCCTTTTGATGGACCGTTCCCGTCAGATCGGAGGGCCGCCATCGCCGTAAGCGCGTAGACCTGATCATCGATCCGCGTGAGTCCTGTTCGACGTTCGTTCGCCCGTGTGGTTGGGGAAAATACCGGCGAGGTCGCATTTAAACTTTTCGGCAGGTTTTTCGGTACATTCTTTCCGGAACTCGCGTCGGCGGCGATCAAAGTACCGTTTTCGTCGTAAATCGCCCCAAAGCTAAGGCCAAGGTTTCTAAGGACACTGCCATTCATATTTTCCGAGGCGTATGAAGGTATTTTACCCTGGATGTATTTATAGGTATCGTCCCAGACCGCGTAATCAGCGGTTTTGGACTCGATTCCTTCCAGTTGGCTATTGAGCGTCGCCTCGACCCGGTCCAAGCCTGCTTTTACGGTTTTTCGTTCAATTTCCAGAAAACTGGTTGCCGTCGTCGCGACGAGCACTCCGATAATCAGCAACGCCGTACCGGCGCTAAGGGTAAGTATCAATCCAGTGAATTGTGCGGATAGCTTCCCGCTTTTCAACATGAAAACAGTGTAAGGTCCATATATGAATTACGCAAATTCATCCGTTATATTCCAGCGGAAACGGTGATCCTTGAGCCGATATTTGTTTTAATTATTTCCAACCTGCTCGGGATACGGCTCTTCATTTCACCGACGTGGGAGATCAGGCCGACCATGCGGTGGTCGCGGATTTCGTCGAGTATGCCAAGCGCTTTATCAAGACTCGCGTCGTCCAGGCTCCCGAAACCTTCGTCGATGAACACCGCGTCCAGACGAACGCCCCCGGAACGCGCTTGGATGGAATCGGCAAGTCCGAGTGCCAGGCTGATAGACGCCATAAAGCTTTCTCCGCCTGAAAGCGTTGCGCACGGCCGCGCCCGTCCGGTATAGGAGTCGAAGACGGATAGGTCGAGTCCGGTCTGGCCCCTGCCTCCCTCTCTGTCGCCATCCAACAAAAGCCGATAGCGGCCCTCCGACATGCGCTCCAGCCGTTTTGTGGCAAAGGCGGCGACTTCCGAAAGGTAGGCGCCCAAAAGCCACGCGTCGAAAGAACGCTTTTTCGGATTGTTGCCGGCAAGGTCCTCGGCAAGAGCCTTTATCAGGGCGCTTTCATCGGCAAGCGCGCGTCGTCGTTCGCTAGCTTCCTCAAACGCGGCTCTGTCCCTTTCGAACGAATGCGCGGCCGCGTTTGCCGCGTCCCGCTCGGCGGTCGCCGCCTCTCGCGCCGTTCGGTTCCGTTCAAGAGCCGTCGCGATCTCGTCGGCGTCGGACGGTGTCATGCCGTCCGCTCGGCGGCGTTCAGTGATTATCCGTTCAACGTTTTTTTCCAATTCTTCCCGACGGGTTTTCAAGCGGCTCCGTTCATCTTTCCATGAGATGATTTCCCGTTCAAGGCGTTCTTCTTCGCCACGATCAAGAATTGCCGTTCTAAGAGCTTCTTCATCCGGAAAAGGAGAACGCGACAAGAGCGATGTGAACTCGGCGCGGGCTTTTTCGGCGCTTGCTTGGGCTTCTGCGGCAGCGGTGAGCATTGCTTTCTCCTCAGCTGCAGCTGCGGAAAGCGCTTTCACCACATTTTCTCTTTCTATTTTCCAGGTAGAAACCGCCTCATCGAGCGCGGCGATGCGCTCATCGATCGATGCGAGAGCGGCTAGAGCCGAGGTTTCACCGTCGAAAGTCAAGAACGCGATTTCCCGGCGTTTTTCTTTTTCAGCGATCGCCGCGTCAATCGCCGCGCGGCGCGCGGCGTCAGTGGATCGCTTTTCGTCTATCCGTTTCGCGGCTTCGGCGCTTTTTTCGGCTTCCCGGTACAAGAGAGCCAGTCGGTCGCGTGCCATCCGCGCTTCCGTTCTCGGTACAAGAGCCGTGTTCGTCGCCTCCGACAACGCGACGAGTCGCGCCGCCGCTTCCGCCGCGGTAGGCAGAGAAGCTCCTGTTTCGGCGACCAGGGCCGCGATTTCAGCGGCTTCAAGATCGAGCCTCTTGAGCCGCGTTTTCAGCGCTTCCGCTTCCGTCGTTTTGGAGGCGAGCGCTTTTGCCGCGTCCTCCGCGTTTCGTCGTCTGACGTCGCGCCGCGCGAGCAAGTCAAAGACGGGAAGGATCGCGACCGCGGGCCTAGGATGATCCGGAGAACCGCACACGGGACAGGGGCTTCCGGCTTGCAGCGTAGAAGCCAACGCTGATGCGCTGCCTGAAAGTTCGGCTTCCCGCAACAGTTTTTCGATTTCTTCGATTTCCGCTTTCAAAATAGGGGCGTCGGTCTCTCGCTCGGATATTTCAACGGAGAGGGCGGTAACGGTTTTTTCGATATCGGCCCGATCCGCGCGGAGCCGATCGGCCCGTTCCGCTAATGGTTTCAGCGTCCGGGCCATTTCCATCGCTTCACGCGCCGTTTCCCAAGCCGCGTCGCAGGCGTCGGAGGTTTCGGCTTTTTCGCGTAGTCGGGAGATTTCCAGCGCCAGCTCGCGGACCGCCTTGTCCGCCGCTTCTTTTTGGTTCCACGTTTCCATTTCCCGTTGACGGATTATGCGGGATTCCGCGCGTGCCGCCTCAAGGTCTTTTTCGTCGCGCGCGGCTTCGGCTAACGGTCCACGTTTTTCTCGGAGCTTTATCGATTCCTTTTCCGTCCCGGCAAGCTCGGATGATCTGTTCTCTATGGAAGAGGCGCTTAAGGAAAGTTTCTCCCGTTTGTTCGTCGTACCGGCCGCTATCCCGTGCGCCTTTTCGGCCGCGGTTTCCGTTTCCAGAACCCGCGCGAGCAGCGGGGCGAGCGGCCGTGCCAGTCTGCACGAGACAAGCCGCTTTTCCTGGTCCGCTATATCGGCGGCGCTTTCATCCAGGTTCATTTCCGCGTCCTTAGCAAGGCGGAGGTTTTCTCTTGTGATCTTTTCGGCTTCGGCGGCGCGCAGTTCATCGGTTAAACGGTCACGCTCCTGCTCTAAGCGCTTGGCTTCTTCGCCGGCGGCCGTGACACGGTTTAGCGCCGATATTCGGTTGTTCTCATACGCGTCGGCGTCGAAGCGTGTCGCGGCGTCGGCTAGGGTTCGTTCGGCTTCGACAAGGCGCGCGCCGGCGGTTTTTGAACGCTCTACCGCCAGCTCCCGGGCGCGGACGGCGTGGTCGACCGGGAACAGTTTCTTGAGCACTTCACGCCGGTCGTTTGTGTTCTGTTTGAGAAATTCCGCGAACTCGCCCTGCGGAAGGAGGACTATCTTGGAGAATTCATCAAAAGACAAGCCGAGAAGGTCCTTGATCCGTTCGTCCGCGTCGCCTTTCTTGCCGCTTCGTTGCTCAAGCCGCCCTTGGACCTTTTCAAAAAGTACCGTCGTTTCCGGATCTTCTATCCAGCCTTCACCCCTCGCTTTTTTTCGCTGGCGCGGAGGCGTTCTTTCCACGAGGAATACCCGGTCTCCAAGCTCAAATTCGAGCGATACGGAGCAATTAGCCTCATCGCCGACAAAATCCGAACGAAGTCGCCGCGTCTGGTTTCTGCGTCCGCCGGGAAGAATGCCGTATAGCGCGTAGCATAAAGAATCGAAAACGGTTGTTTTTCCCGAACCCGTCTTTCCGGTTATGAGAAAAATGTCTCCCAGTTCTTCAAAATCGATCTCCGTCCGGCCGACGAAGGGCCCGATGTTTTCCAGTATCAGTTTACGTGGTCGCATCATCGACCTCCGCGGCAATTTTTTTGAACAAGTCCATTTTCTTCTCATCGCTCTGCCCGTACAAAGCCGAAAGAAATTCCGAAAAATCATCGGCGACATTCCTGCCGCGATTCGCTTGAACCGAAGCTCTCCCGTCCAGCTCCAGCGCTCCGACCGCGGCAAGCGCCGTGTCCTGGCGTACCGAAAGAAGGTTAGGGTACCGGGTTCGTAGGAGCGCGAGCGGGTTTTCCACCAACTGCCCATCGGTCAGGGCGATTTCCAGATAGTCTTCTTTTTCCTTTAAGTACGCGTTCACCGCCATGAAGGAGTCGAAGGTTCCGCTCAACCGGGTAACCCGTCTTGTCGGTCGCGTGGGTATCCGGGAAATCTCGACGACCGTGTTCGGCCGGACATCGACCGCAACCAGACACTTTTGATGGTCGGCCTCATCAAACGAATAGGCGAGGGGACTGCCCGAATAATAGGTGCTTTTTCCCGCTTTTTGGAAGCGGTGCAGATGTCCAAGGGCGACATAGTCGAATGATTTAAATAGTTCGGCATCCACACGTTCCGCGGTTCCGAGAAAAGACCGCTCGGATTCGGACTCCCGGCCTCCGGCCGCGAAGAGGTGCGCGACCAGGATCGTCGAGAGCGCGCCTTCGGCGATCGCGCGCGTACGCGCGATTTCCAGGCGGGCGGCCGCGGCAAGAGCCAATTCTTTTTGTGACCGGAGAGGTCTTCCTCCCTCTTCCTTGTCCGCTTCCGCGTCACGGAGACTGCCGGGCGTGAGAAACGGAAGGACGAAAATCGCGCTTCGTTCCCCATTCTTTTCCACGATGATGGGTTCAAAGGAATGCTCGGGATCGGAAATAATGTGAATACCCAGCGATGAAAACAGTTTATCCCCGTAGCCCAGCCGTTCAGGTGAATCGTGATTCCCGCATCCGATGATTACGGCAAGATCGGGAAACCGGCGCCTGACTTTCGCAAGAAAAGAGCCAAGCAGTTCCACCGCATCGGGGGACGGTATCGACCTGTCGTATACGTCCCCGGCGATCAAAAGCGCCGCATAGTCATCCTTTCCAAGCTCATCGATCAACAAATCAAGCATGAGTCGCTGGTCTTCAAGTAACGATCGCTCGTGTAGGGTACGCCCAAGGTGCAAATCCGCGGTATGCAGGAATTTCATATTGGCACAATTTAGGCGAGAGAGGGCAAGAGGGACTAGTGGCTTCCGTGAATAGTCTTGCCGAAACGAGAAGCTTGGCGTATGTTCTACCTGCGCTTGGATCCGTATTTTGGACCGAGACGTGAGGTTCCTGATGCACGATCCCGATGCGATCATCGCGACGCGTTCACTTACATATAGTTATCCTTCTTCCGACCGTCCGGCGCTGAATCATCTGGACCTGGAAATTCGCGCAGGCGAATACGTCGCCGTTCTGGGCGCGAACGGTTCCGGGAAAAGCACCCTGCTTAAACTTATCGTCGGCCTTCTCAAACCTGACGTCGGCACGGTTCGTGTGTGCGAGAACGAAGACAGCGCCCGTTTTAGACGAAGCATCGCCACCGTATTGCAGAATCCCGATGACCAGATCGTCGCTACCGTCGCGGAGGAGGATGTCGCGTTCGGACCGGAAAACCTCGGTCTCGCGCCCGAAGAGATCGAACGGCGGGTCACTTCCGCATTACGCGCGGTGGGCCTTGAAGGTTCACGACGCAAACCGCCCCACTTTCTTTCCGGAGGAGAACGTCAAAGGCTTTCGTTGGCGGGAGCGCTTGCGATGGAAGCGCCGATCCTCGCCTTGGACGAGGCCGCGTCGATGCTTGACCCGGCCGGACGCGACGCCATGCTGGAACTTCTGGATTCTTTCATCAAGAACGGCAAGACAATCCTGCATGTTACCCATTCCATGGAAGAGGCGTCGCGCGCGCGCCGTGTCGTCGTGCTTGATCACGGATGCCTCGTATTCGACGGTACTCCGGCGGACCTTTTCGCGCGACCGGAATTGGAGCTTTGGGGTCTGGAATTGCCGCAGGCGCTAGTCTGCGCTTGCGCGCTGAAGGCCCGCGGCGCCGTTTTTAACCCTTCTCACCTCGATCCTGAAGGTTTTGCCTCTGATCTGGCGATCTATCTTAAGCACGAACCTTTATCCGAGCCATTAGTCTCAGGAATACCGATATCCGTCACCGCGCAGCACCGACACTCCGCGCCCGCCGTTTCCATCCTTCGTTTTGAGAATGTCGCGCACACCTATATGCGCGGAACGGCGTTTTCAGCCACGGCGATCAAGGGTATCAACCATTCTTTCCACCGCTCTTCCTCCACGGCGATCATCGGTCCCAGCGGATCGGGAAAATCAACACTGCTGAGGCATGGCAACGCCGTTCTTCTTCCTCAAGAGGGACGAGTGCTCGTTTTCGGAAATGACACACTCGATCCCGCGGTAAAACTTCAGCCGCTGCGTATGCGTGCGGCTTTGTCGGTCCAAAATCCCGAAGCGGCCCTTTTCTCCCGCTACGTCGCCGATGACGTGGCGTACGGTCCGAAAAACAAAGGACTCACGGGCAATGAACTCGTGTCCACCGTCCGTTCGGCGATGGACCAATCCGGACTTCCTTACGCTGAATATCGCGACCGCGATACCTCTTCATTGAGCGGCGGAGAAAAACGGAAGGCCGCGCTAGCGGGCGTATTTGCTTTGGACGCCGAGTTGTATTTATTGGATGAACCGAGCGCGGCCCTTGATCCCGCTTCCCGCCGTCTTCTTTTGGAACGTATGCTGCGACTAAGGGAGAAAGGTACATCGTTGATCGCGACGACCCACTCCATGGAAGA
>JBAYHM010000221.1:0-7668 GCA_041666155.1 Treponemataceae bacterium
AGCTGTCCGCCGGCGAGCAGCAGCGCGTAGAGATCGTAAAAGCGCTGATCTACGGCGCCCAGCTGCTCATCCTGGACGAACCGACCTCGGTCCTCACGCCTCAGGAGGGGCAGGAACTTTTTGAGGTCGTCAGGCAGATGGCCGCTTCAGGCAAGGCGATCGTGCTCATCAGCCATAAAATGGATGAGATCATTTCCGTTTGCACCCGGGTCGTTATCCTGCGTAAGGGGAAAGTGACCGGGGCGGCCGATCCGAGCAAGGTAGACCGGTGCGAGCTTGCGCGTCTTATGGTCGGCCGGGAATTGGCCACATCGCTTGAACGCTCCGTGCTTCCTCGTGGAGAGGAGGTGCTTTCCGTTGAAAACCTGCATGTCGTGGGAGACCGCGGCATCGAGCTGGTGAAAGGCGTTTCTTTCTCAATGTACCGAAATGAAATATTCGGCATCGCCGGGGTTTCCGGGAATGGGCAGAAAGAATTGATAGAAGCGGTTACCGGTCTGCGTAAGTCCAGCTCGGGCAGGATCACGCTCCGCGGCAAAGACATTACGAATCAATCCGCCCGATTGGTGTCGCGCATGGGCGTATCGCACGTGCCCGAAGAGCGGATCAAGTTCGGCATCGTGCCGAATCTCTTCGTTTACGAAAATTCCGTGCTGAAAAGCCATCATGGGCGGCCTTTCTCGGACGTGGTTTTTCTACATTACGACCGAATCAAAGAGCACGCTGAACACCTCATTGAAAGTTTCAACGTGTCGGCCCCGTCCATCGATTCACCTATGAAGAACCTTTCGGGCGGCAACATACAGAAAATGATCATCGGCAGGGAAATCACGAGCGATCCGTCGCTTCTGGTGGCAAGTCACCCGACTTACGGGCTGGACGTGGGCGCCACTGAATATATACGAATGCAACTTTTGAAACGCCGCGACGCCGGAGGATCAGTTCTTCTTGTCTCTGAGGATCTTGAAGAGGTTTTCGCCCTCTGCGATCGGATCGCGGTCATTTTTCAAGGTGAGTTTATGGGGATAGCCGAAACGGCTTCCCTGACTAACGAAAGCGTCGGCCTCATGATGGCTGGTTGCGGCTGCGCGGAGGCCACTTCATGCGAATAGGCATCACGGTTGAGGATCGCAACGAGATCAAACCGCTTTTCTCGTTCCTGATATTGGCGGCGAGTCTGCTGGCGGGGCTTGTCGTCATGGGCGTCATATTCGCGGCGGCCGGTAAAGATCCCGTCATGGGAATCTTCCGTATTTTCCGCAGCGGTTTCTTTTCCAGCTACGGTATCGCGGAAACCTTTTCCCGCGCGCTGCCGCTCATGCTCGTCGGTACGGGCCTGGCGGTTGCCTTTCGGGGAAAGTTTTGGAACATCGGCGCGGAAGGCCAACTCCTCGGCGGCGCGATGGCGGCGACGTGGGTCGGCCTGAATTGCGCGTTCCTGCCTTCGTGGGTTTTGCTGCCGCTCATGTTCTTCGCGGGTTTCGTCGGCGGCGCCGCCTGGGGCGTGCTTGCGGCGGCGCTGAAGGTTTTTTTCTCCGTAAACGAGACGATATCGACCCTGATGCTCAATTACGTTCTTGCGGAGTTCGTTCGCTTCCTCATCGTCGGCCCGTGGAAAGGCGAGTCTCAGCGCGGTTTCCCCTATACCGATAACTTAGCCGAGCACGCGACGCTGGCGACGATTCCGGGAACCACCATCCCCTACGCGACCATCGTTATCGCGCTGGTGTCCATCGCGATTGTCTACATACTCATGTATCGGACCAAGTTCGGCTACGAAGTGCGTGTATTGGGGGAAAACGCCGACGCCGCCCGGTACGCGGGTATCGACGCGGCCCGCGTCACGATTCTGATAATGCTGGTTTCGGGCGGTCTTGCCGGAATTGCGGGCTTCAACGAGATCGCGGCTAATCACAAGCATATGACCTACCCGGACACGATTTCCGCGAACTACGGCTTTACCGGCATCATCGTCGCCTGGCTCGCGCGGCTTGATCCGCGCTGGGTGATTTTCTCATCGATCTTTTTCGCGGGTATCGTGGTCGGCGGCAACAGCATCCAGATATCGATGGGACTCCCCGCCGCGACGGTGCAGGTGTTCAACGGCGTCATTCTGGTGTTCCTCATCATGAGCGAGTATTTTATGAAGAACCGGCTCCGCGTGAGCATTCTCAACGGAGGCGACCATGCTTGACCTGACCGCTACGATTCTGCAGCGGACCTTGGTATTCGCCACGCCGCTGTTTCTCGCGACTCTTGGTGAAATCTTGACCGAGCGGGCTGGGATTCTCAACCTCGGCATGGAAGGGCTCATCGCGGTGGGCGCCCTTGCGGCCTTCGTCGGGACCGCGGTGACGGGCGGCCCCTGGGGGGGACTCGTATGCGCCGTTTTCGCGGGCGCGGCGCTCGGCGCGGTGCACGCCTTCGTCTCGGTCACCCTGCGCGCAAACCAGGTAGTTTCCGGACTCGCGATCACCATGGTCGGCACAGGTATCGCGGGTTTATGGGGCAAACCTTTCGTCGGGACTCCGCCGCTTGGACGTCTTATCGCGGTCGATTGGCCTGCTTTGGGACTCGGCTTCCTCAACGATATTCCCTACATCGGGCAAATTATTTTTTCTCAGAGTCCCTTCTTTTTCTTGAGTCTGGCACTCGGTTTGATTCTTTGGTTTCTCCTGAAACACACGCGCTGGGGCATCAGAATCAAATCCGTCGGTGAAAATCCGAAAGCCGCCGACGCTTTGGGCGTCCGCGTCGATTTGGTGAAGTTCGCGTGCGTCATGCTCGGCGGTTCGCTCGCGGCTCTGGGCGGCGCCCAGCTTGCCTTGTCTTATTCGTCCAGCTGGGTGGAGAACATGTCGGCCGGCCGAGGCTGGATCGTTATCGCGCTCACGATTTTCTCTCTTTGGAATCCTTTGCGGGCTTTCTGGGGATCACTCCTATTTGGCGGAATCTTTGTGCTCCAATACCTTCTGCAGCCGCTCGGGGTTCCCCCGAGTATCCTCGGTATGTTACCTTACGTGGCAACTCTATCGGTTCTTGTTTTGGACGGATTCCGGAAAGACACTCGCAGTCTTTTCGCTCCGGCAATGTTAGGGGAACCGTATAAACGCGGAGATAGGTAGGACTCATGAAGAAGTTGTTCGTGAAGTATTCGGATATCCACAAATTGGTAGAGAAGACGGCTGCCGACATCGTGGCGTCCGGGTGGGAACCAGATATTATTGTCGCCATCGCGTCGGGCGGGTTTATTCCCGCGCGCATTTTCAAGACGTATTTGAAAAAGGATATTTATGTCGTTGGACTTAGACGTTATTTTGACGACGCTTCGCCGATACCGATTCCTCTAAAAGTGCAGTGGATTGACGAGATTGAGAAGAAGCTGACCGGGAAAAAAGTGCTTTTAGTCGATGAAGTCGATGATACGCGCATTACGCTGGCTTACTGCATCACCGAACTTTTGAAAAATAAACCCGCCGAAATACGTGTGGCCGTACTGCATCAGAAGGACAAACCGAAACAGGCACAATTCCCCGCCGCGGTCAAAGTTGTGTACGAAGGCGCCGTTGTTCCGGATATCTGGATCAAATACCCCTGGGACGCGATGGATATCGATCTGCACGAACGCGGGGCGGAGTAATACCGCACTCACGCGCTTGAGGAGCTGCCGATGAAAGGCAAGAAAATCTTTAGAGCGTTTCTGCTGAGAGTCATGTATTCGCATGTGGTCGCTTATTTTCTTGCCGGAATATTCGCCGTCTCTTTTATGAATTATAAAGAACATTACGCGTCGGCTTCCCTGTCTCTATTGATGCGTCCGGTGAGCGATCCAATCGTCGCCCTCGGTCCGATGCTTCAGGTTGTGCGCGGTTTCATCATCGGGGCGGCGCTCCTGCCGTTCAGGAAACTTATTCTTGAGGAGAAATTCGGGTTCCTAAAACTGGGATTGCTAGTTTTGGGGATCTCTTCGATCTCGACGATCGGGCCGACTCCGGGGTCCTTTGAAGGAATCATCTATACGATACTGCCTCTGAGGTATCATTTGTTAGGGATTCCCGAAACCATCATCTACATAGCTCTTTTTGTATCTATCCTGGGCGCTTCGTTTCGGTACGAGAAAAAATGGATCACCGTTTTGCTGGCCGTATCGGTTCTCGTAATTTGCCTTTTCAGTACGCTCGGTTTTTTGTCGGCTCGGGGAATCTTCTGAACGGCTAGGCTTTCGCCGGAAATCGGAGCGTGTAGAACGTGCCTTTGCCGTATTTCGATTCCACGTGCAGTTTTCCCCTCAGCTGCCCGACCAGAGACCGGACGAGTGTGAGCCCGAGCCCTTCGGTCGTAGCCTCGTTCGAATTCTCCCGATGAGAGCCCTCTTCCAAGCCGACGCCGTTGTCCGAAAACGAGAGTAGGCAGTTATCGCCCTCAATTTTGAACTCAAGGCGTATGAGGCCGCCTTCCGAGTGCGGAAACGCGTATTTCAGCGAATTCGTTGCCAGTTCATTCACGATCAATCCCATCGAAACCAATTGTTTCGCATCAAGCATGCAGGAATCGGCGTAGACGCAAAACTCGACTTGCTTCCTTCCCGCAATGATCGAATCCCGTATGCCCGCAGCCAGCGCGTCGAGGTATCGTTTCGCGTCCGCGTTATGACCGTCCTCAACGCGGGACAGCATGCGATACATCGTGGTAATCGTCCGAAGCCGTTCGCTCAATTCTTTGAACGCGCTTTTAGCCCCGGAATCTGAAATACCGTCGCTTTGCAAGGAAATGAGGCTGCCGATCAGTGCCAAGTTGTTTTTTGTTCGATGCCGGATTTCCGTTAAGAGCAGAGTGTTTTCATGGAGGCTCCGTTCCAGACTGCGCGTCAGCAGGCCGCCTACCATAAGGAAAAAAGATATGCCCAACCAGACGTACAGAGCGAGCGATATGTTCATGAACAGAACGTACCATTCCGGGGTGGTGACCCCTCCCTGGATCGGATTGGATACCAGGAGCAGTACAAAACGCACCGAGTAGACGACCGCGGAGACGGCAAAAGTCACGCCTCCGGCAACCGTGACCGGCCGATCATTGGGATTGACCGGCACGAAAAGATAGTAAGCGGCGCAGATAGTCCCGAAAACGCTAATAACGCTTATGACGAGGCTTCGTGTATGGAATGACGGGTTCAAGATCCCGAACACGATGAAAAGGAGAATAGCGATAACTTCCGCGACAAGCAGGAGATAGCCGGAAATTTTTCTTCCCGACAGCGCCGCCGCGCCTCCTACCGCCGCGATAATCGACGACGCTAGGAAGGTGTTCGGCAGCGTATAGGCTAAAAAATCAGGTAGGTGGGGAGCGGCGGCGTAAAAACCGTATCCGAAGGCTGTCGCCAAGGCCGCAGTGAACCAATAACGGGTTCCGGGAACGCGTTTTCCAAAAATAATGTGCGCAAAGAACATGGAAAGCGCAATTACAAGGTGAACGAGCATCGTTTCGATAAGCGCGGAAAAAACAGCTTGACTCATTGATTGGTGATTTTAGTATAGACCTATTCTCAAAAAAATCCAATATATCTATTTCGTATTCAGAAGCTGCTATTTCTTCTTTAATTTTCTGTTCACAGCGGAGAATAAGGCCGTGGCTTGGCTGTCCTTCGTGATGGTGAGCAGGGTCACTCCGATAGCTCCAAAAATGAGCGCGCATACGCCGATCGGGACGCCGTACGCGACGAGCCGTCCGTTCCCTTTGAAGGCCGCCGATAATGGAGCTGAAAGGAAAATAATGGGAAGGACGGCGGCCGCTGAAAAGGCCGCAATCTTGGCGGTATAAGCGAGTGATCGGCCAATGACAAGAGGTACGTTCGCGTGCTCTTTTTTCCCCAGCGCAAAAAGCAGCAGGACCGTGTTGACGATACCTGAAATCGACAGCGCCGCGGCAATACCGGGCCCTGAGAAGGGACCGACGAGCGCGACGGCGGCGACAATGTTAACCGCGAAAGAGGCGATCCCCGCCCAGGTCGGCGTAACCGAATCTTTGCGGGCATAAAAGGCGGGCGCGATGACACGGTTCGCCGCGATGAAGAGCAATCCGCCGATGTGCCAGCGAAACGCGCCGAGCGTGAGCCGCACGGAATCGTCGGTAAAGGAACCGGTCTTGAACAGGAGCGAAATGAGGTGCTCTCCCATGACAAGTGAGAACGCCGTCACCGGGATCGTTAGGAGAATGACTGCCCGTAAGGCCCCAGCCAGCCGTTCGTTGTACATTTCCCATTCGCCGCGCGCGGCCCGCCCCGCAAGCTCCGGAAGGATGACGGTGCCGATTGACACCGCGAAAATGCCGAGTATCAGTTCCTGCATGCGCAGGGAATATTGCAGGCTGGACGCGACGCCCGCCCCCGCGTTGCCGGCGAGCGCTGTTGAAACCACGTCGTTCAACTGGTAGGCGGCCATGCCGATGATCGTCGGCCCGATGAGGCGCAGCACGGTTTCCGTTCCGGGGTTTTTGAGCGCTTTGAACACGCCGGTGAGGGAAAAGCGGAAGCCCTCGCGGAGAACATAGGGTAACTGGAAGAGCGCCTGGACCGCCCCGCCGATAAGAACACCGATGGCCATGGCGCGTGCCGGATTTCCCGAGCTTTTTGCGAAGACCGCGGTGACGCCGATGACGCAGAGGTTGAACAGGATCGGCGTGAAGCCGGTCGGCGCGAAAACGCCCACACCGTTGAGGATGCCTTGGAAAAAGGCCGCGATGGAAATGAAGGCGAGATACGGAAACATCATGCGCGTCAGCAGCGTTGTTTCGGAAAAATCGGTGCCGAAAACACTGACAACCAGCGGTGCAAGCGCGATGCCCAGCGCGACGGTCAATGACACGAAACAAAGCAGGACCGTGAAGGTCGCGGAGAGAAATTCCCTCGTCTCCGCCGCGTCTCCGCGTTCTTTGTATTCCTTGAACGTGGGGATGAGGGCGACGGATACCGAGCCTTCGGCGAACAGGCGGCGCAAGAGGTTGGGGATCATGAACGCGACGGTGAAGGCGTCGGACAAGGCGGTCGTTCCGAGGAACGCCGCTTTCACCATCTCACGGACGAGCCCGAGTAGCCGCGACCCGAGCGTGAGGAGCGATAGTATGGAGCCGTGTTTGAGAAGGGAGTGTTTATCCGTCGTCGGCATGCGCGGGAGCATAGACCGGAACGCGGCGCGGACGCAAGACAAGGCAGACATCACGTACTTTCTGTCTTGTAGCGGCGTATTCCGTGGTTACCGGGGCTGCCGACGTGAAAACCGAACGCTCACTGGTCCTCGCCTTCGGCTGTGGGAAACGTTCGCGTTCGGTTTTCACTGGCGCGCCCCGGCCTTCACGGAAATGCTGAAACCACACAGGCCGGTACGTGCGCTTGCGGAAACGGCCGGGCCGCGCCAGTAAAAAAGGGTACGAACGGTTCCCGCAGGACCTACTGGTCCGAGGACCAGTGAGTACCCTTTTTTACTTCGGCAGGCCCGGTGCTTTCAATGCGGCGCACGTAGCGGCAGCTCCGGAATTATTTGGAGTTTGCTTTCATGACTTATTCCGGAGGGCCGGAACTATGTCTTGCGGGCGATTCGTGATTATGCCCTCGCAGCCGATCGAGATGAGCCGCCTCGCTTCCGCTGGGTCGTCCACCACCCAGGGGACCAACGG
>JBAYHM010000222.1:0-7662 GCA_041666155.1 Treponemataceae bacterium
ACCGGTTCCCAGGCTCCGGAGGTCGATGGAGCGACGGTGGTAAGTTCGTCATCGTCCTTGACTTGCGGGCAGTTTGCGAATGTTCGCGTATTCAGGCGTGCCGGCTTCGATCTGGACGCCGCGTGCTATGCCTGAAAACGGGAGTCTGCCCGGGTATCTGTCGGCTCTCAACCCCGAACAGCTGGAAGCAGTCCGACACGAGGGCTCGCCCTTACTTATACTTGCCGGTGCCGGGTCGGGCAAAACACGGGTCATCACCACGAAGATCGCCTATCTCATCCGAGAGCGCGGTGTCGATCCTGAATCAATACTAGCGGTGACCTTCACGAACAAAGCCGCCCGTGAAATGTCCGAACGCGCGGCCCTCATCGAACCTCGGGCCGCGCGAGCGGTCTTACGGACCTTTCATTCCTTCGGCGCGTGGTTCCTCAGGCGCAACGGGGCGCTTCTTGGGCTGGATTCCAAATTTGTCATCTACGATGACGATGATTCCACAACGCTTCTTAGCTCCATCATTGAAGACGTTCCGCGCGCGCAAGCCGCGAAAACAGCGCATCTTATCGCCCGCGCGAAAGACTATTTTCTTTCACCCGAAGATCCGGGGCTATCCATAATCGACCATCGCCCCGAGTTCGGAGCGTGGTACCGTGAGTACGAGGAGCGGCTTCGTAAAATCGGCAACGTCGATTTTGGTGATCTGATCAAACGACCGACCGAGCTGCTCCGAGAACACCCCGAAGTTCGTTCGCGGTTCCGCCAGCGCTTCAAGATTGTTTTGGTCGATGAGTACCAGGATTCCAATGTCGCCCAGTTCGAACTTTTAAAAGAACTCTGCGGACCGGAAACCTACCTGTGCGTTGTTGGTGACGATGATCAATCGATTTATCGTTTCCGGGGCGCGGAGGTTCGCAATATTCTCGATTTCCCCGACCGTTTCCCCGGAACGACTGTGGTTCGCCTGGAGCGGAATTATCGATCCACCGCGCCGATCCTGAAGGTTGCCGGCGGCGTGGTCGATTGCAACAATGACCGTTTGGGTAAAACCCTGACAGCTGAGCGCGGTGACGGCAAAACGCCGACGCTCGCGTTCCTGCGCGATCAGGACGAGGAAGCGGCCTTCTGCGCTGAGCTAGTGGAACGATCGGTCGCGGCAGGTGCCCGCTATTCCAATTGGGCTATTCTGTATCGAACCAACGCGCAATCGCTCGGTTTTGAGACCGAATTTCTTCGTAAACGTATTCCCTATCGCGTTGTCGGCTCCCTCAAGTTCTATGAACGGGAAGAGGTGAAAGACGCGCTTTCTTTGTTGGCTTTCTCTCTCAATCCGCGCGATGAAGTCGCTTTTCGCCGTGTGGTGAACAAGCCGACCCGAGGGGTCGGAGCCGCGACGGTGGAACGTATCGTCGCGGAAGCGGGGCTCGGGAGGAGCGAACCTCCCGATGTGAGCTGGGCCTCCTCTGATTTGGATTCCGCGGTCCCGAATTTGATCGGTGATCTGGCGGCCGCCGCGCGCCGTTTGTCCTCTTCCTTGTCGGCCAAGGCCCGAAGCGGCATCGGCGAATTTCTGCGGGTCGTGGAAAACGGAAAAACCCTCCTTTCCATTGAACCCTCTGCCGAGGTGCCTGAGAAGAAACCAAAGGCGCGCGCCGTCACGAAAAACGCTTTGGCGGCGGGGGAAGGACTTTCCGCCTTTGTCGTCCGTCTTGCTGTCGATTCCGGTCTTTCCGATTATCATAAGGCCCAGGATGAAATCGCGGGCACGCAGCGTTTGGCGAACTTGCAGGAATTGGCAAACGCGGCGAGCTTGTACCCGCCGACGGCCGACGGCTTGGTAGAATTCCTTGAGCATATCGAACTGGATCGAGCCGCCGCCGCCGAGGAAGCTTCCGAAGATTCGGTGACGCTCATCACCTTGCACAACACCAAGGGCCTTGAGTTTCGACGCGTGGTCATGACCGGCCTTGAACAAGGCATTTTCCCGCGCGACGACAAAAAAGGCGATGACTTAGAAGAGGAACGCCGCCTTTTCTATGTAGGCGCGACGCGAGCGATGGACGAATTGTACCTCTCCAGTTGCGCTCAGCGTCGGTTGTACGGTCGAACCATGCCGACCGAGCCGTCCTTATTCCTCCGCGAGATACCCGAGGGTGCTGTTCGAATCATCGGGAAAGCCCCATTCGCCATGGCCCATTCAACATCGACCCGCCTTCCCGGAAATAATCGCGCGACGGGAGTTTCCGCTGACGGACTCTGGAAAGCGGGAACTCGCGTGTTTCACGATGATTATGGATATGGGTATGTGCTTTCGGTAAGGGAAAGCGACGAGGGGCCCATTGTCGTTGCGCGTTTTGAATCGGGAAAAGATTTTAGATTCCTGCCCCGGTTCCAATCCAAAAGCTTTATGAGGATAGGTTCAGATGATTGACCAGGACGATCCCCTTGCTTTGCTAACCCTGGTGCCGCGCATCCGTCGCGCCCGCGGCTTTCGCCTCTATACGGAAAACGGCAAGCGCCTGGTTGACCTCTGGCAGTACGGCGGGGCCGCGGCCCTCGGCCATACGCCCTCCCGAGTCCTTCTCGCTTATAAGGATACCGCTGCCCGAGGCTTGTTTTGTCCGTTCCCCAGCATCTACGGCCGTCGATTCGAACAAGCTTTGTCTCGTCTTGTGCCAGGCCGCGGCGCGGTTCGCTGGTATTCGGGGCCGCTCGAAGCTGATCGAGCCTTGATAGCTTCAGGACTTGGCGCTCCTGTTCTCTCGTCTTTCATAGATCCTGCTCTGGAAACTCCAGGGGCTGGCTGTCTCGCGGCTCTATGGCGACCGTGGATTCCCATCGTTCCCGATGCTGTGTTGCCTACTATCCTCTGTCCGGTCATCCCTTTGCCGCATCCTTCTCGGCCGGTCGCGTTCTTGCTCGAACCCGCAATCGCCGAACGCTTCCCCGTTTCCGGTCCCGCTTCTCCCGTTATCCTCGCTGCCGCGGCCCGTGCGATTGCCGACTTGGTCGCCTGCGGCGATGTCGCCAACTCCCAGAGACGGCCGAGTCCTCCCTTGGAAAAAGCATTGTTGAGTGATCTGAGACGGTCTTTTCGCGGACCCTATGTTCGATTCTCTGAAGCTGAAAATCCCGCGGCGTATACCGCGCTTTTTAAGCGTATGCTTTCCGCGGGTTTTCTCTTGCCTCCTGATCCCGCTCTGAGCGCGATTTTGCCCGGAGACTTGAGCAATGGCGAGGAAAAATCGCTGGTAACGGTACTCAGCGTATCGTAAGGCTTGCCTTTCCGTTCCGTCTCAGGGATACTATTCGGTATGGATGTCGGGGAGATTATACTCATTTCGAGCCGTCTCGTGCTTGGCGCCGCCTCTTCGTTTCTGGCGATAGTATTGTGGTCGAAGACTCGCGACGTCGCGTGGATGCTGATGGTTATTGCCACAATTGCCGCCTACGCTGAGACCGTGTACACGATATTGGATCGCTTCGGCTTGACCGAAGGGGTTCGTTTCTCAATCGGCTCCGTTCCTTTAGCTTCTCTGATATTGCCGAATGTTCCGACGCTGCTCTATATCGCCGCTTTCGCCGTGATGGTGGCCCGAAAAGCGCGGTCTCGTTGATGACCCTTCGTTCTTGACGAAACCTAGAAAAACGGTATCCTTAAAAGAAGTAACTTATTGAGATTTATAGTATCGGAGGATCGACAATGATCGCCTTAATCGTCGGAATCGTATGTGTTCTGTTCGCCCTGTTCGCCGTTCTTCCTTTCGGTCTTGATTGGTGGTCCGACGTACTTCAGTTTGCGCGTGGAGCCTTGCCGGTCGGGGCCATTTTTATCGGTCTGCTTGCCATGTTTATCGGCATCGCCGATATAAAAGACCGCATCGATGCAAAGAAAGAGGAAGAAGAAGAGAAAAAGACCGGGTCCGAATCGACCGAAGGTTCTCCAAAGGCTTGACATTGACGCCGGGATATGTGAATATCCATACCTGCCCCGTTTACGCATGATCGTTTACGCTCGATGCACAAGCGGAATGATCAAATAGCCTAATACAATGGTTGAAGGTACGATAATGAAGACTGTTTTCGTAAAACCCGCCGACGCAGTGCGGAAGTGGTTCGTAATTGATGCGCAGGATAAGATCCTCGGTCGCGTCGCCGCGAAGGTTGCTTCCATGGTTCGCGGAAAAGAAAAGGCAATTTTTGCGCCGCATCATGAACTAGGTGATTATGTGGTGATCATCAACGCCGACAAAATTGCCGTAAGCGGCAGTAAACGGCAGAATAAGATCTACTATCGACATTCAGGGTTCGTCGGCGGTCTAAAGCACGATACGTTCGAAGCCCTTTCTGCTCGGCATCCCGGTGCTCCTCTTGAGATCGCAATCAAAGGAATGCTTCCCAAGGGTCCGCTCGGCCGAAAGCTTCTCAAGAACGTAAAGATTTACGCCGGCACCGATCATCCGCATGCCGCGCAAAATCCGCAGGCCGTCGAGCTGTAATCAAGGGGTAGCATGTGATCAAGAATCTTGGAATCGGTACCGGTAGAAGAAAGACCTCGGTCGCTCGCGTATTCCTTCGTGAGGGTTCAGGGAAAGTAGTAATTAACGGCAAAGAGCTGGTTCAATATTTCGTCCAGGGTGAACACGCCATGATGGTGCGTCAGCCGCTTATGGTTACGGCCAGCGAGAACAAGTTCGACATTCTCATCAATGTCGAAGGTGGCGGTCCCCATGGTCAGGCTGGTGCCTGCAGACATGGTCTTGCGCGCGCGCTTTGCCAAGTGGATCAGACGAATTACACCTCGCTTCGGACCAATGGTTTTCTGACGCGCGATTCGCGAATGGTTGAACGCAAGAAGTACGGTCAGCGCGGTGCTCGCCGACGCTTCCAGTTCTCCAAGCGTTAATCAAAGCTTCGTAAGTTATCAGATGACGGTTAAAACCGTCGTGAAAGGAGCCGATCCGGAAGTCCTCAAAGTAGGGCTTACGGACGGCTCTTTTTTATTGTTCCGCGCGTCTTACCTTAATCCCGGCGTAATGCGTCCCTCCTTAGGACTCGAACTTTCGGAAGAGTTGACCGCCGAGTACCGATGTGCCGCTGATGCGTATGCTGCCGAGCTTGCGGCGCTTAGGCTCATTTCCCTTCGGGAGCATTCACGCTTCCTTCTCAGTATTAAGCTTCGCCGACGCGAATGCTCCCAATCCTCGATTGCGGTAGTTCTGGATCGGCTGCAAAATATCGGATTAGTAAACGATGAGCGATTCGCGCTTATGTGGGTAGAGTCCCGAGTAGCCTCAAAACGTGAAGGTCGCGCAAAGCTGTTCGGAGGCCTCTTGTCTCGCGGTGTCTCTCGAGATATTGCGGATCGGGTTCTTGGCCTCGCCGTCGACGAACACTCGGAGATAGAAAGAGCGAAAAAACTGATCGAGAAACTGAAGAGAGGCGCATCAAAAAGTGATGAAGCGATTGTAAAGAAATTGAGGGCGTCGGGATATTCGGAAAAGACGATTCGCTTAGCGTTGCGAAGAGAGGAAGAGTAACGTTTTTTATCATTTTAGATGAAACTTTTCACCTTCGTGATATACTAATTAAGATTAGAAAAAACAAAATATGTTGACTTTATAGATGTAATGGATATAATTAAGATGTGCGGTACTATTCGTTCCCGTCGCTCAATAAGGATGAAATTGTGTCGAAGAACGATAAAAAGATAAGAATATTCTCAGCGCTTGAAGTTGCGAATATATGCGGCGTGGTGAATCAAACGGCAATTAATTGGATCCGTAACGGATATTTGAAGGCCTTCACTACCCCGGGCGGACAATATCGCGTATATGCTGAAGATTTGATGTCTTTTCTGGAGACCCGCGGCATGCGGGTTCCTGATGAATTATCAGATCTGCTAAAAGAGGATATTGCCTGGAATACCATACTGGTTGTCGATGATGATCGTGATCTGAACGACCTTCTGAAGCGATGGATGGAAAAGAAGATTCCGACTTATCATATTGTCCAGGCCTTCGACGGATTCGAAGCGGGAAAAGCCTTGGCGGAGTTTCGGCCTGGCTTTGTCATTCTTGATATAGATCTTCCGGGAATAGACGGACATAAGTTGTGCCGGAAAATAAAAGAAGACCCGTCTTTTGGGAAGCCGTTCATTATTTCCATAACAGGGCTGGATATCCCCGAGGAGCGAGCTTCGATCTTGGAAGACGGCGCAGACGCTTTCTTCTCAAAACCGCTTGATTTCGACCAGATAACAGGCACGGTCCTTGAATTGACCGGAAAAGTTGAAAGCGTGCCGAATGGATAAGCAGCGGGGTCGCGTTCTCATCGTTGAAGATGAGGACGCGATACGGCTTTCGTTGCGCGATTACCTCACACGGAAAGGGTATTCCGTGTGCGTCGCGTCCGACGGTGTCGGTGCGATCAAGATTTTGCTCGATTATGAGATTGACATCGTAGTCACGGATTATCGAATGGAAGTTCTTGGCGGGGATTATTGGATTCGTTTTCTCCAGCGTTTTTGTCCTTCCTTGGATGTCATCATTACCTCGGGATTTCTAAGACCTGAGTTCGTAATTTCCTATGAAGTTCTTTTTAAACCCTTTGATTACGCGGAATTGGAAGCCAAACTGGCAGAGAAAGTGCGTTTGGCCGTGGCGCAAAAAAAGAATGAAACCCGATGATTTTTCTGGTTTCCTGATCGCGAAAAGCGCTACCGTCGAGGGCCGAGTTCAAGGGGTCGGATTCCGCTGGTCTGCCATTGAGGAAGCCCGTCGACTGCATTTATCCGGATGGATTCGCAACGCCGATGACGGCTCGGTAGAGACTTATTTTGAAGGTTCGGAGGCAGCTGTGGATGCCTTCATCGCTTGGCTTCGAAAAGGGCCGGGCGGTGCGCGCGTTGACGCTGTGACTTTTCGTTCCGCGATTCCTACCGGCGCTTATCGTGGTTTTGTAGTAGAACCCTGAGGTCGTTTTCCACTAGTACTTTCCGTTGACATACCCCGCTCCGATCGGCTAAAGTCTCCTCAGATCTTTTCAAGGCTTCTTGGAGCGGCTGTCGTATAACGGTATTACCCGAGCTTCCCAAGCTCGTGACGCGGGTTCGACTCCCGTCGGCCGCTCCAAGAAGCTTTGTTGTATTATAAAGAGTTACGCAAAGCGTCGATCCTTCGGCTCGGGTTTACCGTACAGTATACCGAACAAATCGAGGCCACTCATGTCACGATACCGCCGTCTTTATACCCTCTATCCAGAGACTCCGCAGCGTCCCGGCGACCCTTCCTACTGGTATTTCTACGTTTACAGCGCCGAAAACAAGAGAGTTCGTCGATCGACAGGCGTAATAGACGACGGAACCGAGACGTCATATGCCCAAGCGGACGCCGTTGTTCACGCCCTGATCGGAGCAAACGAGATAAAACCGATCGGCCAAAGGATGAAATTTCGCGATTATGCGGAAAATTTCTGGAATTGGGAAAAAAGTGATTACGTCAAAGACCGGCTATCACATGACCCGAAGGCCTTCGGGAAGCCTTACATCTACCACATGCGGCTGAATTGCACGAAATATATCGTTCCGGTTCTGGGCGATTACTATCTCGACGAGATAACTACGAAGCAGATTGATTCGCTCGCGACTGGACTTCTTAAAACACTTGC
>JBAYHM010000223.1:0-7653 GCA_041666155.1 Treponemataceae bacterium
AAGGTCCCGCGCTAGACGCGCGTTATCAACGGCATTGCCGCCTTTCAGTTCAGCGTGGTCGTACAGACCGAAACCTTCCGCTTTGGGATCGAACACATATTCCGTGACCGTGCCATCTTCCGCGATTTCCACGATATCGGTCGGCGCGCAGGGAGAAATTTCGTCCATTCCATCACGGCTGCGCATGGTCATCACGCGTTTGACGCCGAGAAGCCGCGCCGCCTCAGCCACCGGCCGGAGCAAGGCTTTTTCGTAGACGCCGATGATCTGGTAAGGCGCGTCGGCCGGGTTGGAGAGCGGCCCGACGAGGTTCATGATCGTCTTGATACCCAGCGCTTTACGAGCGGGCGCGGCGTGCCTCATAGCTCCGTGGTAGATGGGCGCGAACAGAAACGTAAAGTTCGTCTTTTCCAAAAGCGTCTGCGCCTCGGCTACGGACACGTTGACCGGTATGCCCAAAGCCTCATAAAAATCGGCGCTGCCGGATTTGCTGGAAACCGCACGATTTCCGTGCTTGGCCACGGGAAGTCCGCAGGCCGCCGCGGCGAGCGCCGCCATCGAACTGATGTTGAATGTTCCCATCTCGTCGCCGCCGGTGCCGCAGGTATCGGTGACCGGAACTTTCGCGATGAACGGCGTCTTTTTGCGCCGCAGCACAGCGGCGCAACCGGCGATCTCGGCGGCCGCCGGACCCTTGGCGGCGAAGGCAGTCAAGAGAACGGCGGTCCTGGTCGTGTCCAGCGCGCCATCGGTCAATTCTTCCATAAATGATTCGGCAGTTTCGCGGTCAAGGTCCTGCCGCGCAAGAAGTTTCTCCAAGGTTGACTTGAAGGCGAAGGGCTCGCGCCGATAGGTGAGAAACGCTTTAAGGATAAGTTCTCCCGCCTCTGAAGCGATCGATTCGGGGTGGAACTGGACACCTTCAATATCCATGGTTTTGTGGCGCACGCCCATGATGTCGCCGTCGGCCGCGCGCGCGGTGATCTCCAGTTCGGCGGGGAGCGTCGATTCGGCTATCACCAGGCTGTGGTAGCGGGTAAACACCGACTTGCCGCCGATCGTGCGGAACAAGCCCCTGCCGTCCAGCGCTATCTCCTCGGCAATGCCGTGCCTGATGTGCTTGGCGCCGACAATGTCCCCGCCGAACGCGTAGCCGATAGCCTGGTGTCCCAGACAGATACCGAGGATGGGTATTTTTCCGGCGAAATGCTTGATCGCCGCGACACTGATCCCCGCGTCTTCGGGCCGCCCCGGACCGGGAGAGATCACCAGCCGCTTGGGCTTGAGCGCCTCGATGCCGGCGATATCGATCTCGTCATTGCGGATAACGATAACCGGCTCGGCGGAAAGCCGCGCGATCAATTGATATACGTTATAGGTGAAGGAATCGTAGTTATCGATTAATAAAGTCATTTGGATGCCCCTTTCGCGCCCTGAGCGCTCGCGCCGCCCAGCGCCGCCCGCAGCGCGGCCAGTTTCTCGTTCGTCTCTTCCCACTCGCGCTCGGGTTTGGAACCGTATACGATGCCCGCGCCCGACTGGAGGTACCAGCGTCCGTCCTTCACCAGCGCGGAACGGATGGCGATGCAGGTGTCGAAGCCTCCCGCCGCGTCCAAATAACCGACCGCGCCGGCGTAAAAACTCCGGTCCACGCTTTCCAATTCCGAGACGATCTCCATCGCCCTGATTTTGGGCGCGCCGCTCACCGTACCCGCCGGGAAAGCCGCGCGGAGAACGTCGAGTTTTGTGTGTTCTTTTGAGGGGATGCCCTCAACCTCGGAAACGAGATGAATGACGTGGGAGAAACGTTCCGGTTCCATATTGCGCGTCAGGTGAACCGAGCCGGGCGCGCAAGCGCGGCCAAGGTCGTTCCGCGCAAGGTCCACGAGCATGAGGTGTTCGGCCCGTTCCTTGGGATCGGCCAGCAGCTCTTTTTCCAGTTCGATGTCCTCTTCCGGAGACCTTCCCCGTCGCCTGGTCCCCGCGATGGGCCGTATCTGCGCGACGCCCTCACGCAGGCGCACAAGGCTTTCAGGCGAGGCGCCCACCAGCGCGTAAGTGCCGAAATCGATGTAAAAGAGGTAGGGCGATGGACTGGCCGACCGGATTCTTCGGTATCCCTCAAGCGCGTCCAGGCTCGATTCCGCCACCAAGCGGCGGGAAAGCACCGCCTGTATGATGTCTCCGGCAATGATGAGTTCGCGGATTTTCTCCACGCCCCTTATGTACGCTTTGCGGTCGGCTTCCTCATCGGAAAGAATCGTAAAGGGAACCGCTTCGTCGGGGGGCGCCAAATGGCTGAAATCCAAGTCGGAAAGCCGTTTCTTCAAATCCCGTATCCGCGAGTCCAGGTCGATCGAGTGCTCGGCGTAATTGAGCGCGATGACATGAATCGTGTCGGTGAAATGGTCAAACACAAGGTACAGGTGGCCGACGATGAACTCCGCCTCCGGTACACCGATGCCGTCGGGTTTGGCTACGATTTTCACCGTATCGCAGCGCGACGCGAAATCGTAGCCGAGGAAACCGATGCCGCTCGCGGGCACCGGAAGGTTCGGAGCCACACCCGCGTTCTGGGAAGCCACGTACGATAGCGCGTCCAGAATATCGTATTTGCCTTTTCGCCGTTCAACGACATCCGCGGGAGGGGTCCACGGACTCGCGACGCCATTGATCACGAAGGACACGCCGTCCTTGTCCTGGCGCACGCGGAAAGCCTCTTCGGCGAGGATCAGCGAATAGCGCTCGCGTCCCTGCTTGAAGGACGCGGATTCCAGGATAGCCTTCGCGCCCAGCTTCTTCGCCAGCGTAAACGGCGTAAACCGTTCCCCCGGCATGGTCATCACTATCTCATCCCCTCTCCGTCCGTTCATCCCGTACTCCTCAGTATGTTTCTATTCATAGATACATCACGCAGAGAGAACTTACAGGAAGACGATGATTCTGTCAATAGAAACAAAAACTGATTCTTATCTACGACGGCGGAATTCGCGACAGACCGGAAAAATCCATCGATCCAACCCCGGCTCAAGGGTCACATCGGAGTACTCGCGACGCACCTGTTTTACGATCCCGTACATGAAGCCCACACCGGATGAACTTCGCTCGGATAAGCGCATGGTGGACGGACGCTCCGCGCGGGGAGATTATTAAAAATGGTTTGACTTGACTTCTTTGAGTAAGTACAACATATTGTACTTGTGGAGGGCTAATACTATGGATGCAGTCTCATATTCCGACTTACGTCAAAATCTAAAATCTTATATGGACAAAGTTTATTTTGACCATGATCCGTTAATTATTACCAGAAAGAATAATGAAAACTTAATTCTATTATCCATAAATGAATATAATAGTCTTCTAGAGACTAATTATTTATTGAGCAATGAAGCAAATGCTGAACATCTTAAGAAATCAATAGAACAGCATAAATCTGGAAAATCGAAAAAACATGAGTTGTTATAAAGATGAATAAGCTTTTTACAGATGAAGCTTGGAAAGACTATTTATATTGGTTTGAATCGGATAAAAAACTTTTAAAGAAAATTAATGACATGATTAAGGAAATTGATAGAACACCTTTTGAAGGGATAGGTAAACCTGAAGCTCTGAAATATAACCTGAAAGGTTATTGGTCTAGAAGAACAGATCATGAACACCGAATTGTATATCAAATTGAAGAAAACCAAATTACATATATTTCTTTCAGATTCCATTATCAGTAATATAGTAAGGATTTCAAAAAAAGAATTCGTCCAACAACTGCTTCAACCGGACAGCGCCCTTTGTCACGGTTTGAGCATCTCGCTACGCTCGTTTATGTACAAACCGCGCCAACCCGCTTCGCGGGACAAGCTTGCCGGATAAGCGCATGGTGGAAAGTTTCGTCACGCTCGGAAAGATCGTGACGTTGCTGGGGCCTTCATTCCCGAAACATTGAATGATGAATAACCAAAAGGAAACGCCGGTATGAAGCAATCAGCGCCGGGCGGCGTTCTTCGCTCATAGGCCCTTCTTTTCCATTTCCCTGATCATGCCTAGGCGCTCGTCCATTAGTCGAGGCCATTCTCGCTCGTCCACGAACGGCTTGAAATCGGTTATCGACCTTTTTTTCTCAAGCATACGCGTCTGGTTCGGATGCGAGCCGAGGGCAATATCGATCTTCTCACCGCGCAAGGATTCAAGCCCCTTGATGTAGAGCGTCCGCATTTCACGCGGAAGGCCCTTTTTATCAAGAAACGCGAAGTCCAGCGTATTGAGGCCGATCCCGCCGTGCAGACCGCAGCAGTACACCGCCCCGTCCGAATCGACGTCGTCGAAAAAGAAGGATGTCGTTCCAGGAGTGTGACCGGGAGTGTGTCGAGTACGGATCGTCATGCCGCCGAGCGTTATCGGCGTGTCATCGGCAAAATACGAGTCGGCTTTAAAATTGCCGAACGGATAGCCTTCGGTAAAAAGCAGATCGGTGCGATCGGTAAGAAAGAACGCGTCTTCCTTGCCCATATAAATCTTCGCCTTTGAATACTCGGCGATCGGGCGAAGGCCGCCGCAATGGTCGTAGTGGGCATGGCTGAGCAGTATCATTTTGATGTCGCGGGGATCGTACCCCAATTTCCGGATACTTTCAAAGAGAAGGTAGACTTGTCCGTGCATCGTCGTGTCGATGAGGATCAAGCCCTCAAGCGTTGCGATGAGGTACGCGCCGACCCAGCTGTTCCCGACATAGTATACGTGCGGAGACACTCGGAATGGTTCCACCGCGACTTCCCAGGGACGCTCGCAGCCTTGCACCAATAATTGTAACGGATCGGCGATCGCCGGTTGTTTTTCGTTGCTCATGTTGCCGCCTTGTACCGGTCCCGCATTGCGAAGGAACCAACTCCAGCAAGAGCGATTCCTTCGCGTCGAGATTCCTGATGTTAAGACCGCTTTCAAAAGCAACCGGCTTTTGAAAGCGGCTCAATTTATTTGCCGATACCTAAAAGCTTAGCCGTCTGGCCTACTTTCTCGTCGCCTTCTTTGAAGGCCGCCAAGCTTTGATCGAACGGGATGAACTCTATCGGGAAACGAGCCTTAGCCAGCTGCTCGGTCACCTTCGGATCCTTGCAAACCGTTTCGAAGGCCGCATTGATTTTCTTGACCACTTCAGGCGATATGTTTTTCGGACCGAGAACGAGGAAATCCAAACCGAACACCGTTGATTTATATCCCAGCTCGGCGCAGGAAGGAATGTCGGGAGCCGCGGAGTCTCGGTTCGGAGTTCCGGCAATCGTCGCGAGTATCCGCAATTTGCCCGCCTGAGCGTACTGGAGGCATCCAGGAGTGTTGATCAGCGCCGCGTCGATGTTGCCGCCCTGCAGCGTAACCAGCTTGTCCGCGTCGGAACCAGCTTCCACCGCCTTGAACTGCGCTCCCGAATCCTTCATGAGGAGACCGGCCATGAAATGGGTAGAACTTTTCAACTGCACACCCAACGTTACCTGACCGGGTTTCGCCTTCGCGGCGGCCACGAGATCGGCGACGGTTTTATACGGTGAATTTATTCCGACCGCGAGAGCATAGCTTCCGCCGACGCGCATCAAGGAGAGCAGGGAAAATTCGGTCACCGGGTTCTGTTCGTAGAGTCCGGTATGGTAATTGACCAACAGGCTCGTATGAAAAAACAGGATCGTCAATCCATCTTCCTTGGCCGTTCTAACCATGTCGGCCGCGACGCTGCCGCCGCCCGAAGCCTGGTTGACGATGACGAAGCCTTTCCCCTGTGTCTTTTGCAATTCGCCGGCGATAATACGGCCGACGATATCGGTGCCGCCACCAGCTTTCGCCGGGACGACCATCTGGACGGGACCGGTCGGCCAGTTGGCTCCCCCGGAAGCGTCTTTGGAACCGGCGGCAAAACCGGACATCGCCGATACAAGGGCCATCAGGCCGGCCGCGATAATTTTTCTGTTCATCTTCATCGTCGTGCTCCTTTTAGAGAATTTCTAAAAACTTGCGGCGGTACCGAAACGCTACGCGTTTCCGGTACCGCCGCCGTAAACCATCAACTATCGGCGGCCTTCCGCTTCGCTCGGGCATCCTTGATCAAGGGCCAGATGACGCTAGCTACCGCTGCCGCGAGCAAAACTCCGGAAATAGGTCGAGTGAAAAAGGGGAGGACGCCCTGGTCCGTATAGGTCATTCCCTTACGTAGGTTGTTTTCCAGCATCGGTCCGAGAATAAAGCTCAAGAGGAACGGACTGTTCGGCATCTTCGCGTAATCCATGAAAATACCGAGAAGCGCGAAACCCAAAAGCTCGATGAAATTGAACGTCGTATTCGTGCTGGCGAACGCGCCAACGAAACAAAGCACGATAAGAGCCGGATAGAGGAAATGATAGGGAATCTTCAAGATCAGCGGGAAGAAACGCATGCCGAAGAATTGCTGAAATAGAACAATCACGGCGGAGAGAATGATCGCGCCGAATAGCGTGTACACGATGGCCGGATTGTTCACGAACAGCAGCGGCCCAGGCTGGATGCCGTGGATCATCAGTCCGCCCAAAAGAACCGCCGTGACACCGTCGCCGGGAATACCGAGCGCTACCGTAGGAATCACCGCGCCGCCGACGGCCGCATTGTTCGAGATTTCCGAAGCGAATACGCCGTCGATGCAACCCTTCCCGAATTTCTCGGGATGTTTGGAGGAATTTTTCGCCTGGGCGTAGGCGACCATGTTGGAAAGCCCCGAACCCATTCCCGGCAGAAATCCGATCCAAAGACCGATCAGGAAGGAGCGAATCAAATTACCCGTGTTGTCGATGAAATCTTTGATCGACACGCCGAAGCCGGAGATCTTTCCCATATCGACATTGGGGAGTTCTTCCGGATCCTTTCCGTAATCCATGACGATCTGCTGCACCGCGAAAACACCCAGCATCATCGCGATGAGGTCGAGGCCGCCCTTAATGTAGTTGATGCCGAAACTGAACCGCGGATAGCCGTCGATGGGAGAGAAGCCTACCGAACTGAAGAGAAGCCCCAGACCGGCGGCGGCAAGACCTTTGAAGATATTTTCCCGTGACAGGGCCGCCACGAGCGTGATCGCCGCGAAGCAGAGCGAAAAGTACTCCCACGGCCCCAGCTTCAACGCCAGCTCGGCGATAAGAGGACTGAGCGCCATCGCGATGAGGATGCTGAGCATCGTCCCGAGAAACGAAGCGATGATCGCGGCGCCCAGCGCCTTGACCGACTCGCCCTTCTGGGTCATTGGATACCCGTCGTAGACGGTAGCGATGGACGAAGGCGCGCCTGGAATACCGAGCAGGATCGACCCGATGCAGCCGCCCGACACGCCGCCGACCCACACGCCGACGAGCATCGCCAAACCGATGGTCGGCTGCATGCCGAAGGTAAGTGGCAACAACAGCGTGACGCCGAGCCCGCCGCTGAGCCCGGGAATCGCACCGAGCACGATGCCCAACGCGCTGCTGAAAAACATGAGAAGGAAAGTGAGCGGTTGAAACAACGCTCCGAAATTGCCGAAAAACATTTCCATGCTACTTTACCTCAAAAAAGAATGCCGGCGGGCAACAGTGTATTCAGCCCTTTTTCAAAGACCGCCCATACGATGACGACAGTTAGAATCGAGTAGCCGATGCTGTAGGCCATAGA
>JBAYHM010000224.1:0-7586 GCA_041666155.1 Treponemataceae bacterium
CAACGCGGTGAACGCTTGCGGTAGCGGCCGCCGCTTGCCAGGCGTAGATTGCTTGGAAGCTCGCCGTGTTCAGGTGCGCGTCGGCGGTCGCCCCGACGATGACGCCCGTTCCGTCGGTCTCAAGCGGGTCTTTTGGGCCGACGACGAATATCTTTAGTTTCGCCGCGTCCGTCGGGTAGGCGGTCGCCGCCATCGCGAGGACGCCGCGCGTCCTCGCGTCCGGCAATAAGGGGTTGCGCGGGCTGAGGAAATCGGAGGGACTCCACGCTTGGCCGTACCCAAAGGCTAGGCGCATAAGACCCGCTTCCGCATCGAAGGCGTCGCCTTCGATGCGGAAATAAAGCCGTTCCGGCTCAAAGCCGAACGCGTAACCGCTTCCGGTCTCAAAGGGCGAGTCCAGATCATATGCCTCATCGGCGGCCTCGCTTTCCGCGACTGATAATCCCGTTGCCGCAAAAAGGTTGGCCGCCGCGTAAAAAGTCCCGCGCTCCCCGATTCGCGCCTTGAGACGTAGGTTCGAGTACTGCTCAAAGCCGTAGGAATAGGAGATGCCGCCGCCGTAGTCGGTGCCGGCCATGCCGGTGAGAAGCGCGTCCACCGAGCCCGAGAAATCGATATTGCCGCTTTTTGTCGGCGCGGCGCTGAGATTCAAGGGGGAAAAAGCGACCGCCAAAAGCGCGGCGGCCGCAATTATCGGGCGTTTCATCGTTCGAGGTTCCTCATGCTGAACTTTGAGTCGGAAATGGCTCCGTCCAAGACTACCTCGTTCATGAGAAAGGTAGTGCGGCTGCCTTTGCGCAGGAGGTCGCGCATTTCCGATTCCACCGGGAAACGTCTGCCGCCGATAGTCTGGGCTTTGTGGAGCGCGTATTCTTTCAGTTTCGCGCCGGAAAGCGCGTAGAGTTCGTAGCGTACCAGATCCCCGGTCGAGCTATCGATCCAGAGTTTCTGCTTAGGGTAGCTTTCCGTTTTCTTTTTCGCGGTCAGGTCCAATATCCAGGCTTTGCCGTTTTTTAGTTCTTCCGAACCCGAGAGCGCCGGCGTGTACCGCGCTGAAAGAGTCTCGTTGTCGATGGCGTCCTCGTAGCTCATATCCGAGCCCATCATCGATTCCTTGAGTAGGTGGCCGGAGATGAGCATCACTTCCTCACTGTCCGGCGAATACACGTAGAGGCGGCCTTCTTTTTTAAGGTACTTAGTCCCTTTGTCTTCGGGATTGAGGAATTCTACGAAGCTGTCCGTTCTCCCCCGGCCGAACGCGACGAATTCCTTCAGGTACCGTTTCCCTTGGTAGTCCACGATCATCTGGCCTTTGTAGGAGATGGTTTTGTACACTTCATTGGCATCGATTTTCGCCAATAGGGCCATAGCGTTCGGCTGATCCTGCGCAATGGCCGCCGCCGCGCCCAAGATGAAAACGGTGAGCGTAATCGCGATTGAATGAAACATTTGTTTTTTCACGGTCTATCTCCTTAGGGCTTCCACCGGTTCGATGAACGCGCTTTTGAGCGATGGAATGAGCGTGCACGCCGCCGACACCGCGACACCGAATACAAATCCGCCGGCTACGATACCGGGTGAAAACTTGATGAAAATTGTGCTGGAGATGGGCATGTCCTTCATGCCGCCGCCGGTGAAGAACTCCAGGTCCAAGGGGAACAGCGATCCGATATAGCTGGCCGCTCCGCCGACCGCGCAGCCGATGAGGGCGCCGAAAATGCTCAAGTAAACCGCCTCGAAAAAGAACACCGATACGATTTCCCGACGAGTCATGCCGAGGGCTCCCATCATGCCGATTTCCTTGATGCGTTCGTGGATGACCATGAGCACCGTATTGATGATGAGGAAACTCGCGACAACCTGGAAAACGCCGAAGATGATGAAATATAGAAAAGTGCTTTGTTGGAGCATCGCCACCCAATAATTGTCCCGCCATTCGCGCACGAAGTTTCCTTTTCCCACCAGCGCACCGATGTCGGTTTTGATCGCCGCCGACCATGACGCGTTGTCGGCGTACACGAACAACTGCTGCGTTCCCTGTCCCAGGACAAGGATCTTTTGCAGCTTATCGAAGGGCACTATGATCACGTCCTCGTCGTATTTTCGGTAATCGAACTCGAAGACGCCGACGATTGTCGGGTTGAAGTATTTGTCTGAAAATTGGGCCGAGACGGTTTTAAGCGGAAGCTTGTCCCCGATCTTCAGCCCCATTTTACGGGCAAGGATCGAACCGATGGCGCATTCGGCTTCTCCCTTCTTCGGATAGCGGCCGTCCTTCAATCCGTCGTCCCGGTCGGTCAGGTTGAAAATGTTCACCTTCAGTTCTTTCTCAACGTCGATGCCCCACAGGAGCGCGTGTTTTACCGTGCTGTCGAAGAGCGTCGCGTAACTCGTGATGCGAGGCAACGCCGCCCTCACGTGCGGCAGTTTTTCAATATTATCGATAAGTTCCTGGGCGTTTCGCCCGTCGGCGACAGGATACTGTACCGGGAAATACTCCTTGTCGCGCTCAAAGCCCGCGGCAACGATGTTGACGTGGCCGGTCTCGTAGGTTCTCACGACTTCCTCGATACCGTCTATCATTCCTTCCATCCACGCCTGCATGAAAATGTTGAAGAATACCGCGATGGCGATAGCCGTCACGCAGAGCGCCGTCCGTCTTCCGTTGCGCCAAATATTCCGGTACGCAATCGTCATGAGCGCCGAAAGCCCCCCGTTTTTCTGTTCGTTGGTTTTCATTGCGTCAACCTCACTCAAACCTGAGCGAATCGGTGACGGGCATTTTTAGCGCCCGCAAGGTCGGAGGAATCGCGGAGGCCGCGGAAAGAATGGTCGCGACGACGCCCGACAAAATGATCACCAGAGGGTTCCATGCCGAACGGAAATAGGCGACGATCCGGTACCCGTAATCTCCCGACATTTCCTTGGACATCGCCGAGTAATCGATCCCGTAGACAACCATGGGAATGTTGATGAGGCATCCGATCAGTATGCCGATTATCGAGCCGATAGCCCCGATGCAGCCGGCCTCAATAACGTAGGCCAGCAGCACCTGGGAGTCGGTCATTCCGAGCGCGCGGAGCATGCCCGTCTCCTTGGTTCGTTCGAGAATAGCCATCAGCATTGTGTTCGCGATGCCGATGAAGGATAGAATGAAGAGCATGATGATCATTATTCGTGAAGTCACGTTGTCCTGGGCCGATGCCGCAAAATAATCGCCCGTGTAGTCTTTCCACCCGCGCAATGCGAGCTCTGTCGGCAACGCGCTACCGAGGGCCGTTAGAATCCTTTCGGGTGTTTCCTTGCCTTGCGGCAGCACGGAATCCTTCGCGTCGGAAGCGCGGATCAGGATCTCGGTGACCTTGCCGCCGAGCATCATGCCCGACTCGTCCTGCAGCGCGTCTATTGGGAGGTAGGCGACGTTCGCGTTCGTTTTCGGATTCGGTGAATTGATCACGCCTACCACGGTCGCGTCGATCAGCTGGTTGACGTGGCGGATAGCGCCGGGTTTGTCCGCATCCTTCATATCGATGACGGTCGATATCCTCACTGTCATACGGCCGGTGGCCGCGAGCAGTTTCCAGAGCCGGTCCCGATCCGCGGCGTTCCCATCCTTTTTGACGGACAGGGTGCCGTCGGTGTTTTCCGTGTAAAAGCTCCGTACAAACGCCGCCTCTTCTTCATTTGTCGCGGCGCCCAGGATTTCCGAGTCAAACTCGGCTTTTTCGGGGCGTTCGGGGATGCCGATGCGGAGTTTCGCGGCTGAAAGTGTTCCCACGGCGATCTCACGCTTACCCGGTTCCGGGAACCGGCCCGCTTCAATGTAGGGGACGTAGCGCAGGAGCTTCGCTTCTTTAACGGGGTCAACGGCGTTGAAGACCATCGGCGCGGTGCCTTCCCGTGAATACAGGGTACCGGAGAACACGAAGCGGGGCGCCGAATCGTAACCGGCGGCAGTCAATTTCGCGGAAAGCTCCTCGGCTCCCGTGAAGCTTTCGTACATGGGAAGCTCGTCCTTCTTGGCAAAGTAGGCATTCGTCTGGATCTTGGCGGCGCCCGTCTCGTAGGAGACGATGTTGCGCCGCGATTCCAGGTTCATGCCCAAGAGCCAGCCATCGATAAAGATATAAAGGGCGACGCTGATGGCTACCGCCGTCGTCGTGATGATCGTTTTTACCCGATGGCGCCCCAGGTTCCGCAGCGCCATGAGCGCGATGTCGCGGACGGTCGAGTCCTTCATTTTCTCATCTCCTCGGCGACCATCCCGTCTCTGAGCATGACAAGCCGACGGGCATAATCCATGACCATTTTGTCGTGGGTGGAAAAAATGAAGGTAGTGCCCACATTCTTGTTGAGGGCCAGCATGAGTTCCAGTATTTCCATGCCCGTTTTGGAATCCAGGTTCGCCGTCGGTTCGTCGGCCAGAATGAGCGCAGGCTTCTTCACCAGCGCGCGGGCGATGGCCACTCGCTGCTGTTGGCCGCCGGACATCTCTTTCGGCCTTCTGTTGCCGTAGCCGCCCAGACCCACTTCCTCAAGCGCCCGCAATCCGCTTTCCCGCGCCTCTTTCTTGTCGGCGCCCAGAAGCGTGAGCGGCAGCGACACGTTTTCCAAAGCCGAGAGCACGGGAATGAGATTGTATGCCTGGAAAATAAAACCGATGCTGCGCCTTCGGAGCAGCGCGAGTTCCTTGCGCGTTCGTGAGGCCACGTCGTTGCCCGCGACCGTGATCGTCCCGGAGGTCGGCGCGTCCAGGCAGCCGACCAGATGCAGGAAGGTCGATTTTCCGCTGCCCGACGGACCGGCCACCGCCGCGAATTCGCCGGCCTCAAAGGAGAGGCTCACCCCTTGGAGGGCGTGTACGGTCAAGCCGTTAAGCGCATAATCCTTAACCAGGTTCTTGGTTTCAACGACCGTCATCGTGTGCCTCCTTCGCCTCGCGGCGCGTCTCGTTGAGCGCCTGTAGACCGAACAGATCCTTCGATTTCAGTTCTTCGGTGATCGAATTGGGCACCAGCATCATCGAATTGCCCGCTTTGAGGCCTTCATTTAAAACGGAGAGGCTTTTCAGCTTCATCGCCGTTTCGTTCGTAGCGTAAATCTTCGCCGCTTCCTCGAACTTTTTGGCGATCTCAATTTCCGCTTCCGCCAGAAGTATTCGTCCTTTTTTCTCCCGTTCCGCCTGAGCCAGCCGGCTGAGGGAATCCTGCAGCGCGTCGGGGATCTGGATATCGGTTATTTCGATATGTTGGACCGTGATGCCCCATTCGGTAGTCTTCGCGTCAACTTCGGCCCGTATCTGTTCTTCTATCACGTCGCCTTGTTCAAGGAAAACGGAAAGGTCATTCTTGCTCACCGCGTTTCGCAGGGCAGTCTTGGAAGACAGTACGACGGCTTCCTCGTAATCCTGAACTTCGCACACCGCCTTCTCGGCGTCCCAAACCAGCCAGAAACAGAGCGCGTCCACGGTTACCGTCACTGAATCCCGCGTCAGCGTTGTTTCAGCGGCGAAGTCCGTGACTCGGATACGCAGGTCCACCGTTTTCGCGACGCGGTCGGCAAAAGGGATGACCATGAAAAGTCCCGGTCCCCGCACGCGATGGAAGACGCCGAAGCGGAGAATGATTGCCCGCTCCCATTCTTCCAGCTTCTGTACCGCCGGAGCCAGAAGCACGCCCGCTCCCGCGAAGGCGACTATGAGACCTGATTCCGCCGATCGCCATACCGCCGCGGCGATCGCGATGAGAATCAGAAGTTTCGCGGCCACGAGCCAGCGCGGGAAAAAGGCCATCACCGCGGTCGTGCACAGGGGCGCCGCGAGGATGGCAACGAAATCGATAGGGGCGGGGACCGTACCGGCTATCAAACGCGCGGCTATGGTGAAAAGAACGAGCGTAAGGAGCAAGCCGATGCCGACGGAATTTACGGAGAAGTCTTTTCTCCATTCATTTTTGGGCGGATTCTTAATGAGCGGAGATGATTCCTTTTTCTTGAAAAGCCACACTTTCAATCCTCCTTGAAGTCCCGGACAAGTTCGATCATTTCCGCTCTGTTCGCTCCGAGCGCTTCCATTTCACGCACAAACCGGGCAACGCGCTCGGCCAGCTTTTTCGATCGTTCAAATTCTTCCACTGCTGGTTTCTTGTCGGAAACGTAGGTGCCGCTGCCGACCTGCGTAACGACAAATCCCCTGATTTCCAGTTCGCCGTACGCTTTCGCGATGGTGTTGGGATTGATCTTCAGCTCTATGGCGAGCGATCGGATCGTGGGCAGACGATCCCCCCTATCCAGCTTCCGAGCCAGTATCGCGTGCTCGATTTGTTGGATGATCTGGCGGTAGAACGGCACTCCGCTCGCCGCGTCCAAAGAAAACCGCATTCCTCGTTCGCTCATTGTACTATTCATCTAGTACAATGCTAATTGAACTAGTACAATATGTCAAGTGGAATCGGAGTTCAACAGTGTATTGCTATAGGCGCGGTGTCGTTTTTTCGTCTATTCACTAAAAATGAAAGGTTTTCTCTCTTTTGACATTTCCATACTATAATGGAGGTAATAAACGGTTTGGTTTCATATGGAGGAAGGTGCATGGTATTTATGCTTATTTTTGTCATCTATTCCGCTATCGCTACTATCGCGGCGGCTGGAATCCTTCTCCATTCGAGAAAATCGATAAGAACGATTAACGAAACAGCCCGGTCCATCGCTGAAATAGCCGAAGGGAATCTATCCGCCGCGCGTTCATCGTCCGGCGAAAAAATGGACAAGAATGAAAAGCGTCTCGCCGACGCGCTCGCGGCTCTAGCGAAAAGACTTTCGAGTGAAACGAACGAGCGGAGATCGATCGGTCAAGGGCTCTACAGCGTCGGCAATGAGATCGACCAGGAAATGACGAAAGCCGCGACTGTCGTGAAAGGAATCTCCGCAGGGTCGAAAACCGTCAACGACCAGGTGATCGACCAGACCTCGGGGATCGAGGAAACCTCGGTAACCATCAGGCGCATCATCGAGAACTTGGACAGGCAGAATGTTTCGATCGAGTCCCAGGCGGCCGCGGTAGGGCAAACCGCTGCCGCGGTAGAGCAGATGATCGCCAATTCGCAGACGATCGCGCGCAATACGACTCAAATGGATGACTCCTTCGGAGAACTCCAATCCGCCCTTAAAAACGGCAACGACAAACTCACCGCGATGATACAGCGGACTTCCGAGATCTCGAAACAATCGGATAGCCTTCAGGAGGCGAACGACGTTATCGCCTCGATCGCGGCGCAGACGAACCTCCTTGCCATGAACGCGGCGATAGAGGCGGCGCACGCCGGCGATTCGGGCCGGGGTTTTGCCGTCGTTTCCCAAGAAATACGGAAATTGGCGGAATCGGCCGCCCAGCAGTCAAAGCAGATCGCCAATACGATCAAAACGATCCGTTCCGGGATTAACGAATTGGACGGCTATTCAGCCGTTACCGAGCAAGCCTTCGCGACGGTCCGCGAACGGATATCCGGTCTGGCTACCTTGGAGACCCAAATTAGGAACGCCATGGACGAACAGGGCGAGGGTTCCCGAAATATCATGCAGTCAACCGG
>JBAYHM010000225.1:0-7572 GCA_041666155.1 Treponemataceae bacterium
AGTCCGCTGAGCGGACGACCGGAAGCCAAGTCCCCCTCTGGGCAAAAAGATAAGTCAACCTCGCCTAACGGCGAGGTTTTTTATTTCCAGGCGCCCGGAGGGGGACTTGAACCGGTCAACATCCCGATTACGCCGCGTCGCAGAAGCGCGACACATTAATTCATATCGCCCGAACATCGACACGATAGCCATCGCAATAGTGAAACGTACGGCGGCGGCGGCCCTAAAAACGTTAGGCGGGGAGAACGAGAGGGGCGAGAGAAACCGCCGAAACGACCGTCTTTCCGGCGTGTGAAAGCAAAAATCATGGTTAGAGCGCGGGCGAACCGGAAGTTGATTACGAGTCAGTTTCAAAATAAAACGCAGGCCAAGAGGAAATAGTTGATTAACCTCCTAAATATTTCCAAAGAACTCTGGAAACGTTTATATTCTCTTAACGGTATGCATGGTCATCCAGATACAGAACAGGAGTAAAAAATGAGCATCGATACCAAAAAAAGTATTCTCCTCGTTGAAGACGAGATTCTTATCGGAATGTCGGAAAAATTGGCTCTGGAGCAATATGGATACAATGTCGTCACAGTCAATACCGGAGAAAAAGCGATTGCGCTATTCAACAAACCAAATGATATAGACCTTATTCTGATGGACATCGATCTAGGGAAGGGAATCGACGGGACGGAAACCGCCTCTTTGATTCTAAAAGAGCACGATATACCCATTTTATTTCTATCAAGCCATACAGAGCCTGATGTCGTAAACAAAACGGATAAAATAACTTCGTATGGCTATGTCGTAAAAGATTCCAGCATTACCGTTCTTGACGCCTCCATAAAAATGGCGTTTAAGTTGCTGGAGCTAAATAAGAAAGTTATTGATAAAGAAGAAAAATACAGGGCTATCGTGGAGAATACCACTGATTACATCATGCGGTATGACAAGGAGTGTAAGCATCTTTTCGGCAACACCAGGGCAATAGTTTCGACGGGTTTAGCCCTTAATGAGTATATTGGAAAAACCCATCGCGACCTTGGATTTCCGGAACATCTTTGCTCTCTCTGGGAAATGAATATCGAAAAAGTATTCACGACGGGTATTTCGCAAACAATGGAATTCGAAGTTAAACTAGGCAATCGAAATACGTTCCGAGAATTGCTTTTATCTCCTGAATTTAATACAGATGGAAGCGTTAACAGCGTAATAGGCATTTCCCGAGATATCACTGAACGGAAAGAAAACGAGGCCTTACTTGTCGCGTCTGAAACTCGTTACAGGCGTCTCTTTGAATCCGCGCAAGACGGGATTCTAATTCTCGATGCCGACACCGGCATGATTATGGACGTAAATCCATTTTTAATTAAGATGCTGGGCTTTACGCATCAAGATTTCCTCGGTAAATCAATTCTGGACATTGGTTTCTGGAAAGATATATTCGCGAATACAATAAAATTCAGCGAACTGCAAATAAAAGAATACATCCGTTACGAAAATTTACCTTTGGAAACGGTAGACGGACAAAAAATAGATGTTGAATTTGTCAGCAACGTGTACCTAGTAAATAACAAGAAAGTCATTCAATGCAATATTAGAGACATCACGGAGCGAAAACACGCCGAACTAGTCGCCGCAAACAAGGTACTTGTTTTTCAGAATATCGAAAAGGACAAAAGAGCCGCCGAATTAGCAATCGCGAATAATGAGCTTGCTTTCCAGAATAGCGAAAAAGAAAAACGGGCCGCCGAGTTGGTTATCGCAAATAAGGAACTAGCTTTCCAGAACACCGAAAAGGACAAAAGAGCGGCTGAGCTGATTATCGCTAATAAAGAACTTATTTTCCAGAATAGCGAAAAGAAAAAACGAGCATCAGAACTAACCATTGCTGATAAGGAACTTGTTTTCCAGAATGACGAAAAAGAAAAGCGAACCGCCGAGTTAATTATCGCGAATAAACATATTGAACAAAACGAACTTATTCTAAAAGAAATTCATCACCGCATCAAGAATAACATGAACACAATCATCAGCATGCTTAATCTTCAGGCGAATAGGCTGAAAGATCCATCCGCGATTGATGCCCTTGCGGATGCGGGAAGTCGCGTTCAAAGTATGATGGTCTTATACAACAAATTATACCAGTCTGTGGATTTTCAAAAAATATCGATTAAGCAGTATCTTCCTTCTTTAGTCGATGAAGTTGTTGCCAACTTCCCGAATAGCTCAATAGTTAAAATTGAGAAACATATTGATGATTTTATTCTAAGCGCGAAAATATTGCAGCCGGTTGGAATAATCATTAATGAGTTACTAACTAATATAATGAAGTATGCTTTTGTTGGGAAAAGCGATGGATTGATCGTAGTATCCGCGGCGCTTATTGATAACCATGTTTCCATCACTGTTTCCGATAACGGAATTGGTATTCCTGAAGAAATAAATTTTGAGAATTCAATGGGTTTCGGGTTGCAGCTTGTTCAGGCCTTGACGCAACAACTGAATGGAACCATGCGGGTTGTGCGAGGGAATGGAACAGAAATCATATTAGCGTTTGATATATGAGTTCTTCGTAAGCGTTTACCCTTTCTGATGCCCCGTAAGGCGCAAAGCGCCGATGACCTTTCCCGAGAAGAGCATAGCGATGCCGCCAAGGATGACGGTGCCCCCGAGAAGGAGCATCCAGCCCTGGAAAGCGGCTAACGTTCGGCCGAGAGCGTCAAGAAAAAATCCTGCCAAAAGAGGGCCGAGGGCGCCCAAACCCATGAGCACCGTGATATATACGCCGAAAATCATGCCCCGGTTCTTCGGCGTGGCGAAATCGGCAACTAGGGCGTCAATGACCGGCGTCGAGGCGGATTGAGAGGCACCCATGATGAAGTAAGAAAGTATGAGCAGGGACGCGGGAAGAAAGGCTAGGGAGATGATCCCTATTCCGTATGTAATGAGGAGGAGGAAGGCGAGCCGTTTCCGACCGAGTTTGTCGGAGAAGGCTCCCGCGAGAGGCTGAAAAAAGATGCCCGGTAGGTACATCACGAAGAGATACCAGGCGGTGTTTGTTTTGCCGCCGAATACTTCGCTCAAGTAAAAATCGGAAATATCAAGGATGCTCCACATCGCTAAATCGCGGCTACCAGCGACAAGGGAAATAAACGCGAGAAAACCCCAAAGCGGAAGCGAAAGACGTAAAAAGGAACGGGAAGCGACGGGCGCCGCGTCTTCTCTCATATCGGCAGAAGGCTGACTATGAGGTAATTCCGAGGTGTCCCGGATGCCGAGGAAGGCGGCCGCGCCGCAAATGAGACCGAGAAAGCCGAAAGTCAGGGAGATCGACTGCCAATCGAAACCGAGGCTCACCGAGAGGAAGCCTGTCGCCAATGGTCCGAATGCGAAACCGATTCCGGAGCCCATGCCCGTAATGCCGAGCGCCCAGCCCTTTCTGTCCGGGAAAGTACGGGTGATGAACGCGTTCGCCACCGGATGATACACTCCGCCGCCGATCGCCGCTAACATCCAGAGCGCGTACATAAAGACCGCGCCCGAAGGCGGCACGAAACGGAAGGCCAGAACGGCCAGAGCGTTGAGCGTCATGCCGAAGCCCAGGATGAGGCGAGCGGAAACCCGGTGGGAAAGGGCTCCGAACACGAGATTGCTCATCGCATAGACGATGAGATAGCTCGTCTTGAACGAAGTCACCGAACTGATTGAGGTGAAATGGAAATAGCGGGCGATATCGGCGTTGAGGGGACTGAGAAAAAGGCTGAGCGTATGGATCATGCCGTGGAGGACGCCGGTAATCGCAAGGCTGATGAGGGAAGTTCTCCGCATACACCATACTTATAAGCAACGGGCATAAAAGTCAAATCCGCCTAGAAATTTTTCACCGGACTTGCGTTTATTACCACACGCTTGTATAGTATATTTATGGAAACAGGATTCCCCTCCCCGGCCCAAGGCTACGAGGAAAAACCGCTCGATTTGACAACCCTGCTTATAAAAAAACCTTCTTCCACGTATTTGATGGAGATGAGCGGACGCGCTTTGGAATCCGTCGGGATATATAGCCATGATTTGCTCATCGTGGACCGGTCGGGAAACCCGAAGCCCGATTCCGTCGTCGTCGCCGAATACCAAGGAGAATTCGTCTGCCGCGTCTTTAAAAAAGGGCTCGGCGGGGATTATCGGCTGGTGGGGAGCGGCGTTCCCTTGATTGAGATGAGCGAGGACGTCCGGATCATCGCTACCGTCCCTTACAGCATCCGGCGCCTGCCGTGATCCTCCACATCGACTGCAACAGCTTCTACGCCTCCTGCGAACAGGCCTTCCGCCCGAACCTCCGGGGAAAACCCGTCGTCGTCCTATCGAACAACGACGGCATCATCGTCGCGCTGAATAAGGAAGCGAAGGCGATGGGCGTCAAACGCGGCGATGCTTATTTTCAAGTCAAGGATGCGATAGCCGAACACGGCGGAGAGGTATGCTCGTCCAACTACACGCTGTACGCGGATATGAGCCGGCGGATACATGAAATCCTCGTCGCCTTATGCCCGGCCGTCGAACCGTATTCCATCGATGAATCGTTCCTGTTCTTTCCTCCGATGCAACGGATCGCGGAGACGGCCGGTTCGATTAAACACGCGATAGAGGAATCCACGGGGATCCCGGTGAGTATCGGCATAGCCCCGACCAAGGTGCTCGCGAAAATCGCCAACAAGCTGGCCAAAAAAGGCAACGGTATACTCGATATCACGGAGATCGATATCGACCGGACGCTGAAGGGGTACCCCGTTGAGGATGTCTGGGGGATCGGCTACCGGACCACGGCGTTCCTCGCGGATAAAGGGGTCAAAACGGCGTTCGACCTCAAGCGCTACCCGCCGCACGCGGCGAAAAAAGACCTCACGATCAAGGGGTATTACATCGTCCAGGAATTGAACGGTATATCGATGATCGATCGTATAGAGGTGAAAGCCAAAAAGAACATCATAGCCTCCCGCAGTTTTTCCCATTTGGTGACTTCCCTGCCGGAGCTTGAGGAAGCCGCCGCGGACTATTGCCTGGAAGCGGTGCTCAAAATGCGCAAGCAGCGGAGCGCGGCGAAATCGATAGGAGTCGCGCTGATGACGAACCGTTTCCGGAACGACTTACCCCAGGCGTACGACAATATCGCTTATACGCTTGATCCTCCTTCCTCTTTTGCCCCCGACCTTGTGCGCCTGGCGTTGAAAGGAGTGAATGCGGCCTACCTTCCCGGCTACAAGTATCAAAAGGTGATGATTTTTTTGTCGTCCCTTGTTCCTGAAAATTGCCTGCAGCATGACTTCTTCGCGGAAGACAAAAGCAAAGAACGTTCGCTCATGGAATGCTTTGATAAGATCAACTCCAAGTACGGGTCGCACACGCTTTTCATCGGAGCGCAGGGCATCGCAAAGACCTGGTCGATGAAGCGGGACTTTCTATCCCCGAACTATACGACTTCCTGGGCCGATATTCCGAAGGTAAAGTAGTTACGACTTCATTCCCGAAAGAGTTACGCCTTCGATAATGTAGCGGCGGAAAGCAAGGAAGAAGAGCACGACCGGGACGATGCCGAGCGTGGCGCCGGTCATCATGAGGCCGTAGTCGTCCACGAACTCGCCGCGGAATCGGGTGAGCCCGAGCTCCAGCACGAACATCTTCTGCGAATTGGTGACGACCAGCGGCCAGATGAAGTCGCCCCAAGCGGTCATGAACTGAAAAATCGCGAGCGCGACGCCTGAGGACGCGGACAGGGGCAGCACGATGGTGAAAAAGGTCCGCCAGATGCTCGCCCCGTCTATTTTGGCTGCCTCGATCAAGGAGTCGGGGATGGACTGCATGTTCTGCCTGACGAAGAATATGCCGAAGCTGGAGATTACGATGGGGAAAATGAGTCCCGTATAGGTATCGATGAGACCCATGCTTACGCTCATGATATAGAGAGGGATGATATAGCATTGGAACGGGACCATAAGGGTCGCCAGTATAATGAAGAACAGAAAGTTCTTTCCAGGGAAGCGGAACTTCGCGAATACGAAACCGGCGATAAGCGACGTGAAGGTGCTGAGAACCGTGCCGATGACGGACACGACGAGACTGTTGTAGTAGAAGCGGAGGAACATGCTGTCCGCGAGCAATTCCTTATAATTTTCCAGAAAGAGCCGCCCGGGAAATATCGTCAGGGGAATCTTGAATATGTCGGCGTCGGATTTGAGTGACGTGACGATCATCCAGAAAAAGGGAAATATGATCACGAGCGACGAAAGAATGAGGATCGCCTCGATGCCTATCGCGTTGGCTTTCTTGCGCAGCCGAAAATTGATTGAGCCGGTCATTCGCTTTCTCCCTACTCTTCTTCGTGCGCCAGTTTGAACTGGGTCCAGGTGATGGCGAGGACGACTACCAGAAGTATCATGGCCTCCGCGGACGCGCTTCCCATCCGGTAATAGACGAAACTCCGTGCGTAGATGTCGGAGACCAGAACGTCGACTTGGGCGCCGCCGCCCTGCTTGCCCTGCGTCATGATGTAGAACTGGGTGAACACCTTCAGGTTGTTGATGACGGACATCACCGTGACGAACAGAGTGATGGGTTTAAGGAGCGGGAGCGTGATGCGACGGAAAATGGTCCACGGCCGCGCGCCGTCTATTTCGGCGGCTTCATAAAAAGTGCGGGAAATGCTTTTGAGTCCGACCGAAAAGATGATCATGTTGTAGCCGATCACTTTCCAGACGCTCACGATAATAACCGATACCATCGACATAGCAGGTGTAGCGAGCCAGGATATCCGTGGAAACCCTAGAGTTTTAAGCATTACGTTTATGAAACCGTTCTCCCAGTCGAGGAGCCACATCCAGACCAAGCACACCGGAACGAAGGTGAGTACGACCGGAATAAAAATGATGGTTTCATAGGCGGAGGAGAACGGCAGCTTGCGGTTTATCAGATAGGCGAAGAAGAGACCGAGAACGACCGAGATGAGGGTCGTAAAAAAGGTGAAACTCATCGTATTCATGAACGACGAGTAGAAGGATTTGTCCGCGAAAAGTTTGACGTAGTTCCGTACGCCGATGAAATTGCCCAGGCCGTCGATGAGACTCCAATTGAAGAAACTTCCGACGAAAGTCTGCCCTATGGGGATGATGCGGATGATAAGAAAGCCGGTGATTATCGGCGCGAGTACGGCGATGATGAAAGCGGCTTGCTCTTTGTCGTTGAACAGCTTTTTTTTCGCGGGTATGGTCATAGAACACTTCCGGTAGTTTAGTCGGAAACGTCCCGAACCGTTCCGGTTCGGGACGTTTCCGCGGTCTTGTCGAGAATCGAGTAACGCCTATTCGGAGTACAGGCCCGCGTCTTTGAGCATTTCGTCGACGACGACGCCCAGTTTCTTCATTTCCTCGCGGATCTTCGTATCGTTTCCGGTCAGGGACTGTTCGCGGAAAAGCTTGGTGAGCTCCTCTCCCATCTTGTTCATGATGCCGTTTTCGATGGTCAGGCGTTTCTGCCAGGTGAAGGAGAGATCTTTGGGATTCTCTATGCCGGCCAGAAGCTGCGGGCGAT
>JBAYHM010000226.1:0-7557 GCA_041666155.1 Treponemataceae bacterium
CCTTCAACTGTGAAGTTCATCAATACCGAGCGATTAAGCGTTTTTAAGAAAGGGGCGGTTCTCATAAATACTTCACGCGGCGGATTGGTGAATGAAGACGATCTCTATGGCGCCTTGAGCGACGGAACCCTAGCTTTCGCGGGTCTCGATGTTTTCGCGAATGAACCGTACGCGTTAAGCGGAGTGAAGGATCTGAGGAAGCTTCCTAACGTGGTGCTTTCGCCACATGTAGCGTCCCATACCGTCGCCGCGAACAGGCGCATGGCTGCCTCCGCATTGAAAAGTATCGAATTATTCAAAGCCGGTCGTATTTCTGAAATTCCTATAATTCCGGAACTTCGACCGAGGCCCTAGGGTCAGAAGTAAATTTGTGCCGGTAGATTCGGCGGTGTCTGAATGGTCAAGTATCGCCGAATCTTGGTTATCGCTAAAAAAATACTCATAATATTGATTTTCTTGCTGACACCGGTTTTTGTTTCGTTGTATTATGTGTTACAAGAATCAAGGAGCCGGTTGTGCCGAAGTTAGAAAGAGTTAAAGCGGAATCACTCCGTTCTCAAGTATATGTGCAATTAAAATCACAGCTTATGGAAGGCGTTTGGAAAGTCGGCGAAAAACTTCCTTCGGAAAATGAGTTATGTTCAAGTTTCGGAGTCAGCCGTGTAACCGTTCGGGCCGCGATTCAACAGTTGGAAATTCTCGGTCTTGTTGAAACCAAGCACGGCGGCGGCACTTTCGTTAAAGATTTCTCGACCATAAGCGCAATGGACGCGTTTCATCCCTTAATGCAAATCAATAAACATCAGGATGTTATTACCGTCCTTGAGTACCGGAAAATAATTGAAAAAGGGACTGTCGGTTTAGCCGTTCCGAAGATGACGAAAAAAGATATCGATTTCTTGGAAGAAACCTACGCGACTATGCAAGAGTGCATCTCGGAACCGGAAAAACACGCAAAAGCCGATCATCTTTTCCATTATCGAATAGCTCAAATCGCGCATAATCCGATTATTACTAAAGTCTACGATATTATTAACGAAATTCTTTCCGCGGCAATGGTCGATATCGTCAAACTGCTGGGTACGGAAATGGGGCTCAGATATCACCGCAAATTGATCGACGCGTTGAAAAGCGGCGACAAAGCGCGGTGCGAAGCGTTGATGGATGAACATATTGAAGAAACCATTAATGCGATCGTTAAATCGAATACGGCCGCCAAAAAGTAGCCGGTCGCGTCGATTACCCGCATTAATTAAGCGAACGTCTCGCGTGCCAACGCGCTCCAGCTTTGTATCTTTTTAATGAGCGATTCATTGTAGGTTCCGTTGATCATGAAGGCGTCCGCTCTGACGCCGTAGGCGGCATCTCTTCCTGTCTCCCGAATACCTTTCAACTGATTCCGCATCTGTTCTTCGGAGGCCTCAACAACATCTTTTTGAGGATTCACACACAAATCGATGCCTACCGAGCGGTCCATCGTCTTTACGGCGTTCCCGAAATCAGTCCATGGACCGCAATGGTACAGCTTGAGATTCGTCAACTTGTTGATCTGATTTTGGAAAATGGTCGTATTTCCGCACGAATGCCAGTATTTAACCGATCCGTATTCGTCCGCCAACTCTTTTTCATAAGGGAAAATGATGTTTTTGTAGATGTCCGGACTGATGGAGGGACAATCGATCTCATCATTGTAGAGATTGCATGAGGTGAGCTTTTGTCCGAGGAAAGCCGTTCTTTCCTTGTCCCACCGTTTCTTGCTGTCGGTGACGAATCTGAGTAGTTTTCGGACAAATTCTTCTTCAAGCATACAGTCCACCAGTATTTCCGAGACTCCCCTCATGTGCATGGCTAGGCAAAAGGGGCCGCGAACCCATTCGGGGAACATAACGCTGAATCTTTCCCCGGCGTATTCTGAAAGTACTTCATAATACTGATGAATCTTGGGCATCAGCCCGCTTGTTCTGAAATCAGGATGTGAGAGAGCCGCGAGGTCCGCTTCATCCTTGATGATGCGATTTTTTATCCAACCTTCTTTATTCGAGAACCATTCTATGGGTACGCCAAGGATGGATAATTCCGTGATAACGCCGAACCATATATAAAATTCGTTTGTATAGACGGTATCGTCGTCAAAGTTTTCAAACGAAAAGATCGCTTTTCTCAGTTGTTGTTTCAGAAAAAATTCCGGGTCAGAGTAATAATCCTTCAGTGAATAGTCCAAGACGTGAGACCAGAGCGAATTATCAAGAGCGATCGTAAAGGGAACGGGACTTTGTATGGTTCGCTCAACGGGGATTCCGCGCCACATATCGCGGTTCCAATTGTGGGGATCTTTCCAAAGGGTTTTGCGTTTTTGATTTTTCGATGACGCGACTATCTCCTGGTAGCGGTCCATGAGGCGCAGAATATCGGGATCAAAGTGCCTTTTCATAAAACCTTGCTCCTTTCCGTTAGCTGAGCGCCTGTCCCACAGGTGATATTGAGTGTTCAAGGAGAAAATTGTCAATGTTTTCCGGAGGGCAATTATTATTGACAACTCAAATTGCTCATGTGACAATAGCTTATAATACATATCATGTTTTATTGAAGTTGGATATCTAAAAGGAAGGCTTTTTAATGATGTTCGATTTAACCGGGAACATAGCGTTGTTGATGGACGCGGAGCGTATATAGGATGAAAGACATGAAACGCCTATTCAAGTACGGAGTTGCCTGCGCCTTGGATAATCCTTCGCGCAACGCGCCGATCATTCTGCGCGGAAATATAGAGCAGGTTGCCGCGACCACGAAAGCAATCGGGTACGACGGCATTGAGCTGCAGATTTACGATCCGCAAAAGTACGATTGGAAAAATCTGACCGATGTCGCGCAGCAGCACGGATTGGAGTATTGCGCCATCGCTACCGGCCGTGAATTGTTTGAGCACGGTCTTTCTTTGATCAGCGATGATGCGGGAGTCAGGCGCGCCGCGATCGATAAACTGAAAGTCCATATCGATCTGGGGGCTGCCATCGGATGCATGGTGATCATCGGGACCATGCGTTCCAATATTCCCGATATGGCGCGATACCGGTATTATGAGGATCTGTTGACCTCCGCGAAATTGGAGCTTGCCGATTACGCCCAAACGAAAGCTGTTCATTTGGTCGTCGAAAATATTTTGCGCGCGATCAGTAACTATTTGAATACCATGAAAGAAGTAACGGACTACGTGAACCGATTGAATCGGGATAATATCGGAATTCATTTAGACACTTTTAGCATGTTGGCCGAAGATAACGACATTGCGGGGTGCGTGCGGTATTGCGCGAAAAAGTTGGAATACGTCCATTTTTCGGATTCCGGCCGGTATTATCCCGGCGGCGGGAATGTCGATTTCAAGACATTCATGAAAGCGCTGCTTGAAGTCGGTTATACGGGATACATCTCAACTGAGTGCATACCTTTTCCGGATGAATATACTTGCGCGAAACGAGGTTTGGATTATATGCATGCCTTGGAAACCTGCGTGGTTATAGAGCGATCTAGCCAACGATGAGCGGCCTCCGGCGCTGTACGGCATGAGTTTTTTGTTGACAGTAAAAAAAACTCATGTGAAAATGACTTGTAACACAACCTACAAGAATTGTAGTGTGGGGAAGTCTTTCAAGGAGGAAACGCATGAAGAAGTTCTCTAAAATCGTCATGGTGTTTATGTTGGTTTGTCTCTCGGTTTCGGCGGCATTCGCTCAAGCTAAGGTGAAGCCGGATTTCACGATCCGGTTCTCGTATACGGACTCGGCCACGTGGCCCAAGACCGTTGCCGTGCCGCAGGCGGAACACGCGTTCGCGGTCGTTTTCAAGAACATGGTGGAATCCCTTACTAACGGCAAGGTCGCCGTAGAATTGTTCCCGGCCATGTCGCTCGCCGATGCAAAGACTTCCATGGAGATGGTCAAATCGGGCAGCCTTGAAATGTCCACTACCACCGGAACCGCGGCTAGCATCTATCCCGCCATCCAGGTCATCAATCTTCCCTACGTGTTCAAGTCCGACGAAGTCGCCTGGTGGGTATTCGATCAGAGCAAATTCTGGAAAGATCTTTCCGCCGATTTCGAGAAGAAAAATGGCGTGAAGATTCTCGCCATGGGCCAGAACGGCACCCGCCACTTCACCAATAGCAAGAAACCGATCCACAGCCCCGCAGACATGAAGGGTATGAAGTTCCGCGTCATGCAGTCACCAATCTATGTGAAGATGGTTGAGGCGATGGGTGCTTCCGCCACTCCGCTCGCTCACGCCGAAATCTATACTTCCTGCCAGACGGGCGTCGTTGACGGCCAGGAGAACCCGGTATGGAACATCGCCGCGAACAAGTGGTACGAAGTCCAGAAGTACATTACGCTCGACGGACACGTGTGGAGCGAGAACATGGTCATGATCAATTCCAAGTTCTTCAATAAACTTCCGGCCGATTATCAGCGCGCAATCAAGATCGCCGCTTTTCACGGACAGAACGCCGACCGCGCTTCCGAAGCGTTGGCAACCCGAGTTCTCGACTTTGATACTCTGAAGGCGAGCATGGACGTATATGCTCCGACCACCGCTGAACTTGAAGCGTTCAAGAAAGCCGCCGCGCCCACTTACGACTGGTTGCGCAAGCAAATCGGCGATAAGGTTGTGAACGATTTCCTCGTCGCGGTAAAAGACGCTGAAAAGGCGTTCGGATACTAGTAATACAGAGCGTTATAATGGATCCGCCTCGGCGCATCGTCGGGGCGGATTTTTTAAACCGCGCGGTACGTAATCCGTGAGCACCATTTTTTCACTTCTTACGGTAAGGGGCTCTTCATGGTTTTTTTGGGGAAACTGAGCAACGCGCTCGAAAAATTCGCGATTGTCATTGCCACTGGTCTTTTGATAATGGTTTTCTGTATGGTTTTCAGCGGAGTCGTCTTCCGCGTCATCGGCAACAGTTTTTCTTTGTCTGAAGAATTGTCCCGCTGGGGACTGATCAGCCTTTGCTTTATCGGGGCAAGTGTCGCCCTGAAACAGAAGCTGCATGTTGGCGTAAATATGTTGATTCAGGCGCTTCCGTTGCCTGTCGCCAAGGTTGGCGTAACGATCGCATATATAGTCGTTTTCTTCCTATTAAGTATTGCGGGTTATTTCAGCTTGATGGCCGCGCTCTCGGCGAAGGAAATGACCGGAGATATTATTCCGATTTCCATGATGTACGTGAAGTTTAGCCTTCCTCTTGGCATGTTCATGATGCTCGTCCACTTATTGAACGGTTTCTTCGGCATAATGAAAGCGAAAACCATCACTCCCGTTCTGATCGGATCGTAAGGAAATAACTATGGGTATTGTAGCGCTAATTTTTATCGGGTCCATGCTGGTCGGCATTCCGATCGCGTTCGTTCTCGGTTCTTCGGCTCTGTATTATTATATTTTCATCGGTCATGTTCCGCTCGATATGATCGGGCAGAAACTGTACTCCGGTTGTGATAGTTTCGTCCTACTCGCGATACCGTTTTTTATTATGGCCGGTGAGCTGATGAATCGGGCGAAGATCACTGACGCGCTCATCGAGTTTTCTAAAATACTTGTTGGAAGAATTCCGGGCGCTCTCGCGCAGGTAAACGTTGTTGCGAGCGTCTTTTTTGCCGGCATAACGGGATCGGGTGTTGCCGATACCGCGGCTCTCGGGTCGGTCCTCATTCCCGCCATGCAGAAGGAAGGATATCCCGTTGAATACGCGGCGGGAATCACAGTCGCCTCTTCCGTCATCGGGCCGATTATTCCTCCGAGCATCATCATGGTCATCTATGCCATGACAACCGGCGAATCCGTCGGAGCCTTGTTCGCGGCTGGTTTCATCCCTGGTTTCGCGGTCGCTTTGGCTCTTATGTGTCTTGCGCTGTATTTTGCCATCCGCGATAACCACCCGCGACGGAAGGAAAAACTCGTATTACGGGAGGTGCTTGCAACAACCAAAAAAGCCGTCATACCGTTATTGTGCCCTGTCATTCTGGTCGGCGGTATTTTTTCCGGACGCTTCACTCCCACGGAAGCTGCTTCCATCGCTTGTTTCTACGCTATGTTCGCAGGTGTCGTTCTCTTGCGGACCCTAACCTTTAAGGACATCCTGCAGTGCTTTACAAAGGCTGCTATTTCCGCATCCGTCATTCTGCTCATCATTTCCATGGCCGCTTTATTCGGACAAGTCATGGCGATGGAACGCGTTCCTTCGACCATCGCCAATTTTATCCTCAGTACGACCAACAACAAGTATATCTTCCTATTGCTTGTCAACGTTTTCCTGTTGTTCATGGGAATGATCATGGAAACCGGTGCGAGCGTCATTCTTCTCGCCCCAATTCTATTGCCGATCGCCGTAAAGCTCGGCATTCATCCGCTTCATTTCGCGCTTGTCATGCTCGTTAACTTAAACATCGGTCTGAGCACTCCGCCGGTCGGCGTCTGCCTGTTTACGGCCGCTCCGATCGCAGGCATCAGCCTGGAACGCATATCCCGCGGCGCGTTCCCGTTTATCGTAGCCGATATCGTCGCGCTTTTGTTCATTACCTATATTCCGGAATTAGTTCTGTTTTTCCCCAGAGTGATGGGTTATATAAAATAAGGAGTTCTTGTGAAAGCGTTATATTACGTAGGCGATAAAGCCATGGAGATGCGGGATATCGTGAAACCGGCGCCCAAGGCCGGCCAGTATCTTGTTCAGGTTAGAGCCAATGGTATTTGCGGTTCCGACTTTGAAGGCTATATGGGAAAGACCGGGCGGCGCACTCCTCCGATGATCATGGGGCATGAAGTGTCCGGCGTTATCGAGGAAGCCCCAGCGGGTGGAAAGCTCAAAAAGGGCGACCGCGTCGTTGTGTTCCCCAAACCTTTCTGCGGTGTTTGCGATTTCTGCAAGAAGGGTATGGTTAATGTGTGCCCTACCGGTATCTGTATGGGCGTCATGGACGTGAACGGCAGCATGTGCGATTACATCGCCGTGGACGAAAAGTATCTGATACCTTTCGGACCGACGCTCTCCTTCAATGAGGCGTCGATGACCGAGCCTTTGGCCGTCGCGTACCGGTCGGTACATAAAATATCGGACCAGGAAATCAAGGAATCCGATTACTTCGCGGTTATCGGCACGGGAACCATCGGCCTTTTGGTGGTAGCTCTTCTAAAGATGCGCGGCGCCAAAAACGTGATTGTTTCCGACGCTACGAACTTTCGGCTGGAAATCGCCAAAAAAATGAAGGCTGATTTCACGATCAATCCCCGCGAAACGGATTTGATCGAGGAAGTGAAAAAGATCACGAAGGGAAAAATGTGCGATTTCTCGGTTGAGGCGGTCGGAATCGGTCCGACGGCGAGTTCTTCACTCGATGTTCTGCGGATCGGCGGAACGGCCGTCTGGATCGGAAACGCGCAGAAAATTGTCGAAGTGAATATGCAGAAGATTGTCACGACCGAATTGACGATCAAAGGAAACTATGTCTACGATTTCCCCGGGTTCAAAGAAAGCTTGAAGCTGCTTGAACAAAAGAAGATAGATATTTC
>JBAYHM010000227.1:0-7505 GCA_041666155.1 Treponemataceae bacterium
GGTGACGTAGGCGATACCGGCCGCTATCGCTTCCCCGACCGTATCGTTCTTGATCGTCGCTCCGTCCTTGATTACCCGGCCGGAGTGTTTTACGCCGTACGTTTTTCCGAATACGCTCATGGCGATCTCGGTTCGTCCGGCGCCCATGAGCCCCGCGAAGCCGACCACTTCGCCGCGGCGGAGTTCGAAGGAAACGTTCTTGACGGTTTCCCGCGCCCCGTTGAGCGGATCAAAGGCCGATAAGCCTTCTACCTTCAACACGACATCCCCGATGTTTCTTTCGCGCGGCGGGAATCGGTCAAGGATTTCCCGTCCGACCATGCTCTTGATTATGCGGTCCTCATCCACCGCCCGGTGCGAATTGTCGAGCGTCTCTATAACCTGGCCGTCGCGGATAACGGTGACCGTATCGGCTACCTTCGTTACTTCGTTCAATTTATGGGAGATAAGGATCGATGTCACGCCGTGGGCTTTCAGCTCGGCTAGGAGGTCCAGCAGCTTATTGCTTTCCTCGTCGTTGAGGGCCGCGGTCGGCTCGTCCAGTATGAGCAATTTTACGTTTTTGGAAAGCGCTTTGGCGATTTCGACCAATTGCTGCTTTCCGACGCCGATATCGGCGATACGCGTGTTGGGATTTTCGTCCAACCCGACTTTTTCCAGGAGCTTTTTCGCGGCGCTGACGGTTTTGTGCCAATCGATGACGCCGGTTTTAGCGCGTTCGTTGCCGAGGAAGATATTTTCGGCGATGGAAAGATAGGGAATGAGCGCCAATTCCTGGTGGATTATGACGATCCCCAGCCGCTCGCTGTCCCCGATATCCTTGAAGCGACATTCGTTGCCATCTATAAAGATGCTGCCGTCGTAGGTTCCGTGGGGATACACTCCGCTCAAGACCTTCATGAGCGTCGATTTTCCGGCGCCGTTCTCCCCGACAAGCGCGTGGATCTCGTCGTCCTTGACGGTCAGGCTTACTTTTGACAGGGCCCGAACGCCGGCGAAGGTCTTGGTGATTTCGCTCATTACAAGCAATGTTTCCGACATCCTTTCAGCCTTCCCTTTCGTTATTCGATGGAGAAGGGGTCTCGAAATAACACTTTGGTTATTTCAAGGCCCCTGAATATCATTATTTTACGCGATCGCCGTTATTTCAACTGGTCGGCGGTGTAATAGCCGGTTTCGATCAACGCGGATTTGTAGTTGGCGATGTCGACGGAGACCGGCACCTCAAGGAAGGAGGGGACGATCTTCTTGCCGTTGTCGTAGGTTTTGGAATCGTTGACTTCGGCGGCTTTGCCCTGGAGCACGGCGTCGACCATGTTGGCGGCGCGCTTGGCGAGCGTGCGGGTGTCCTTGAAAACGGTGTGAGTCTGCTCTCCGGCGATCATCGACTTGACCGAGGGGAGTTCCGCGTCCTGTCCGGTTACGATCGGGAGCTTTTTGGAGCCCTTGCCGTAGCCGACGCTCTTAAGCGATGAGAGGATGCCGATGGAGATGCCGTCGTAGGGAGAGAGCACCGCGTCAACGTTGGCGCCGGTATAATAGGCGGTCAGGATGTTGTCCATACGTTGCTGCGCGGTGGCGCCGTCCCAGCGGAGGGTTGCGACTTTCTGGAAATCGGTCTGACCGCTCTTAACGACGAGTTTTCCGCTCTTGATGTAGGGGTTCAGCTGGTCCATCGCTCCGTTGAAGAAGAAGTAGGCGTTGTTGTCGTCCGGAGAACCGGCGAATATCTCGACGTTATAGGGCCCCTTTCCATCCTTGAGTCCGAGTTTTTCCACAATATATCCGCCCTGCTGGACGCCGACCTTGTAGTTGTCGAAGGTCGCATAGTAGCTGACGTGCGGACTGTTGCGGATTAAACGGTCGTAGGCGATAACCGGAATTTTCGCCGCGGCTGCCTTGTCCAGGACGTTTGTCAGGGACTCGCCGTCAATGGATGCGATGACCAGGCAGTTGGCGCCCTTGGTGATCATGTTCTCAAGCTGGGCAACCTGCGCGTCGATGTTGTCTTCGGCGTATTGGAGATCGACCTTGTATCCGCTTTCCTCAAGAATCTTCTTCATATTGCCGCCGTCCTGTATCCAACGCTGTGAGGACTGGGTGGGCATGGCGATGCCGACGATTTTTTTGGTGGGCTCTTTTTTAGCGCATCCTCCAAACGCCACCGTGGCCACGAGCGCTAGAACGCCGAATTTCACTAATCGATTCATGCTTTTCTCCTTTGATACAAGCTCTTTCGCTTCGGATCAAGTAATTGCGCATAATCGTACACGCGTTTGATCGTTAGCTTTCGTTTGTGATCAAATCGTACACCAGTAGTAAAAATCTGTCAAATTATTTCTGCGTGTACGAACACTTTTTCTCAAAATCGATCCGAAACGTAAAAGAATGATCTTTCCATTGCGCGATTGCAAGGGTAGGGGTATAGTTGAAAAAATCGTAGGGAGACCGGATATGTTCGCCTTGGAACGCGTCAGAGTCATTCGCAATTATCTTGCCGAACACCGACAGGCGGAGGTTCACGCGCTCAGTTCCCTGCTGGCCGTTTCGGAAGTGACCGTCCGCCGCGACCTTGAAAAACTTGAGGAGGACGGTTTCCTGGTGCGAACCCACGGGGGCGCGATCTTGGCGGAAGCCGGCGCGGGCCTTGTTCCCTTTCGCGGCGAAAAAGGCGACAATCCTCTTTCCGACGTTTCCGTCCAGGCGCTTGCCGACGAGGTGGGGAGAAACGCCGCCCGCCTCGTCTCCGACGGCGATACCGTCATGATCACCTGCGGCCCGCTTACCCGTGCGCTCGCGCGTTCATTGTCCGAAAGGCGCGGGGTGACGGTCCTGACCAATGACCTGGAGGTCGCCCGCGTCGTATCCCTTCAGGATGCCAATCGCGCGGTACTGCTCGGAGGCGAAGTCGATCCTACCGACCAAGCTGTATACGGCGCTCTCTCGCTTGACGATCTCCAGCGTTTTCACGTCGATCGGCTGTTCGCGGAATTGGACGGGTTCGGCGAGGATTTTGAGCTTTCCTCCGGAACGCAGGAAAAAGCCGCACTCATCCGCGAAGGCCGCGCTCGCACGCGGGAGTTCGTTATCCTCTGTACCGCGGACCGATTTTTCCGCAACGCGTTCTTCCGTTTCGGCGTAGCCTCGGGCGGTGACACCGTCGTCACCGACCGCACGATCGACGATATCGTAAAACGCCGCCTGTTCGAGGCGAATCTGCGTTTGTTCATTTCCCAGGACATTTTCGAGGGGAGCGCGTAGAAAGTGCGGCCGATCTTGGAGCTTTCCGGCATCAGCAAACGTTTCGGCGACGGATTCGCGTTGGAGAACATCGACCTTGACCTGTTTCCCGGCGAAGTCCACGTGGTGGTCGGTGAAAACGGCTCTGGTAAATCGGCCGTCATGAAACTCGTCGGCGGCCTCTACGCGCCCGATTCCGGGGAACTCCGACTGGACGGCGTACCGACTTCCTTTACGGGAGTCGCCGACGCGAAATCGCGCGGAATCATGTATCGGCCCCAGGAACCGCAGCTGTTCGAAAACCTGAGTGTCGCGGAAAACTTATTCTTCGACCAACTTCCGCGCGGTCGTTGGGGAGGGTTGGATGTCCTGCGCCTCCGGTCCGACGCCGTCGCTCTATTCGCCAAGCTCGGCATCTCGCTGGACATCCGCGCCGGCGTCGCCGCGCTCGGTTACGCGCAGCGCCAGCTTCTGGAAGCCGTGAAAACCTGCGTCGGTACCTGGAAGGTGGTCATATTCGATGAGCCGACCAGCGCGATGGCCGAACCCGAGCGGGCGATACTCTTCAACATCGTCAGGACTCTCAAGAAATCGGGGATCGGGGTTTTCTACGTTTCGCATCGGCTGGACGAAATCTTGAGAATCGGCGACCGTGTTTCCGTCGTCAGGCAGGGGCGGGTCGAGGACACTCGTTCAGTTGATTCCTTGGACCGCGAATCCCTTGTCCATATGATGACCGGGAGCCTGCGGACCGAGCGCTACCCGCGTACCTCCCGCGTTCGCGGGAGGGTCGTGTTGGAGGTGCGGGGCCTTCGTTCCGGGTACGTCCTTCGCGATGTGAGCTTTTCGGTGCACAAGGGGGAGATACTCGGGATAACCGGCCTCATGGGATCAGGACGGACGCGGCTTGCCCAGTGTCTCTTCGGCGCGGTGGAATCGACCGCCGGGGAGCTGCTGCTTGACGGGAAGCCGGTCTTGTTGAAGGTCCCCACCGACGCGCTCAGCCGCGGCATCGCGCTCGTTCCCGAAGACAGGAGCGAGAACGCGATTCTCCACCGGCAGGATCTGGTTCTCAACGTCGCCGTCGCGTCGTTGTCCCGCTACAAAGGCATCGCCGGTCTCAACGCCGATTTCATGCGTAGCCTCGTATCCGATTATTCGAGCCGCCTCGGGGTCCGTCCCGGCAGGCCGAGTGATCGGCCCGACAAGTACTCGGGGGGCAACCAGCAAAAGGTCGCCATCGCCCGATGGCTCGCGCGCCGGTCTCGCATCTACATAATGGATGAGCCCACCCGCGGCATCGACGTGGCGTCCAAGGTGGACGTGTACAACGCAATAGCCGACTTGGTCGCCAAGGGCGCCTCGGTCATCCTGATCTCCTCGGACATCGAAGAGATACTCGGCCTCTGCGACCGGATCCTGGTCTTGGCCGGAGGCCGCATCGCCTGCGACCTTCCGCGGGCGAAGGCGACGCAGGAACTGATTCTGGAATACGCAACCGCGGAGTAGGACCTTCCCGGCGCTCTCGTGCTATCCGCGGAGCGTATCTCGTTCTACATATTCGGCATTGAGCATTATTTTTTTGCGGCAGTACGTAGGCGAGGAGTACATGTACCGGAATTCCGTCAAGACTTCTTCGATCAATAACTCAAAGTCCCATCTGAAGGTCGTAAGCGCGGGTTTCCCTTGGCTCGCCAAGGGAATGTCGTCGCAGCCGATGATGGAAATCCGATCCGGTATGACGATTCCGTTCTCCTGCAATGCGTGCATGAGCCCGAGCGCCATCCAGTCGTTTGAGGCGAATACGCCGACCTTGTCTTGTGTGTTCCCGATCAGCGCGAGTACGTCGTTGACCATGTTGACGCCGCAGTTGTAGTTCATTTTCCCGTCGAGTTCCACGCACTTCACCGCGAAGCGTTCCGCGGCGTGGTGGAATCCTTGGGATCGAAACCGTGGGGACGGGTACTTGAGGGGCCCTGCCAGGTGGACTAACACGTTCATATCACGTTCGATGAGCAGTTTCGCGGCGCGGTAACCGATCCCGTAGTCATCGAAGACTATCTGCGTGAAGGTGTCGATGTCCGGATACATGTAGACGGTGATTACGTTGATGTAGGCCTCTACAACACGCTTTATGAGCTCTTCGTCGATGATCCCGATAATGATCAACGGCGATTTGTCCTGACCCGCGGTGTGGATGCGATCGCAATCCACGAATTTGACGGAGATATTCTTCTTTGATAGCGCGTGGTACACCTCGGACATGAAGGCTGTATAGAACGGGTCGTCCTTCTTGAGGTCCGGCGCGACGAGAAAACTGATCTGGTCGAGGCCGGTGACGGCGTTTATGAACGTGCCGCTCCCCTGCTTTTGAACAAGGATGCCTTCGTCCTTCAGTTTCTTAAGAACGACGCGAACGGTCATTCTGCTTACGCCTAGCTGCGCCGCCAACTCCCGTTCCGGCACGAGCCTGACGGGTTTGTCCGACTGGAGTTCGAAAATCTTCCGTCGCAGCGATTCGGATAGATCATCCGATTTGATAGAGTTGTTAGTTTTCACCCTGTACCTCATAAATTATACCAATATTATACCAATATCGAAAATAACTCAACTGCCGGAACGCAAAAAAATCTTTTTTTCCGATATCTTAACTAGGAATATCAATAAAAATGGTTCATTTTGGCTTTAAATCAAAGAATGTGAAACGAAAATTTGACATGTTTTCTTTTATGAGTCTATAATTGGTATTATAAAGTGACTCAAAGGTATATAAGTGGTTTTTTCGACGACTGGACAGCTCCTCCGTCGAAACAAATAAGCTCCATGGATACGATAAGGGGGTAGTCATGAAGAAAAGGCTCATAGGGTTCTTCGCCATCAGTCTCATGCTTTTTTCCGGGGTTCTCTCGTTTGCCGGGGGTTCAAAGGAGGCCGCTTCGCCGGGTAAATCGACGAAACTGACTATGTGGGTCTTCAATGCATTGCACGCTACGTTTTACAAGGATGCGCTGGAGAGATGGAACAAAGAATTCCCCAACCGGAAAATCGATCTCACCGTCGAGGAATATCCGAACAATGAGATGCACAACAAGCTGCTCCTCTCCTTCCAGTCCGGAGTGGGCGCGCCTGACCTGGTTGATATAAACATCAACTACTTCTCCAACTTCATGAAAGGTCAGATACAGCTGGTGCCGCTGAATAAGATTGTCGACCCGGTGCGCGACAAGTTCATACAGTCCCGTTTCGATATCTACACCAAAGACGGCAAGGTGTACGGTTTGCCGACTCACGTCGGTGCGACGGTTGTGTATTACAATAAAGAAATCATGGATAAGGCAGGGGTCGACTTTAATAAGATCGTCACCTGGGATGATTACATCGCTGCCGGCAAGCAGGTAGTCGCTAAAACCGGCGTTCCGATGACAAGCTTCGAAGTCATCGACCAACGTCCTTTCTGGCCGATGATCGTTCAACGCGGCGGCGATTACCTGGACAAGAACGGAAAGGTAGTTCTCGACAGCGAGATCAACATCAAGACTCTCCAAGCGATGTTGGATATGATAGTCAAGGACAAGATCGCGATCGAGATGCCCGGCGGCGCCACCGGACGCGAAGAATTCTGGCCCTTCATGAATAAGGGCGGGCAGGCGTCCCTCATCATGCCGATGTGGTTCATGAGCCGTTTCCTGAACTACATGCCCGATCTCAAGGGAAAGATATACGTTCGTCCGATGCCTATCTGGGAAAAGGGCGACAAGCGATCCGCGGGTATCGGCGGAACGGGGACCAGCGTCACCACGCAGAGCAAAAACCAGGACATAGCGGTGGATTTCCTTGCGTACGCGAAACTCAGCAGGGAGTCGAACATCAAGCTCTGGACTATTCTGCGCTTTGATCCGCCGCGCTGGGACGTGTGGAATTCTCCTGAACTGCAGACTCCCGATCCTTATTTCGGCAATGAAGCCGTCTTCAAGACGCTCCTGGGCTTCAAGGACGAGATCGTCTCTCCGAATAACGCTCTTCTGAGTTCCCCCGCGCAGGACGCGGTTCGCTCTCAAGTCATGTTCAAGGTTCTTAAAGAACGTTCGATGACGCCTGAAGCGGCGTTGAAAGCATCGGCCGCCGAGTTGCGGAAACTGCAATAGTGTAATGAGGTGGGGCCGGCCGGTATCGGTCGGCCCCACTGCTCTTTGCTTGCCGGAGTGAGGCCTTAGGATGAATAAGCCGAAAATGAATCTCCGACACACGGTTCTGTATTCTCAGAA
>JBAYHM010000228.1:0-7492 GCA_041666155.1 Treponemataceae bacterium
CATCATCGCCCCAACTCCACGAATGTCCTCGGCGATTTTCTTAAAAAAAGCGATAGCCTCACCGCTCTTCCCGGAAGCCGATTCAATCGCCATCCGAGTTTCCTTGAGGCGATCTGAGATGTTTCGGGAACTCTTACTCGCTTCCACCGAAAGTCCGCGGATCTCCCCTGCCACGATCGCAAACCCCCTGCCCGCGGATCCCGCATGTGCGGCCTCGATGGACGCGTTCATCCCGAGCAGATTCGTTCGTTCCGCGACATCCTCGATAAAAATACTTGTTTCCATCATCTTAGCGGCGGATTCGAGCACTTCGTCAATCGAGTTCCGAACCGAGGCGAGGATGCTTTCGCCTGAAACAGCGACCGCTTCGAGTTCGCGAACGGATTCGCGTTTGGTGGAGGTCTGTCCGGCAATAGCAGCGGCGGAAGCGGTCATTTCTTCGACGGCGCTCGATGCGCGGGAAACCTCTACGGCAAATGATGCCAACGCTTTTTCAGCAGCCTCGTGATCCGCGTTCGCGCTATGGTTCGCGTCTTCGGACTTTCCTAAAGAATCCCCCAAACGATCCATCCCATCCGAAATTCGGGATAAGGTCCTACGAAGTTCTTCTATGGAATCAAGCGTGCGCGTAGCGCTTTCGTTTAAGCCCTCACCGATGCGCATCGAATCTGACTGGGCTTTCCCCATGGCGCCGTTGAGCTTTCCATAGCGTTCGGCTGAATTCCGGGCTCGTTCCTCCACATCGGTCAGAAGGGTCGTATTAAGATGGACCAAGTATGCTGAGACCACACCCGAAACGATAACCATAAAGGAGGATACGGCAAGGTTCTGTATGGCAAGCGTGGTCACCGTACTTCCATCCGCCGGAAACGCATCCAACCAGTACAGAGCCTGGATCGCGACAAGATCCAGGGCGGTAATAGAAAATATCTCCGCTCTGCGTTCAGCAACGAGTGCCGCAATAATCAGCAAAAAACAGCCCAGTGTCGCGAAGACATAGGTTTCGTACACATTCACATACACGTCAAATTTAATTGCCGCGAACATTCCCAGAAAAATACCGTGCAGAAATACAGTAGAGGCGATTCGATACTTTCCTTGTTTCAGGAGGAACAACACGACACCGCAGAATAGCCCGATACCGACGAAAACGCCGGAAACGACCATGGCGCCGGTAATACCCATGAGGATGGCAAAGAAAATGCACGCGAGCACGAAGCCCGCGGCGATCCAGGCTAAAATTCGACTCTTTTTTTTCAGACGAAGAGATTCGTCACCGTATAGGGTTGTTAAAAAACCAATAAAGTCCATGCCACCCTCCGTAGATTCAATTTCCGGATGGAAAGCCACAACGTCAAGGGGGCTCACGACAAACCTGCCGCGACATTGACAACCTGCGCCGAGAACGCTACCGTCCCCTCATGCCGGAGACTCCCGAACGCGCTCCCGATTGCCTCAAATGCGTCCATTTCCGCATATCTTGGGACCCCTCGTTCCCGCGAACCTGCCTCATTTTCGGTATCAAGAGCCGAGCCCTCCCGTCGGCCGAGGTCTTCCGCGCGACCGGTCGCCACTGCCCCGCGTTTGAACGAAAAGAAGGTCTTAAATGATGCGCGTGTTCCTCGTCCAACCGCCATTCGTCCAATTGAACGCGCCTTACCCCGCGCCCTACTACCTGCGCGCGTTCCTTTCTTCCAGGGGAACCGATTCGCTCGTCGCCGACCATTCCATCGCGCTTTTTGAACGCTTGTTCAGCCGCTCCGGCCTGGAGACGGTTTTTGCGGCTACCCGGCCGATCATTGAAGCGCGGCTTTCAGCGCCGCCGCAGCGGACCGCGACAATCGGGCATATCGCCGACGAGGAAGCCGTCAGACTTAACCTTTCGCGTTACCTGTCCCAATCACGCGCCTGGATCAACACGGTAGATCGGCTGATCGCCTTCCTGCGCGGCGAAGACCGGGAGTTCGGACACCTGCTGTCGGCCGCGAACGGAAGCCTGCCCGCCGGAGCGCGCACCGAACGCCTTGTAGAAGCTCTCGGCGGGCAACCCGCCCCGGATGACGCGCGCCGCCTCGCGACCGCCATGCTCGCGGACCTGGCCGATCTAGTCTCGGTTGTCCTTGATCCCGGCTTTTCACTTGTGCGTTACGCCGAGTCCATGGCCGCGAGCGTCCGCCGCTTTGACGCGGTGGAGAGTGCCGTCGACGGCTGGGTCCTCAAAACTTTCTATGAGCCGCTCCTAGCCGAAGAGTGGGACCGCATCGAACGCGAGTTCACCCCGACTGAGAGCAGACCCTTCATCCTCGCCTGCACGGTCCCCTTCCCCGGCTGTCTGGCCGGAGCCCTCGCCGCCGCGCGGTCCACCAAGGCGCGTTTCGGCGATCGCGTCCGCACCGTCGCGGGAGGCGGTTACGTCAACACGGAGCTCAGGTCGATCACATCGACCCGCTTCTTCGGCTATTTCGATTTCCTGTCCTTTGACCGAGGCTACGGTTCTTTGGAAGCGATCCTGGAACTCGGTGGCGCGCGGCCCGCGGGATCTCTTTATAAAACGATCTATCGCGACAACACCTCCGGAGTCCTGGTAGGTTCGCCGAACGAAGGAGAAGGTTCAAGCGCATGCAACTTCTCGGAAGACGCCGCCAAGCCGGTCGACACAGCCCGATTCGAGAAGACCGACGCGGAATCACCCAAAACGGTATTCCCCGACTACCGGGGTGTCGATTTCAGCCGCTACATCCTGCCGGTGGACGATGAAAACCCCATGCACCGGCTCTGGTCCGATGGACGGTGGATGAAGGCCTATCTCGCGCACGGCTGTTACTGGGCCGCGTGCGCCTTTTGCGACGTGAGCCTGGATTACATACACGGCTTTCTCGCCGTCGAGCCCGATGCGCTGTTCGCGCATCTGGTTGCGCAAGCGGCGGAAACAGGCATCCGCGGTGTGCACCTGGTAGACGAGGCCGCGCCCGTCGCCTCGCTTCTCCGGCTGGCCGAATTGAACCGGGCGGCGGGTCTGCCGCTCGTGTTCTGGGGAAACATCCGCTTTGAGCGCGGCTTCACTCCCGATGTCGCGGCCGTACTGGCCGCGGGCGGCTTACTCGGCGTATCGGCGGGCATAGAAATAGCGAGCGAACGCGGCTTCAAGCGCCTGGGGAAAGGCATAGGACTGGGCGATGTGGTCCGCGCCTGCGCGGCGTTCAAGGAAGCCGGCATCCTCGTGCACGCCTACCTCATCTTCGGTTTCTGGGATGAGAACGACGGTGAAATAGTCGATTCTGTTGAAACGATGCGGCAAGTTTTTGCCGCGGGGCTGGTCGATTCCGCCTTTTGGCACAAGTTCGTGCTGACCCGTCACTCGCGCGTTATGCGCGAATGGAAAAACGGCAAACACCCGGAACTCAAACCGATCGAAGGCGAAGTCGGCGTCCATGCCGTCGGCGTCCATGCCGTCGGCGACTTCGCGGACAACGACCTCCGCTTTGAAGGCGAACATCGAACCGACCGCTGGTCCTCTCCGCTGGACGCTTTAGTCGCCGCGTGGATGACCGGCGAGGCGCTCGACCGTCCCGTCGCGGAAGCCATTCCCTTCAAGACGCCGAAGCCCGGTGTCGCCGCCGACCTTATCGTAACGTTGCTGGACGACTACGCGCGCGACCGTGACGCCGACCGTTCGGTCTTACCGCCGGCCTTGCCCGCGGTCGTCTCGACGACCATAACGACCGAAAAAAAAGAATGGCGGGCGCTGTTCCTCGGGAGCGATCCCGTCGCCGAGACGCTCGCCGACGGGCGGGTCCGATTGCGCTGGACGTACCGGATGGCGGATAGGTGGATAGATATGGACGCGAGTTTGGCGGAGGCGGTTAAAAAGGCGCTGAACCGCGCGGCAGGCTACTCCGGCCCGACTGAAAAACGCGACCTCGAGGACGAGTTGCGGAGCGTCCTCGGCGATAAAAGCTTCAGGAAGATTTGGCCGAAACTGCGGGAGGGGGGATTTGTGATCGTATGATCGAGTTTAGGGGGAAAATATGAATTCTGAGAATCGCAAACAAGATTTTTGTATTACGGCTAGTTCATGGGATGAAAGTTCGCCGGAAAGCAAAAATGAGTTCATTCAGTTACTTAAAACCGATATTGCCGGCGCAAGAAATTTCAGCAGGCTCTATTTTGAGAAATTCTTGTTGATTCATGAGCTCGGACTACGCTCAATACCAGCATAATTGTGCGGAAAGGGCTAATTGGGAAAGAATTAGTCGCGGAATGTGTGGAATTGCTTTTCAGCACGAATGAGTTATACCCAAGTGTCGAAGTAGAATACGGTCAGACGTTAGGATTCCAAACTTTAGAGCAGCTATTCTAAATGCGTCTTCAAGACTGAGTGAGGTGTCCCTGGAGGCCTAGAAACCACCGGGGATTGCCCTTGCATGAATATCCCCACAACAAAGAAATTTTTTCGCAATTTCTACCCGGACAAGCCTATAATCGAAACAGAGCTTTTTCATTTTCACATTTGCGCTTGAGGGAGATCATATATGGCAACAAAAAAAACCAGCGTCACCAAACATCCGGCGGATTTTGTAGAAGAGAACCTCGGGATGGATGCGGAATCTCTTAAGAAATCGTTCCGGCACCACATGGAATACTCGCTGGGCAAGGACAAATATTCCGCGACGCATCAGGACAGCTACAGCAGCATCGCCTTGACCACCCGGGACAGGCTGATAGAACGATGGATTACTACCCAACAGACCTACCATAAAGAACATGCCAAACGGATCTATTACCTTTCCCTGGAATTCCTTATCGGGAGAACCTTGGGCAACAGCCTGATCAATCTCGGCATGTATAAGGAAACCGACAAGGCCATGCTTGAACTCGGCTATTCGCTGGAAGAGCTGAGAGAGAAAGAGTGGGATGCCGGCCTAGGGAACGGCGGGTTGGGCAGACTCGCCGCTTGTTTCATGGATTCGCTCGCCACGCTTGAAATCCCCGCGGTGGGCTACGGCATCCGCTACGACTACGGAATCTTCTTTCAAAGCATCAAGGACGGATACCAGGTTGAAACTCCCGACAACTGGCTTCGTCTGGGCAATATCTGGGAATTCCCCCGACCGGAATTCAGCTATATCGTAAATTTCAACGGCAGGGTTGAGACCTATTTCGATGAAAAAGGGTATCCGCATCGCAGGTGGGTTGATGCCCAGGACATCATCGCGATGGCTTACGATACTCCCGTGCCGGGCTACGATAACAATACGGTTAACAATCTGCGTCTGTGGTCCGCGAAATCCACGCGAGAATTCGATCTCAATTACTTCAACGACGGCGATTACATCAAAGCAGTTTCGGAAAAATCGGTTTCGGAGAATATCACCAAGGTACTGTATCCCAACGACAACCTATTTGAAGGCAAGGAACTCCGCCTGAAGCAGCAATACTTCTTCGTGTCCGCCACCATGCAGGACATCATACGGAGATTCAAAAAGGAACACGCCGATTTTACCGAGTTTTCCGACCAGGTAGCGATTCAGCTGAACGATACCCATCCCGCGATCGCCATCGCCGAATTGATGAGGACCCTCGTCGATCTCGAGCAGCTCGGCTGGGACGAGGCGTGGGAAATAACCCAGAAAACCTTCGGCTATACGAACCATACGGTTCTACCCGAAGCTCTTGAACGATGGTCCGTCGACCTGATGGCAAAAGTCCTGCCCCGGCATCTGGAGATCATCTTCGAGATCAACAGGAGATTCCTTGAGCGGCTCGCTGAGAGCTTTCCCGGAGATACGAATATGGTTCGGGAACTTTCCGTAATAGAGGAAGGACCGGTAAAGAAAGTCAGAATGGCTAATCTGGCTATCATCGGGAGCCATTCGGTAAACGGCGTCGCGGCCCTGCATACCGAAATATTGAAGGCGAATCTATTCAAGGATTTCCACAGACTCTGGCCCGCGAAATTCAACAACAAGACGAACGGCATCACCCAGAGGAGATGGCTCAAGCTCTGCAACCCGCGTCTGTCTTCGTTGATCGATGAAAAAATAGGAGAGGAATGGACCTCAGACTTGTTCAAACTGAAGAAGCTGGAACCCTTCGCAAAAGACCCGAAATTCAGGAAACGCTGGCACGAAATAAAGAAGGCCAACAAGGAATTCCTGGCGGCTTATGTTTTGAGCCATAACGGCATAAAGATCAACACGGATTCAATTTTCGATATACATGTCAAACGTCTGCACGAATACAAACGGCAGTTGTTGAACGTTCTCCATGTCGTCACCCTGTATAATCGCATAAAGGACAATCCGGATAAAACTTTCGTCCCGCGCACGGTGATTTTCGCCGGCAAGGCGGCGCCCGGTTACTTCCAGGCGAAATTGATCATCAAATTGATCAACTCGATAGCGGAAACCGTCAACAACGACCCCCGCGTCGGCGATAAGCTCAAGGTTGTTTTCCTGCGCAATTATGCCGTATCCAACGCCGAAAAGATCATCCCGGCGGCGGATCTGTCCGAACAGATTTCGACGGCGGGAACCGAAGCCTCCGGTACCGGCAACATGAAATTCGCGCTCAACGGCGCGGTCACCATAGGAACCCTCGACGGCGCCAATATTGAGATCATGGAAGAAGTGGGCAAGGATAATATTTTCATTTTCGGCATGGACGCGGAAGAAGTCTCCGAGCTTAAACGGTTCTACGACCCGCTCAGCTATTACCGCGCGAACGCCGAATTAAGAGAGGTACTGGACCAGATCGGCGGCGGCGGCTTCTCAAAAGGGCAGGAAACCCTTTTCAAGCCTATCGTCGATTCCCTTCTGTACCACGGCGACACGTACATGCTCCTGGCCGATTACGAATCCTATATCGCCTGCCAGGAGCGCGTGAGCGAAGCCTACAAAAACAAGGATGCGTGGACGGCCATGTCCATCCTGAACACCGCGCGGATGGGCAAGTTCTCAACGGACCGTACTATCGCTGAGTACGCCAAGGAAATCTGGAACGTCAAGCCGGTGCATATCAAGCTCTGAATGAAGGAGTAAGGTTGCGTGATTCACTCGCCGCGTTCACGGCTTCCGTCCTTTGAACTGGTCCATGGAATTGTTGACGCCGAAAAAGTCGGCCATCGCGTCGAAGACGGCGACGGGAAACAGCCTGAGCACGTACACGCTGTACGCAAAGGGCGGCATGATCAGCCGTTTCCGGTTCCGCAGAATCGCGCCGACCATCCGGGCGGCGGCTTTTTCGCTCTTCATGATGGGCAAAAGCAGAGGAAATCGCGAACGCACGCCGTCGAACATGCCGGTATCGATGAAGAAGGGACAAATCACGGTCGTCTTCACGGCGCTTTTTAGGCGCCGAAGCTCGGTGCGCAGCGCTTCGTGGAAGCCGAACACCGCGAACTTGCTCGCCGAATAGTCGGCCAGGCCCGTCACGCCGATGAGGCCCGCCGCCGAGGAAATCGTCACCAGGTGTCCGCGGTTCCGCTCTATCA
>JBAYHM010000229.1:0-7485 GCA_041666155.1 Treponemataceae bacterium
CCGGCGTCATCAGGGGCAGCACTATTTCCGCGAAGATCAGGCGCTGCTTTTGACCGAGGTTTCGGGCGGCGTCCTCGATATCGGGATCGATATGCTCCAGCAGAGCGTAACCGGAGCGCAAACCGACATTCAGGTATCGGAATACACAGAGGAGATAGATGATGGCGCCCGTCCCCAAAAGAATAAGGGGCGGCAAAAATGGAAAAAAGAGTTTCCCGATACCGAAGAGCGGATACTTGAACGCAACCAGATAGCCGATGCCGAAAAGGATGCCAGGGACGGCCGCGGGAAGCGTCGCGATGAAATCTACGGCGCCGCGGAACGCGTACGAGCGCCGCTTGATGACGTAACTGAGCACAACACCCAGAAACGACGCGATGAGCGCGGAGACGAACGCCAATTGAACGCTGTTCACGAAGGGAAACAGGTCGTTTTTCAGCACGGTCCTGAAATGATCCAAGGTGAACGTATAATCGTAACCCCAACGCCGCGTAAACGCGCCGACAACAATGAAGCCGTACTGCAAGAAGACCAGGACTCCGTAAACCGCCGTAATGCCGAGAACCGCGGCTTTCAAGCGCTTATCGTAAAATCGATAGCGTATATCGCGGATTGCGCTGCCGGGAGAATAAAATTTTATACGGGACGACCGGTTGCGCTGGTAGAAGAAAAGCATCGCGCACGGAATCAGCAGCAAAATTCCGGACACCGCGGCCGACTTCATATCGTAAAGCCCGGTAATCTGAATATACAAATCCGACGCCAGGGTTTGGTAAGCCCCGCCGATGATCAAGGGAGTTCCGAAGTCCGCCATGGACCCGAGGAAAACCAGTATCGCCGCCGTCGATATTTCCGGAAACATCGTCCGAACCGTAATGTCCTTGAACACGGCGAATTCCGACGCGCCCAAGGTCCGCGCGGCGTCTTCAGCGACCGTATCGATCTTGGAGATCGCCCCGGAAATGACGAGGTGCGCCAACGCGCTGAAACTGATTATTTCCAAAATCGCGATGCCGAACCAGCCGAACGGGCTGACGCTGAGGCCGAGTAAACCGTGCGTAATCAGTCCGCGCTTACCGAAAAGCATGATGAATGAAAGACTCCCTACAAATGGAGGGCTCATCAAAGGAAGAACGAGCGCGAATCCGAGCGCCTTGCGCCCGAAGAAATCAAAACGGCTCAAGGCTACGGCGGATGAAAAACCGATCGCGGTGGAGCAAACGGTCACCAGGGCCGCGATGAACAAGCTTCGCCCCAAGTAGGGAAACGAGCGAACAAGCGTCGACAAAATTCCCCCCCACGAATCCAAGGGAAAAAGACCGTAGAGGCCGACGCTCACTACGGGAACCAGAGCGAAATACAGGAGCAAAACCGCCAACGCGTAGTATGCGATTTTCATCCGAAAATCCGCTTATTTCCCTACATGCTTAATCCACTGCTTGAGAATCGCCTCACGATCCGCGGCATTCGCCTGAAAGTCGGTCGGAAACAGGACTACATCCTTAAGGTCGACGATCCCTTCGGGCGTTTTGACCCCCTTTCGAACGACGGCGGCATTCCTGGTCCGAGCCATGGTGCTCATACCCTTTTCGGAAAGGAGCCAGTCGATGAACACTTTGGCGGCGGCTTCGTTTTTCGTTCCCTTGACGATGGCTACCGGCTGCGGCCACCAGCCGGTTCCGTCTTTCGGATAGACCAGCTTGATGTGGGGATTCTGAATTTCAAGGTCGCGGTCGCCGTTGCTCGCGTTGATTCCCACGACGGCCTCGCCGCTCACGACCAGGTTCGCGGGATCGCTGCCGCGCGCGGGGAAAAACGGAACCTGCTTGATCAGGCGATCGAGGTACGCCCACCCGGCGGACTCGCCCTTGGTTTGCAGGATGGCGCTCACTACGTTGTACGCGGTCCCCGAGGAAGCGGGGTCCGGCATCGAGATTTCTCCGCGCAAACCGTCCTGCAGGAGATCGCTCCAAGTTTCGGGCATTCTCAGCTTCTTTTTCGCGATCAAGTCCTTGTTGACTACCCAATTAACTAAGGTCAGCGACGTTCCATACCAGCAATGGCCGAGATCTTTCATGTCGGAACCGAGAGCTTTGCCGTTTTCGGATTCGTACGGCAAGAGAAGGCCCATCGCGGCGGCGTTTATGAATGTGTCCGCGCCACCGGTAAACCACAGATCCGCGATAACGACGCCCGAAGCGGCTTCGTTCTTGAGCCGCTGCAGAATCTCGCCGTTCTTCATCGTCAGGTGAAAGACCTTGATGCCCGTATCCACTTCAAACTCGTCGAGGATCGGACGAACGGTGTCGGTGACTCCGTACAGATTGAGCCGGGTCCCTATCATCCGAGTCGCGTAGAAAGGTGAAAACCAAGCGTCGGCGGCGTATGCGCTGAATCCGAGAGAAGCAAGTACGATCAGAAAAAAGGTCGCCGAACGTCTCATAACTCTAGTCCCCCATTTTGCAAGAGGAGACAAAAGTAGCATATCAAGAGCGCCTGATCGAGACATTTTCTCAATAACTGGAGTCTCTTGCGTAAAGGAGATCAACGGACCTGTGCTGAAAAGTCCGGCTTACACCTCGACCACCAGCACGGCGACGTCGTCGTCCACGCTATCCCATGCGCCCATCGCCTTGACGAGGGCTTCCGGCAATTCGGAGAGCGACACAGCGCGAAGGCTTTCCGCTACGGGAATAAGCGCTTCCTTTCCGGAAACCCACGGCGCCGGCTCTTCCCCGACCTCCACAAGACCGTCTGTGAACAGTATGAACCGATCACCCCGAGTCACATCGATACTTTCAGAACGATATGTCGCGCCCTCTATCATTCCAACCAAGGGATTCTTGCACTCAAGAAAACGGCACGGACCGGAAGCGGGTACATACAACGCGGGGGGATGTCCGGCCGCTAGAAATACGGCCTTCATTGAACGCCGGTTGATTCTTAGGGCGAAAGCGGTAAGATACGTTTCCTGGCACACCGTTTGGGACAGCACACCGTTCATGCAGGAGATCGTCTCCTCTACCGGGTAGGCGGGAGTCGCGAACTGCTTGAGCAGAACTTTTACCGCGGGAGTGATGTAACTGGTGCCGACGTCATGTCCGGCGACATCCGCGATAAGGTAAAAATGAAGATCTTCGGCGACGGTGACGACGTCGTAAAAATCGCCGCCGGCCTCATGGAGGGAACGATAATACGCGGCGAACGAAGCGCCGGGAACGTCTACGGGATTGGCTAAAAGCGATCGTTGGGCCGCTGAAATTTTTGAGACGCTTTCCGCCCTCGATCTGATGAGTTCTCTGTTGGCGATAGTGAGTCGGACATGCACCCGAACCCGAGCCTTGACTTCCGCCGGATTGGAAGATTTGACGATGTAATCGACCGCCCCAAGTTCAAAAGCCTTAAGTTTGGACACCTGATCTTCCAAGCTGGTGAGCATTATCACGGGAATATGCGCCGAGGATGGATCTTCTTTCAAAAGGCGCAGCGTTTCGAACCCGTCGATTCCGCCCATGACCACGTCCAAAAGAATGAGCAGCGGTTTTTCCAGGCGAACGGACTCGATACAGGTTTCCCCGCTTTTCGCCTCCATCACGCGATAACCCTCTTCATCGAGGATGTAATGCAGATAGCTTCTGTTGACCGACGAGTCGTCGACAACAAGCACGGTATACGCGGTAGTAGGCATTCACGCCTCCGGATACAAGTATAGTTGATTTCACTTGATTTCGCGCTCCTCCGGCTTAATATGTACTGTGCTATATTGTGATAAGACTGCGTAATAATGGAGGCGAATTATGTCGACAAGAACAGCGGTTGTGGCGATTGGTGGTAATTCGCTTATCAAAGATAAATTTCATCAAACGGTACGGGACCAGTACATAGCGGCGCAGGAAACGTGCGACCATCTCGTTTCAATGGTGGCCGATGGGTGGCGTCTTGCGGTGGTTCACGGAAACGGCCCGCAAGTGGGTTTCATCATGCGTCGGTCTGAATTGGCCGCCCATGAACTTCATGAAGTTCCGATGGACGCGTGCGGCGCGGATACGCAGGGCGCGCTTGGGTACGCGCTGCAACAAAATTTTTACAATGAGTTCAAGCGTTTAAAGATTAAAGCGAACGCGGTCACGGTAGTGACGCAGATGGAAGTGGACGTGAACGATCCGGCTTTCAAAAAACCGAGCAAGCCCATCGGCTCTTTCATGGACGAGGCGAAAGCGAAGGAACGGGCGGAGAAAGACGGTTGGTCCATCATGGAGGATGCCGGCCGAGGCTGGCGGCGGGTGGTTCCGTCTCCGAAACCGCTGCGCATAGTTGAGGAAGAAGCGATCAAAAAGCTCCTGAACGACGACTTTGTGGTCATCTGCGCGGGCGGAGGCGGAATTCCCGTAAAAGCCGACGCCAACGGCGTCCTGGAAGGGGTCGCTGCGGTGATCGACAAGGACTTGGCGGCCGCGCTTCTGGCGACGCGCATCGGCGCCGAACTGTTCGTAATCAGCACGGCGGTGGAAAAAGTCGCCCTCAACTACGGAAAACCGAACCAGGAATGGCTCGATCACCTGACTCTGAAGGAAGCGAAGCGGCTTCTGGCCGAGGGTAAGCACTTTGCGGCGGGCAGCATGGCGCCGAAAATCCAAGCGGTAATAGAATACTTGGAACGCGGGGGCAAGGAAGCGTTGATCACGAGTCCCGAAGCCTTGGAGCGTGCGATGGCCGGCAAAACGGGGACCAGAATCACGATATAGGGAGAGAAAAGTGCACAGCGTCGAACTTGCGGCGGCCGCGACCGGTCGCGTTCCCTGCGATCTCAATATCGTCAATTGCGTGCTGGTCGATGTTTTCCAGGGAAGAATCGTACCGGACTCGACGGTGTCGATCAGCCGAGGGGTCATTGTCGGCGTAAACGACGGGCTGCGGGCGGAGAATACATTCGACGCGAAAGGGCGCTTTCTCGCGCCCGGCTTCATGGACGCGCATGTGCACATCGAATCATCTCTCCTGAGCCCCTCTCAATACGCCCGAATCGTGGTTCCACGCGGTACAACGTCGGTCGCGGCGGATCCCCACGAAATCGTCAACGTACTCGGTTACGACGGCATGAATTACATGCTCCGCTCCTCGGAAAATCTTCCGCTCGACGTATACCTGACGGTGCCCTCCTGCGTGCCCGCCACGCACTTCGACAGTGCGGGCGCGGCGCTCTTCGCTTCCGACATGCACCAGTTTGCCCGTGAAGACCGGGTGCTCGGCCTCGGGGAGGTCATGAACTTCCCCGGCGTCCTCACGGCGGAAACGACACTCATGGATAAAATCGCCCTTTTCAAGGGCTCGGGGAAGATCATTGAAGGGCATTCCCCGGGACTTCGCGGTCGGGATCTCTCGGCTTATATCGCCGCCGGTATTTTTTCCGACCACGAGGCGACCGACGCGGAAGAAGCGGCGGAAAAAGTCAGCAAGGGCATGTGGGTGATGATCCGCGAAGGATCGGCGGCGCGCGACTTGGCGGCGCTGGTGAAGGCCGTCACCCCGGCGAACGCGCGGCGCTTCCTCCTGTGCTCCGACGACCGCCACCCCACGGACCTCATGCGCGAAGGTCATATCGACCGCATGCTGCGACTGCTTGTTGAGCGCGGAATAGATCCTATCGACGCGATCCGCATGGCGACGATCAACCCCGCCGAACGTTTCGGTCTGCGCTCCTCCGGAGCGATCGCGCCGGGCTTCGCGGCGGATATCGTTCTTGTGGAAGATTTGAAAGAGTTCAACGTCACCGCGGTTTTCAAAAGGGGTAAATCGGTCGCGGAAAACGGCAAACTCGTCGCGGAAATTGAAAACCGCCCCAGCGCGCTCCGCGACTCGGTCAATATAAAATGGCTGGAAGAATCGGACTTCCGCATCAAGCGTGAAGGGAGACGAGCGCGCGTTATCGAGGCGCGGGAAGGAAGCTTGATTACCGGGGAGCGGCTTGAGGAGCCGGCGATGGGGACGGACGGCTACTGCGCAAGCGACACGGAGCGTGATATTCTGCGCATCTATGTGATCGAGCGGCACAAGGGCTCGGGAAATATCGGGCATGGTTTCATTCACGGACTCGGGCTGAAGCGCGGCGCCATCGCGTCCACCATCAGTCACGACTCGCACAACCTTATAGTCGTCGGCGTGGACGACAAATCTATTTTCAGGGCCGCCAAGCACCTGAACAAAATAGGCGGAGGCCTGGTCGCGACGATAGGCAATGAGATAATTCTGGAATTGCCGCTTCCGATCGCGGGTCTCATGAGCGATAGACCGGCCGAGGAAACGATTGAAAGTCTGGACGCCTTTGAGCGATTTTTCAAGTCGGAAGGCATTTCCAACACGCAGCCGCTCATGACCCTCTCGTTTATGGCCCTCCCGGTCATCCCGCACCTGAAAATCACCGATCGCGGCTTGGTGGATGTGGATCGATTCGAACGCGTTCCGCTGTTCGCGGACTAAAGCTCCCGCGCTCGAATCGAGCGCGTTTTGCGTGAATAGGATTTTCACTATTCACCGTGAAGGTATAAACTATAGGAATCACTCTCGGAGGATTACTTAAGTGTACACGTCCCTACGGTTCCGTCTCAACGGCCGTTTAATAGAATTGAAGGAAAGCGGCGGCGCGGTTCTCATCGACTGGCTACGCCGGGAACAAGGACTGACCGGCACAAAAGAAGGTTGCCGCGAAGGCGATTGCGGCGCCTGCCTTGTCTTGCTCGGAGAACAGCCTGCCGATCCGCACGCCGGAAAGGTCGAATGGATCCCCGTGGCTTCCTGCCTACTCGCCTTGGGAGACCTGGATGGGCGGCACGTCATCACGGTCGAAGGACTCGCGGCTAACGGTCCGACTCCGGTTATGCTTGCGATGCACGAGGAAAACGCGAGCCAGTGCGGCTTCTGCTCACCCGGTATCGTAGTCGCGCTTACGGCGCGTCTTATTTCCGGCGGATCGATACACGAAACCGCGCTCGCCGCCGCGCTTGAGGGAAATCTCTGCCGCTGTACCGGCTACGCGTCCATCCGTCGCGCCGCGGCCAAGATCGCCGCCGATTTCTCAGACCTTCCCGCGAATTTTTCAGAACGTTTGGCGGTCTTGGCTGAACGCGGCGTCATCCCGCTCGCCCTCGCTCAAACGATGACTGACTTGCCGCACGCGGCCGCTCACCGGAAACAGGTACACCCCGCTCCCGCCGCCGTGACGTCTCCGGCAACGGGCAGCGCGGCAGAAGAACGAACAATCGTAGAGCGAACGTTCACAGAACGAACGCTCGGCGGCGGTACCGACTGGTTTGTCCGGCACCCTGACCCCGAGCCGGAAACTGAAATCGAGTTTGCCGATCGGCAGCGGAAACTCCGCGGCATTCACAAAGTCGGCCAAAACATCGAAATCGGAGCCGCGGCAACCGTCCGCGAATTCTTCGCGTCCAAAACCATACGATCCGTCGCGGTCGGGATCGAAGCTTTTGA
>JBAYHM010000230.1:0-7365 GCA_041666155.1 Treponemataceae bacterium
ACCGAGACCTACACCTACGTCGGGCCGCAGATGGCGGCTTCGTTCATATCGATCATCCCGGTGATGATCATCTTCCTTTCCGCGCAGAAGTACTTCGTCGAAGGCGTCGCGGCCAGCGGAGTTAAGGGTTGATCTTTTTCGGTCCCCGGTTGGGACCGAAAAAGCTCTTGCAATTCCTTAAGGAATTGCGCGCATGCGGGGGGGTGATCAAAAACTGAAGTTTTTGATCGCTAGGAAAATTTCAAGGAGCAACCATGGCTGATAAAAGCGGGAATCATCTTGCGGATATTCATGACAGCGATTATGAGGCGCAGTATTTGACGACGCGGCTGGATAGGGCGGGCTTGGTAAGCAGCGCCGGGCGAAGCGCGGAATCGTTGAACGGGCAGTGGAATTTCGGGGCGGACTGGTACGACACCTGCCGGCGCGCCAAATGGTTTCTGGAGAAGTCGAGCGACTCAAGCGGCAGGCCGATGCCGGTAGACTGGGACTGGGAAGGCTGGGAGCGCATGAAAGTGCCCGCCTGCTGGAACATGGAACGAACGGAGCTCCATTATTTTGAAGGCTCCGGCGTCTATACACGGACCTTTCGCTATATTCCCGAACGCTCAGGCGAGCGGGCCTTCCTCCGCTTCGAAGGAGTCGCATACCGCGCGACGGTTTTTCTCAACGGCGTTTTGCTGGGGACGCACGACGGCGCGTCCACTCCCTTTTGCGCCGAAATCACCGGCAGCGTGAAGGCCGAAAACCGCATCGTCGTCGTGGTTGAGACGCGGCGGCGCGCGGACCGCGTTCCGATGGAAAATACCGACTGGTTCAACTACGGCGGCATCTACCGCGACGTGCTTCTTCTCAGGACGCCCGCCGTCTTCATCAAGGATTGGTTCGTCCGTCTCGTTCCCGACGGCAGCTTCGGGACGATAGAGCTGGATGTCGAAGTATCCGCACCAGCGGGGGCGGCGAAAGGCGCGGCTGATGGAGAAGCTCGACTGCGGATCGCCGAACTCGGGATCGATGCGAAAATCGCCGTGTCGAGCGGTAAGGGTAAAATAAAGATCGCGGCCAAACCGGTCCTTTGGTCGCCCGAGAATCCGAAGCTGTATGATGTCGAGCTGTCCTTCGCTGCCGGCAAAAACGCGGGTGTCGACGGGGGAACCGACAAGGTCGCCGACCGCATCGGCTTGCGCGAAATCCGCGTTGAGGGCCGCAATATCCTCCTCAACGGCAAATCGATTTTCCTCAAGGGTATCTGCGTCCACGAGGACCATCTCGAGACGGGGAAGACCACCGACGAGGCGACCATCAGATCGACCATCGCCCACCTGAAGGAAATGAACGGCAACTATTTCCGTCTGGCCCATTACCCGCACGACGGCCGTTTCGCGCGGATCGCCGACGAGCTGGGCGTGCTACTCTGGGAAGAGGTTCCGGTCTACTGGGCAATCGCTTTCAATAATCAGGCGACCTACGCCGACGCCGAGAACCAGCTGGCCGAACTCGTGCTTCGCGACCGCAACCGCGCAAGCGTCGTCATCTGGTCGGTCGGCAACGAGAACGACGACACCGACGCCCGATTGTCGTTCATGTCGCGCCTTGCCGCGAAATATCGAGAACTTGACGGCACGCGTCCGATTTCGGCCGCGTGCCTGATAAATCACGAGAAGCTCATGATCGAGGACCGTCTGGCGGATAGCCTGGACATCATCGGCGTGAACGAATACTACGGCTGGTACGATCCCGATTTCAGCAAGCTTCCGCGCATCCTTGAGAACTCCGTTCCGTCAAAACCGGTCGTCCTCTGCGAGTTCGGCGGCGACGCCCGGCTCGGTCAGCGCGGCAGCGTCGACGACCTTTGGACCGAGGATAAGCAGGCTCGGCTTTACGAAAAGCAGGTTGAAGTAATCGGCGCCTGCCCATACATCAAGGGAACGACTCCTTGGATACTCTACGATTTCCGCTGTCCGCGGCGGCTCAACCGTTATCAGGAGCTGTTCAACCGGAAAGGCCTGATCGACGCGGACCGGAAGACCAAAAAGCTTGCGTTCAAGGTGATGGCTGATTTCTACAAGTCACGTTAACGGCGCGTTCGTACAAAAAACGCCCGAACAGTTCTGAGAACTTGTTCGGGCGTTTTGCTTTTGGCGCGTTGTTTTTATACTTACGCGCTTCCGGCGATTATCGACGGGAAGTCGTAGTCGGTCTGGATAAAATACTTCAAGTCGAAATCCTCGTGCGTCACCACGATGAGGATCGCGTTGCTCTCCGCCAGATATTCCGAAATGGCTTTCATGACGAGCGTTCGCGTCTCAAAATCGATATGCGCGAACGGTTCGTCAAGGAGTATCACTTCCGGGCGCGACGCGAGCACGCGAACGATATCCATACGCTTCATTTCGCCGGAACTGAGCGACTTCGGGTAGCTTTCCAAAATCGCGTCGCCCAGATGGATCTTGTCCATCAGCTGCTTCAGCGCGGCGAAATCGAATTCGGTCGTCGGCGAAAGCACTTGGTGGATTTTCTTCAGCGACGCGCTGATCTTGAGATCCGGAAAGAAGGAGAAGCGTGAATCCTGCTGAACGATGGCGATCTTTTTCCGAAAAGGCTTGAACGGAAGCGGGTCGTGTCCGCGCTCCGTGGGTTTCAACGCGATCAGGTCCTGTCCGTTCAGCATGACGGTCCCGGTGCTGTGGTCCAGGAGGCGCAGAATTAAACGAATCATGCTCGTCTTTCCACAACCTGATGGTCCGGTGATACCGTAAATGTGGCCGGGTCTGAAGTTGACGTTGAGATCCGTGAAGGCCATGGTGCGGCGTTCTCCGAAAAGGCTCCGCTGCAGGTAGCCTTGAGACACTTTTTTCAGGACCAGTCCGGCCTCTCCTTCGCTTTCGTCCTTCGGCTTCGCCATACCTTCGGTTTCGGGGAGTTTGCCCATCGGCTTGAGGCCTGAGTTTTCCAGCGCGATAATGTTGTCCATGTTCAGGGATCTCACGAAATCCAAGTCGTGGCTCACCATCAGAATAGTTCGCCCGTCCTTCCCGAGGATCTCGGCGTTGAGAAATTCCACAAAACGCTTTCGCAGCTGTCTGTCCAGGTTCACGGTCGGCTCGTCCAGGAATAAGACATCCGACTTGTGGGACAGGAGGATGATGAGCGTGATTCGCTGGAGCTCGCCGCCGGAAACCTCGTCCGGGTATTTGGAGGCGTACTTTTTAAAGTCGAGCGAAAAATACGTGTTGAGCCTGCTCTCCACGAGTTCCCGGGCTTCCGGGGCTATGACGTTGAGGTTCTGCTCGATGGAGAGCGCCGGATTCACGGCTTGCGCCGTTTCCGCGGGAACGAACGTGATTCCCGCACGGCGTATTTTCTTCCAGGTGTTGAACCCCGCCTTTTTCCCGTCGATATAGGCGGGAAAGCCGTGGAGTTCCATGTTTCCTTTTACGGAAAACGCGTCGGTCGGGAGCAGTCCCGATATCGCTTTGAGCAACACCGATTTTCCCGACCCCGTCGCGCCGATGATGACCGTGGAACTGCCGTTAACAGGCGCGAATTCATCGATGTCAAAGAGAAGGCGACTGCCGAGTCTTACGGAAAAATTGGTGAGTTTGATGGGATCGCTTTTCGCGCCGCTCATACCGTCGCCTCCTTTTTATTGCTGAGAACGATCAGGAGCGATAGGCTGATCATCACCAGCAACGCGGAAGGCAGCCAGAACATGATCGGAGATCGTCCCGACCTTTCTATGGCGGTGAAGATCGCGTCGCGGTTTGCGGCGATCAGGGCGCCGGGACTCATGTGCGCCGGCGTTCCGTAGCTTCCCATGCCGATCTGGATGATGAAGCCGAAGGAGCAGTCGAGCACCAGAGTCTTGAGCAGTATGGCGGCGCAGCTCCGTTTGAGCGCGTCCCGCATCGCTTTGGAGTTCAGGAGGATGAGCAGGATGCCCGCCTTCGTGAAGCCGTAGGCGCGGAAGGAAACGCTGTATTTGCGGTGATAGAGTTCCGCCAAGGGCAGCGTGATTCCGCGGACCGCTTCCGGCAGGCTAGTGATCACGGCCGCGAAGATGAACACCATCAGCGACAATATCGCCGAAGACGATTCGGGGTTCTTCGCGAGCATTACCGAGACCGGCGCGTAGCAGAAGAGCGCTATCAGGATGGATGGAATCGATTCTATGACGTCGAGAATGCTGCGGAACGTTTTTCCGAAAAACCACCAGAGTATGCTGAAATAGCCGATCACCACGGTGATGATCGCAGTGATCGCGACGGTGGCCAAGAGCGTAATGGAAACCTGGCGGAACGATTTCACTAGTCCCGCCCAGTAGACGATGGAAAGGCCGAATAGCGGCGTTTTTTCCAATTGGGGAAGCCAGGCGGCGATCATCGGTGAGATGAGGAGTATCGCCGCGGTCATCCCGATTATGTCAGATTGCTTTTTCATACCACCTCGGATACATGACGAACAGCACGGTTTTAACCAGGAACGTGACGAACGCGTTCACCGACAGAAGTACGAATACCGACGCGATGAGCTGCTCGTCGTTGCGCGTGAGCAGCGATTCCAGCAGGGTTCGCCCGAGTCCGGGAAAGGAAAACACCATTTCCGCGATAGTGATTCCCCCGATGATCGCGGGAACTTTTCCCGCGATGTACGGAATGAAACGCGGTGCGCAGGAATTGAGCAGGTATCCGCTCATCGTCCCGGGAAAGGGGAAAAACCGCCCTACGGACGGTCCCAGCATGCTGTAGACCATCGTGTGGGTTGAATCGATCTGACGATGCATGTCCATGATAAGGAAGCGGGAGGCGTCCCAACCGGCTCCTCCCACCAGCACCGTCACCAGGGCGATGAAGATCATCGGCGGATTCATGCCGAAGAAGCCGTACAAGAGCCAGAAACCCACGAACAGCGGCGTGGCCGACAGCACGGAAGCCGCCATGCCGATGAGTCCGCTGACCGAGGCGTCGAAGTGTCGTCCGTGCTCTCCCGCCAGGTAGCGCGAGGAAGCCGAAGCCGACGAGCTGATGAGGGCTATCATCGTCATGAAGAAGAGAGACCCCAGCGCGAGGGGGAAGGTGATCGCCGCGCCGCTGGCGATTATGGTCTGCGCAGAAAAGCCGACCTGAGCCGAGGAAAACTCCGGCGCGAAGGTGATGAAGAGCGTGAAGGTCTTGATCGCCTTCGTGTAGTCTTCCGCGGGAGCGCCTATAGAGAAGAGGTAGAGCGCGGTCAGCGCCATCGTCCCGAAGACCGTGAACAGGATTGCCCTGAACACGAGCTCCTTGAGTAAGAAGCGTATGAAACGCATCGCTACTTGCTCCCCTGGGACCAGTCCTCCGCGGAGAGAAACGGATTGTCGCTGGCTATCTTGATGTGGGTGATGCCGCGAGAATACACGTCCTTTTCAAGGGAAAAGAGCGGAATGGCCGGAACTGCCGAGGTGATCTTGTCATGAAGCGCCCGGGTGATGTTGATCCAGTCCGCCGTCACTACGGTTGAGTTCCACTTATCAAAGAGGACGTCGAGTTCGTAGTCGGCAAGACCGTAAATGTTCCGGCCGCCCGAGGATTTATAGTATTTCTCCAGGTCCGAGTACATATTGTCGAAGCCGTCGCAGTACTGGAGCGCCAGGTCGTAGTTCTTTTCGCCGTAGACCAGGCGTTTGAAGACCTGGTCGCCGGTGCGCTTGACTTCAATTTTTACGCCGACCGCCGCAAACTGCGCCGCCAATCCTTCGGCTACGCTCTGCCCGAAGCTTCCCATGGAATCGGGGAACATAAGGGAGAACGACTTGTCGGTAAGTCCCGCTTCCGCCAACGCTTTCTTTACCGCGTCCGTTCCTTTGATCCAGGGATCACTCAGAGGCGCTACCTTGTATTCGGCGAAATTCCGGGAGAAAAGATTGGACGGGAAAGGCCCGAAGTTGACGAGAGAAAGTTTTTTGTGGTCGGTGATGCCGGGCACGAGAGATGCCGGTTTCACGGCCGACACCAGAGCCGCGCGCGCGGCGGGGGTTTTGAACGCCGCTACTCTCTGATTGATCGCTACCTGGTAGAAGGCATAGGGCATGAAGGAATTGATGTCCACGCTGCCCATCTTTTCCACCGAGGCGCGGTCGGCCGGGGAGGTTTCAAGGATGAGGTTGATGCGTTTCTGCTGGAACTCGTTCATCCGGATCACCGGGTCGATGATGTTCTGCAATACTAATGATTCAGCGGCGGGTTTCCGCCTGAAATAATTAGTATTCGCTTTGAAAGAGACCCACTTCCCGATTTCCCAGGAATCGATGATGAACGGACCGGTACCTACCGGCGATACGGCGAACTTGCGCTCAAGCTCGCCGGCGCGGAGGTTGGTATTGAGTTTTTGTTCTTTATAAATGGAGGGGATGATCTTGAATGAAAGGACGGGGTAGGCGCGGAATTCCGGAATCGGTTTTCGGAATTCTATTACGAGGTTTTTGTCGTCGACCTCTTTAACGCTTTCGATAAAAGAGGACAAGTAGGCCTTTTGGGGCGATTTGTTTTCCGCGTCCATATACGCCGCGAAGGAGAAGGCTACGTCCGCCGAACTGAGTTTTCGACCATCATGCCAAGAGACGTCCTTGAGAACTACCTGGTAGGTTTTCTTCGTTTTCGAATCCTGAGTGATGGATTCAGCAAGCGCGAACTCGGAAATCAACGAGCCGCTTGTCTGGTCAACCTCAAAGTTCACCAGGCCGTCGAATACGAGTTCGTCGGCGTTAAGACCGGCGTTATTCTGTTCAAGGACGGGGTTGAGTGAATCGGGCAAGGTTGAGATACCCACCTTCAGGCCCTTGGGTTCGGGTTTGTAAAGAAGGAAAAACGCTCCGGCGAAAAGGGCGATCAGCCCTACCACTATCACTACAATCGCTATTGTCCGATTTTTTTGAACCATTATCGCATCCTTGATATAAATGAGCTGTAGACTACGACATCGCCGGAATATGCCGGATTGCCGTTCTCCGAAATCCTGAGATAGTACTGGCCGTTGTTCAGCGTTGTTCCCGCGTTGAGAACGGGCCAGGAATTCCCGATTTTGCTTCCCCTATTGATCAGGTTGGCAAGCTTCTTTTTCTTGATCTGCGTGCCGGACAGCGTGTTCTCGGCGTAGACTTGGATTTCTTTGCCGTCCTTCATCGTGACGACCAAATCGTTCATTTTACCGCTCTCGATGGAGATCATACCCCACCAGTAGTCGGCGTCCTTGGCGATTTTTCCGCGGAGTATCGCGGGGCGACTCTTTTCACCTTCGGCTTTGGAACCCGGAACGGGGTTGAAAAGTCCGATGAGGAGGGGCATCGCCGCCTTGCCGCGGCTTTCGATGTCCTTGGCGTGGCGCACT
>JBAYHM010000231.1:0-7339 GCA_041666155.1 Treponemataceae bacterium
CAAGGGTCAATAGTCCCATCGGCCCTTAGAAGGCGCCGTCCCAAAGCCGGATTCCCGAGCGCAGCTTGAAAGCGGCGAAGGCCCACGCCGCGCCCGCGCCCAAGCAGAGGGCGACGTAGAAAGTATCCTGGGCCTTCCATTTCATCGGGCGCCGCCAGGTCCGCGCGGGGGACAGCCCCCGGGCTTCAAGAGCAAGCGCGCTCTGAGCGCCGGAGCGGAGGGCGGAGACCAGTAGCGGTATGAGGTTGGACACGATCGTTCCCTTGCGGCCCGAACGCAAGCGGCGCCAATTGTCGGCGAGCGCCTTATCTTCGGCCAGAAGCGGCAGGAAGCGGAATGACGCCTGCGCGCCGTAAGTCCACGAGAGGGGCAGACGCCAAAAACGGTGGAGGCTTTCCGCCCAGAGCACCGGGTCGGCTGAACTGAGGAAGAGCGACCAGTGGATGAGGACGATCGGGCGCAGCACGTGCGCCCACGCGCGGTACGGATCGGCGCCGGGGGCCGGGAAGAGTCCGTGATTGACGCCGAGTCCGATGCCCATGAGAATGCCGGATCCCGTGGCGATCAACCAGGCGCGGGGCGCGGCGAAGCGGCAGCCGAGGAGCAGCGCCGAGGCGATGAGCGACCAGCCGCCGATGACCAGCGGATCATGGACGACCGTGGCCGCGATAATGAACAAGAGGCTCACGATGGTGAGGGCGGCCGGGTGAAGGTTCTTCATCGATCCGCTTCCCACCAAGGATAGAACGGTTTTCTTTCTTTTCGGCTTAACCGCATGCCGTCCCAGTGGAAGAGTTCATCGGCCAAGGCGTGCGAAAGATCCTCGTCGTGGCACACCAGGACGACCGCGGTTCCATTCGCGGCGCGCTCTCGGATATAGTCGATCAGGATGCGGGTATTCCCGCGGTCCTGCCCATAAAACGGTTCGTCCAGCAAGAGGAGCGGTCGGTCGGCGCCGAGCATGCTCAGGCTGAGGCGCCGCTGCTGTCCCAGGCTCAGTTCGAAAGGCGATTTACCGAGGTGTTCGCGGAGTCCGAGATTTTCGGGCGGATCGGCGTCATGATCCTTCACGAGCCCCGCGCCGAATTGCAGTTCAGGATTCTGCAAGGCCATGGACACGCGAGCGCCCAGCGCCTTCCACTCTTTTTTTGTTCTCGGCGGCTTTCTCAACGTGATCGGTCCGTGTCGGACTTCCCCGGAATGGGCCGCCGCCAAGCCCGCTATGGTTTTCAATAACATGGATTTTCCCGCGCCGTTCGGACCGGTGATCACGTGGATGTTCCCCGCTCGCAGTTTTAGGTCGATGGGTTCGTGGTTCCAACGGCTTCCGCCGCCGGGGCGCGCAAGAACCAGTCGTTCGCAGGAGGCGACGACGGTGCCCGACGCTCGGTTAGGCTTAGGGTGGGGCGCAGGCGGTGCCGAGGGGCGGCCGCCGTCTCTGATCGGGGCCGTCGTTTTTAGGCCGAGGTCGCCGAGCTTATTGCGTTCCACCCATGAGCCGTCCCGCCATCGCAGGACGCGCGTGAAGCGGCCTTCCCAGAGATCGGCGCGGTGGTCCACCGCTACCGCAAGTCCCTCCGGATGAGCGTAGCTCCAATGGTCGTAGGCCGCGAGCAGAATGCACCGGCCCGCCGCGTCGAGCTGGCTCATAGCCTCATCGATGAACAGAATTTCAGGGTCCTCCGCCCACAGAGCGGCGAGGGCGAGTCGCTGCTGTTCGCCGCCGGAAAGCCGGTTCACCTGCCGGTCGAGTAAGGTTTCCAGGCCGAAACGGTGAGCGGCCTCCGCGACCAGTCGGTCGATTTCCGCGGGGGGCAGACCCCGGTTTTCAAGGCCGAAGGCGAGTTCGTCCTCGGCCTTGACCGTGCAGAAGCGGTCGGCCGGATTTTGGAACAGGTAGCCGCGCCGCCGATCCGTCCGTCGCAGCTCTCCCGTTTCGCTCCACGCGCGCTGGACCGAAAGCAAACCGGCGAGCGCGAGCAGAAACGTGGATTTGCCGCAGCCCGAAGGCCCGTCCAGCAGCACCCGGTCCCCCGGCCGGAAGGCGAAGTCGAGCGGCGTCCAGAGCGGGTTCTTGCCGCCGCCGGCCTCCGCGCGCGAGGGGTAGGGCGCCCACGCCCGCGCTTCGATCAGAGGGGCGGCCATTTGTCGCGCGTTCACCTCGACCGGGGATTTCACTCTTATTCCGTTCCGAGTCCCAGGGAACTTGGAACACCCGTTTTTTCAAGCGCTTTGACGATGATCCAGCCGAGGAGTCCGCCGAGGAGGGCGCCCGAGGCGATACGGAGGGAGAACATCGTCAACACGAGTTCGGGCTTGAGGTTGCCGTAGCCGAAGCGGACCCAGTTGTAGATGAAGCTGAACACCGCCGCGCAGACGCCCGACAGCGCGCTCATGACGGGGCCGAATCTCCGGTAGCGGCCGAAGAGGTAGGGAAGCTCGCTGCCCGCGCCCTGGATGAAACCGGTCAGGAGCATGATGGCGCCCGAGGGGGAGCCGGCCAGCAGCTCGGTGAGCACGGCGGCCATGGCCACCGCGAGCGCCGCGCCGGGCTTCCTGATGAGGGCCATGCCCACGACGCTGCCGACGAACCATACGCCGAAGACGATGTCCATCGACAAAGGCCCGATCAGCGCCTTGGACCAGAGCCACACCTGGACCCAACCCAGGTAGATGAAGCCGAACGCGGCTCCCAGCACTATCGCGATAACCGTTTCTTTCAGCGTCCATGTATTGTTCTTCATCGAATCACTCCTTGGTTTTGTGGCTCGGGCTGTTGGCGGAAAGCGTCACGGTCATCACCGTGTGCGCCGTTTTCACGCCGCCTCGGTCGAACGCGTTCTCCAGGTAACTGAAGACCCGGTGCGCGTCGCCCGAAAGCTTGGAACAGAAATGCTTGGCACCCGCATAGACGCCCGCCTCTTTGGCGACGGCAATCTCATCGACGATATGCGCCATGTAATCGGCGTCTCCCAGCGGGAGAAGCGCGAAGTGCGCGGATACGTCCACGCCGCGCGTCTTGCCGTCCCATTCGGCGGCGGTCACGGCGGGGGACTTCTTCTGCGGGTAGCAGCAGGGCTCGTCCGGCTCTCCAGGGCAGCCGCGTGAAAAGGTCGCGTTCATCACGACGTGTACGCCGGTGTTCGCCGCGTCGACGAAGACGTCCTCGAGCGCCTTGAACAGGACTTCGGGGGGACCCAAGAGGAAGGTGGAAAGATCGTCCGACGATTTGCGCAGGTCGGTCCGCTCTTCCAGGCTTTTGATAGCCTTCAAGATGACGGGGACGAAGTCGCCCGTCATCGGGTAGAGGGAAAACTGGCAGCCTATAAACAAAAAAGCCTCCTATCGACGCGCCGAAACCGCTTATGGGCGGTTACGGCAACTCTCGACGGAGTGCTCATTCCTCTCCCTTCGCCGGTACTAACCGGATCAGGTTCTACGGGTCGAGGGTTTTGCCCCTCCTCTCAGCTCGGCGTTTCGCGAGCTCCCCGGCGTTTCGGTGCTGGTAATGTTGTATACAGCGTATCCAAGACGGAGCCGGTTCGTCAATACGGGACTCGCCGCTTTCATTCGACTCGTTCCGCGGTCAACGTGATGGAGCGGGCAATGCTTGACGAATTTGACTTCCTCGGTATTATATAGACCGGTCTACATAATATTAAGGAGGGTTGTAATGCGAAAACGGCTTTATTTGTCGGCTTTATTGTCGCTTGTTATGGGTATGGCGTGCTTTGCGGGCGGCGGCACGGAAAATGTGTATAAAAACGGTTCCTATACGGCGGTGCGCGACGGAAAAGGCGGACCAATCACCGTCGAGACGGTTTTTGACGCTCACAAGATACTAGCGGTCAGGATCGTCTCGGCATCGGAAACTCCGGGGCTGGGGGACGATCCCTTGTCGCGGTTACCTAAGGAAATTCTATCTTCGCAAAGTGTCGATATCGATGTCGTCTCCGGCGCGACGTACACCAGCCAGGCCGTGTTGGACGCGGTCGCCGATTGTATCGCGCAGGCGTCCATCCAAAAGGATCGAAAAGATTCCATTCCATTAGGCGGAGAAAAAAAAGCCGCCTATGTTAAGCCCGTCTTTCCGACCGTAAAACCGGGAACGTACCGGGGAATGGCGTTCGGGAGGCTTGGCCCTGTCTTCGTGGAAGTGGTGCTGGAGAAAAACCGTATCGCTGAAGTGAAAATTCGGGAAAACGGGGAGACCGCCGAATTAGCGGCGGCGGCGTTCGAACGCGTTCCTAAAGCGATTCTTGCTAACCAGTCTCTCGGTGTCGATACGGTTACCGGCGCGACGTTTTCAAGCAGGGCGATCATTCTCGCCGTCAAGAACGCGATCGAGCAAGCCGGCGGCGATCCCGCGCCTCTCATGGCGCGACTCGAAAAGCCGGAACCGAAGACGGAAACGATTACGGTCGATGTCTGCGTCGTCGGCGCGGGCGGCGGCGGAACCTCAGCGGCGGTTGAGGCCGCGCGGGCGAAGCGCTCGGTTCTCCTTTTGGAAAAGAGCGTGATTCCCGGCGGTATCTCCGCGCAAGGCGCCGGTTTGGGGGCCGTCAACAGCGAATACCAGAAAGCGGCCGGCATTAAGTTCACGACGGACGATGTCTTTGAGCATATGTATAAATACAGCAACGGAACCGTCTACGCGCCGTTGCTGCGAAAAATTCTGGATGAATCGGCAGCTACGATATCGTGGCTGAAAAACGAGTTCGGATGGAATTTTCAATTCATTACGCCGAACATCTGGGGCAAGGAGGCGTTCGATACCTATCACCTGAACACCACTTTCGGTCTCAAACGGATGAATCCTTTTTACGAGGATTTTACGAAGAACGGCGGTCGCTTGCTGCTTGAGACGGCCGGCGAGAAGCTTATCGTGAAAGACGGAAAAGTCGTCGGGGTGGAAGCCAAGCGCGCCGACGGAACGAAGGTCATAGTCAACGCGAAAGCCGTCGTGCTTGCCACCGGCGGCGCGGCGTCCAACGACCAGCTCCTCAAAGAAAAAACCGGGTCCAGCGAATACGAGCAGATGGGCTACAACGTCAATATGGGCGACGGGATCCGTATGGCCGCCGAAGCCGGCGCGGCGACTACCAACGAGCTGTTCATCGAAGTCGCGGAAATCGGTATGACGCCGAGGGTCGCCCCGAACACGAAATTCAATATCAACCTCATCGCTTCCGCAGCCCTCCTCAATATCAATACGCAAGGAGTCCGGTATTTCAACGAAGCCTTGTTCCGCGAACAGCCGTTGAACGCCGGAGGCGGAGCCATCGCTTCCAACGGCGCCTATTACGTCGTTTTCGACCAACGAACGTACGACGCGTTGGTTTCAAAAGGGTTCGAGGGGCTGCTGCCATCGGCTGAGGCTGCCAAGCAGAGGCCCCAATTCGAGCGCCTGTCGCACTTCGCGGAAGTCGGAGGCGTGCCTCCCATGTTCATCGGCGCGGCGCATCCGATGCGGAACCTTCCGTACGAGCTGGAAGCCGCGCTCAAGGATGGGTACGCGTGGAAAGCCGGATCCGTGGAGGAACTCGCACGGGCTACCAAGCTTCCGCATCTTGCCGAGACGGTCAAGCGGTATCAAGGCTTCGTGGAAAAAGGAAAGGATGACGATTTCGTCAAGAACCCGCTGTACCTGACGCCGATAAGCAAGGGGCCGTTCTACGCGGTGAAGTATCTTCCCGGATTTTTCAACACGCTCGGCGGCGTGAAGGTAAACGAGAAGTTGGAAGCTCTGCGCGCCGATAATTCCGCGATCCCCGGTTTGTATGTCGCGGGCGTAGACGGCGGCAGCATGTTCCACAAACCATATTTCGATATCTGCGGAACGACGATGATGTACGCGTTCACTTCGGGGCGGATCGCCGGGCGTGAAGCCGCCAACTATGTTCTCTCTAAATAGTGCAGTGTTTGAGTCAGTTTAATGCCTTTATGGGGGTGTCAGGACAAAATCGGACTGAACGTTTCCCGCAACCTACTGGTGATTCCGCCGTGCGGCCGAATGGCCGCGCGTCGATCGATTCCTATCGGATTTGGCCGTAGGCCAAAGGACCAGTGAAGTCCGGTTTTGTCCTGACGGGCCCCCAAACGATATCAATATGCACAGACGCTGATGCGCGTTTACTTGACGCTCAAAACGATAAGCATCATCTTACGGGGAAGAGGTTTCCGTGGACGTAGGCGCTGTTTCCCCTAAAGAAAAACTCATACTGACCGCTTCTCGTCTATTTCGCAAACAGGGTTACCACGCGACGGGTCTGAACCAGATTCTTAAAGAGAGCGGGGTTCCCAAGGGGTCCCTGTACCACTACTTTCCCGACGGAAAGGAAACGCTCGCGATCGAGGCGATCCACCACGCCGGGGAGTCTCTCCATCGTCTGATAGAGTCCAGGCTCAGCCTTCACGATGATCCTATCACCGCCATCTCCGTTTTTATCGACGAAACGGCGGACGAAATTTTTAACCAGGAGATGATCATCCCCTCTTCCGTAAGCCTTTTAGCCTTGGAGACCGCTTCCTTAAGCGAACCGTTGCGGGCAGCGTGTGAAGCCTGTTTTCGGGACTGGGAGTCCCTGTACGCTCGTAAACTTAGCTCACACGGCATGTCCGAAGACGCCGCGAAGAAACGAGGCGCTCTCATCGAACTGATGATCGAGGGCGCGCTGATTACCGCTCTTACAAAACAGGATAGGGAATCGCTCCATCTGGTGGCCGACGCCGTTCGGCGGCTCGGAATAACCTAGATTCGATATCGTCGAGCGCGGCCTCGTCAACCGATGCCGCTAGTTGGCTTTTTCCGGAACTGGATCATTGTCCCGCGTGGGCGGAAATTTCTCCGCGTACTCTTTGATGGTTCGCATTGGAGGCCTTTCCACTGTGGATATTTCCGTTTCGATGAGTTTTTGTCCTTTCACGTCCGCCATCAGGGCGATGTGCGCTTTCCCGAGTTCCCGCAATACGGCGACATCCTCGTATTTGCCCAATCTATTCAGGAAGGTCGAAAGAACGCCGTAGGACATTCTGCTTAACGCTTCAATCGATTGGTTGCGGTGTATGCGCTGATCCATGTCGACCTGCGCGAGCACTCCTGGCCCGAAATTACGATAAATATCTATGAGGTGACCGACCTCGATGCCGTAGCCCACCGAAAAGGGAAGCTGTTCAAGGATGGAACGGCGCCCTGCGTATTCGCCGCTTAACGGTTGAACCAGCGCCGCGAGTTCCGGATAGAAAAGCGAAAAAAGCGGTCTGATCAGTATCTCCGTGACGCGACCTCCGCCGCTCGGCGTGAGGCCGTCCGCGGACCGGATCGGTCTTTTATAGAACG
>JBAYHM010000232.1:0-7335 GCA_041666155.1 Treponemataceae bacterium
GCAGTCTCTGAAAAAATGAGAAGCCAGATCCGCGGTTTGAACCAGGCGTCCACCAACGCCGGGAACGGTATTTCGTTCATTCAGACCACGGAAGGGTTCCTGCAAGAATCCCAAGACATCATTCAGCGTTTGCGTGAACTTTCAGTGCAGGCCTCCAACGGTATCTATACCGCTGAAGACCGGATGCAGATTCAGGTCGAAGTCTCCCAACTCGTGGATGAACTTGACAGAATCGCTTCGCACGCTCAGTTCAACGGCATGAACATGCTGACCGGCCGTTTTGCCCGTGAAGGTGGAGAAAACGTCGTTACCGCTTCTATGTGGTTCCACATCGGCGCCAACATGGATCAGCGCGAGCGTGTTTTCGTCGGCACCATGACATCCAAGGGCCTCGGGGTCCGCAATGTCGGTGACGACTCAATTATTTCGCTGTCCGCACCGGACAGCGCCAACCGTGCCATCGGAACTCTCGACGAGGCGCTGAAAAAGGTCAACAAGCAACGTGCTGACCTCGGCGCCTACCAGAACAGGCTGGAACACGCTATTCGCGGCATCGACATCGGAGCCGAGAATATGCAAGCCTCTGAATCCCGCATCCGCGACACCGATATGGCCAAGGAAATGGTTTCTTACACAAAGAACAACATCCTTAGCCAAGCAGGAAACGCGATGCTCGCTCAGGCCAACCAGAAAACCCAGCAAGTCCTCCAGCTCCTCCAGTAGCAGAGGCGGTACCGGGAAGGCGCCGTTCCGGCTTCGGCCGGAACGGTTTTTATTTCTTCCCGGGCTCTTGGGCAAAACCCGCATCCATCCTCAAAGAAAACCATCGATAGATTGCATCGGCACGATTTGAAAACGAGGTTTTAACTTTTTCACCAATTCCCGGTAAAAGCATCGTTTTTACGGCTGATACAGCGTATAACAAGAAACCTTCCTCGTTATCCGATACAAGAACGATTGTTTTCAAGCCATCTTTTCCGATGAGAGGAACAATTCCATAGCTCATGTGAGTAAGATTGGTTTGGATAAAAGAAAAATCCTGCGCCGCTGCCATATAATCGTACCTGTAACGGTTCTCGCCAAAAGTCAAATCTTTTTGCAAAGCGAAAATCGTGGAAACTTCGGGAACGGAATCAACAACTGGATCCGGTAAGGCTGTTTTTCCATCTGCGCCATTTATAACATATGATTTCTCGTAAAACACACGCATATGCCCTCTGCTCGCCGAATAATATTCGATGCCGCTCAAAGTACTTAACGATCGCAACACATTGTAAGTCATCACTCGTTCGCTCTCCGACCACGTTTTTCCAGGTGATGCTGACGGCCTTTTATAAAGATAGAGGGCCTCAACAATTACGTTAGGCCCAAATTGTGTGACGTGAGTTTCCAGTCGAATTCCGCTTTCACCCTTCGGAGTGAGTTGCGGCTTCAGAACATTTACAGACATGCTTTTTACTGACGTATCTGAACGAAGTACTTGCGCATTCTTGTCACCGACTAAATCACCAAGAGAAATAGGGAATGACGCCAAAGGCAACGTATAAACAAAAATCCAAACAATAAGTACAGCTTTTTTCATCTTTTACCTCTTGGGGAATGTATCGTATGAAACCATCGACGACTAGCCCATATAAACATGAATTCTTGATTGACCCAATCGATAAATTCGTTAGAATTAAACCCATGTTAGAAAGAGTAGATTTTGAAGTCATACGAAAGAAGTTGAAAATAGTTATCATCATTACTCTCCTTTCCGGCATATTGGTTGCGGTCTCTGTTTTTTGGCCCATTGTAATACTCTCATATCTTGCAATCATTGGCTCTTTTGTTACTTTCTTTATTCTTGTTCAGACACTTAGAAACGAGAAAAAACGAGAGGAACACGCAAAAAATTCTCTTTCGATTCTCCAAAATGAAGTTACCAGGACTCATTCTCTTTTACACGATATAATTCCGGCAATCACCTTACTTGCTAAAGAAGACGCTGCAATTGCGGCTATCGCTCACAGGTCTTCCATTGCATTTCCTTCCGAAAATGCCGAGCCATTTGAACGGCTTCGACTGTTCATTGACTCTTTTGAACCTCCATCCGACTCTTCGATTGAGAAAACACATGCGCTGAGTACTATTTCCCAGACCGTCGAGTCATTGCAAGAAATGGAACTTCGGATACCTTTTATTGAAGAGATTCTAAAACGCGTCGTTTTGCATACAGAAAAAGCTGCTTTGACGCTCATCGAACGCTTCAGCATTATTTCTGAACAAACAGATAAATCGGATAAGGATGCGAAAAACGCCATCGCGGCCCTTGGTGCCGGAAATGGAAACGAAAATGGCCTTGAGTCCCTGATCAAAAAATCACATGAAACGATAATCGGCCGCACCTCTGTAATCACCGCTTTTTTACGATTGAACCGTGAGAATGCGGACCGAGTCCGCAAAATATCTGATCTTGTCACCAAAAGCGAGGAGCTGATCTCGGGAATCGAGGATATAACCGAACGGTCAAAACTTATAGCCTTTAACATGGCTGTCGAATCAGCGAAAATTGGGGATAAAGGCCTTGGATTCAGGGTCATAGTGCATGAGTTACAAAGATTAAACGATCAAACGACGCATTTCGCACGCGATATTATGGAAATCGTTAAATCATTCAGAGCATATAACCAAGAAATGTTGGATCAGTGGTTAGTCAAGTCGGAAAGCCTCACTGAACAAGTAAAGACTGATAGCGAACAGGCTGAAATCGCTGTTACTGCTTTGAAACATTCATATGAACTGAACGGTACCCTTTTCAGATCCTTATCGGACAGCGCAATTAGCGTTAACCGCTCAATGAGCGATATTTTGGAATCCCTTCAATTTCAAGATATTACACGTCAACAAATCGATGGGGCGATCTCATTTCTCCTCGATATAAATAATGCCGTCGCCACGGTTCGAAAGCAGTTTGAAAATTTGGGATATGCGCTTGGAGATACCCATGCGGTATTGCACGGGATCCGTACAAAACACGAAGCTCAATTAAAGGTCTCGAAGGACCACGACATCTTTGAACTTATTGAAAGGAGATACAAATGACCATAATGAATGTGGACGATTCGATGACCATGAGAAAGATTGTCAGCCTTGCCTTAAAATCTCAAGGATATACTCCAGTTGAAGCTGAAAATGGGAAACACGCGCTAGAATTACTCCCGACACAAAAAATTGACGCTATTATCCTTGATATCAATATGCCGATAATGAGCGGTATCGAATTTCTACAAGCCATAAAGAAACTGCCGGCCTACTCCAAATTACCGATCGTCGTATTAACGACCCAAGGCGAGGAAGCTTTAAAAGAGCAGGCGCTTGGCCTTGGCGCGAACGCATTCATGATTAAGCCATTCCAGAAAGAAGATCTGTTGGCAACGTTGAAAAAAATAACTTCATAATAAACAAAGGGCCGTCTCGCGTAAACGAAACGACCCTTCCAATCCGCTTTGAAATGACTTCTCTATCAGCGCCTGGAACCTCGGTAGAAAACCCTGACCTGTTTATAAAGGCCTTCTCCCTCGCTCTTGGTATCAACATCAGCAATATCGTTGAGCGTCGTATGGATTAGACGCCGCTCAAACGGGTTCATTGGTTCAAGAAGCAAGGAACCGCGGCTTTCACGGACTTTTTCTGCTACGTTGTAGGCAAGTCTCACCAATGCCTCTTCCCGCCTGATTCGGTAATTCTCGCTGTCCAAAATAACGCGTACTTCTTCACGTCCGAGTTTTCCAGCATAAATGTTCACCAAAAGCTGGAGAGCATCCAGATTCTTGCCCTTTTTCCCGATGAGAATAGAAGAGTTCGAAGAATCAATCTTTAAGCCGAGCTTTCTTTCCTCACGGAATAAAACCCCAACTTTACTCGTATAGCCCATTTTCTCAATGAGCGTTTCTACGAATTCAATTAGACCCTTTTCGAAATCATCTTGTGGTGTCGGATCGCCAAAAACCGCCCCGCCGAAAGGTCCCTTCGCCGAACTCGGTTGTCGACTACCCGCATCTTCGTCTTCGTCCCCGGCATAGGCCACTGGTGCGACCTCATCCGTATGGACCCGAATTTTCACAAAGCCCTTTTTAAAGAGCCCTGAGCGTTGGGTTTCTAGAATTTCGACGTCAAATCCGTCTTTTTCCAACCCAAGCTCGGCTGCGGCCCGATCAATTGCTTCTTTTTCGGTGCGGCCTTCGAATTCATATATCATAGGCTTGCTCCTCGCAAGATGTATCGCCTTCTATTCCTGCTTCTTTCGATGCGGCGCGATTACGGGTCCGGAATGAGCTTTGGCGTGCTTCTTCTTTCCCGCCATGTACTTATTAATACCTAACTGCTGAATCATTGTCAAAACGTTCGACATAATCCAGTATAATAACAATCCGGATGGAACATCATACAGCATGAAGAAGAACATTATCGGCATCAGGTACAGCATCATCTTCATCTGAGCGTTGCCTTGTTGATCCGGAGTCTGAGTAACCATACCGTACAAAAGTTGCGAACCTACATAAAGGAACGGGAGTACACGAAGATCGCTCCAGCCCAGGAATGGGATCTTGAACGGAGCGAAATTCCAAACTGATTCACCGATAGACAAGTCAGGTATCCAACCGGGAATAAACATGGCACCACGCAAGTCAAAATGATTGTTAAACAGGTTATACATTGCAAAGAAAATCGGAATCTGAATAAGCATAGGGAGACAACCGGCCATCGGATTGTATCCCTCTTTCTTATAGAATTCCGCCATTTCAACATTCATCTTCGAAGGATTGTCTTTAAACTTGGTTTGAATTTCTTTAATTTTTGGCGAAAGAGCCTGCATTCGGATAGTTCCTTCCGATGCCTTTTTCGTCAAAGGGAAGGTCAGTAGCTTAACCAATAAAGTAAGTAGAATAATTGCCACTCCATAGTTGGGAATGATTTTATAGAAAATCACCATACACCATTTCATGGCAAACTCAAGTGGACCAAGTATTCCACTTGAATCAACGACAGAACCTAGGCCCATGTTGCTTAGTTTAAACGAATTCTTATCGGCGGAATCATAAACGGCCAAATCCGCTGACGTTTTTGGTCCAAGATAGAATCGATAGGTATCCGTAAACTTTGAACTCTTCTGGACAGGCCGAGTCATATAAACGTGGGCCGCCTCTGGCAGACCGAGCACAGGAGCCGAGGATAACGAAATTTGATACTGGGTCCCGTCGGGAATCGCAAGAAACGTAAAATATTTTCCGGATATTGATACCCATGTTACGCGAGAAATCAGCGTTGTTGGACCTTTTTCAGTTACTTTCTCAGTTTTACGTTTACCATTGGTATACGTATAATAGTTACGATATTCGTAACCTGAGGACAGTTTCTCAAATTTAGGACCAATCTGGGGCCCGAAAACCAACGTATAGGCCACACCGCCGAAATCAAACGGCGTGGTAGCAAAACCACCATCAACCGTTACAGATAATTCAAATAGATATTCATTCTGCTTCAACTCATATCGCTTTGTCAGGCGATAAATTGGAGAAGCACCTGTAGTTGTCGGCACGGAGAAATCACGATAAAATTCTACGATAGTCTCTGAAATACGCTTTACATGAAATAGTTCATCAAGCGGTTTCGCGCCCATTCCGCCTAACGCAATGGAAAAAGCTCGCTCACGATTAGCGCTTGGGAGGACCATTTCTACATAATCATCGCGGTCTTTATGCTTAAGAAGCTTGTAGGAAACAACATCACCGCCACGATTCGTGAACTCAGCCCTAACCAAAGCGGTCTTTATTTCAACTCGTTCTTCCGCGATAGGCGCAGGTTCTGCGCTGGAAACAGCTATCGGTACAACAGAAGACGAAACAACAGGCGGAACAACAGGAGAGACAGGCACTTGGACGGTTTGGACTTGTTGCGGCTGAGCCGTTTGAGGGGCAGGCGGATAAAACCAATTCTGGACAACATAACCGCCGGTTATTACCATGACCGAAAGTACAACGGCCAATAATGTTCGCTTTTCCATGGGACTCCTCAGAATATTAAGGTACCGGGTCGTATCCGCCCGCATGTAACGGATGGCACCGGAGTATTCGCTTCGTTGCTAGGAACAAACCCTTCACAGCTCCATATTTGGAAACAGCTTCAACTGCATAGTGCGAACAGGTAGGAACATATCGGCACGTAGGCGGAAAATGAGGAGAAATCGCAAGTTGATAAAAACGGATAAGACTGAGCACTAAACGCTTTATAGGCTGTTTCACGTCACATCCGTAATCAAACCGGCTTTCACAAACAGGGAATCCAGTTGGTGAAAGCGTCGCTGATAATCATCTCCGCCCGGATAAACCAGAATCACCAGGTCGAAACCTCTCTTCATACGAGGCTTCGTTAAGCGGTACGCTTCTCGGCTCAGGCGCCTCGAACGATTCCGTTCAACGGCATTCCCGTACTTTCTAGCAAAAGTGAACGCAACACGGTTCACTTTCATCCCGTTTTCTAAATAAAAAAGCTTCGCGCCGGTACAGGATGTTTTCCGTCCGTGGGCAAACGCTTTTTTAATTTCATCCCCGTTTTTTAGGTGTTCATTCCGGGTAAACGTATATCGCTTAACCAGATCAGAACTCACGGCGGGAAAGATTTCGATCAATAGGGCTTTTTCTCGTCGGATACGGAAAGTTTAGTACGGCCTTTAGCCCGTCGGCGCTTAAGAATCAAGCGACCACCACGAGTCTTCATACGCGCGCGAAATCCAAATTTCCGATTTCGTTTAACCTTGCTGGGTTGATATGTCCGTTTCATGAGAAAAACTCCTTCATATATCTAAAAAAGGTCCGTATAGGCGAACGGATGGCAGCGCAGTATAGAACAGGAGGTCAACTTTGGTCAACGGGACCCTTTCTTGATGCTTTGTTCCAATCGCCTTAAAAGATCCTTAAAAGACTCATCGGAAATTTTCGCATACGGATCCCGAATGATATCTTCCCCAGGGGCCTCCACAATAGTAGATTTTTCAGTATCTGCAATTTCTATAGGGCGTTTTGTTTTTTGAAGAATAAGGTCGGCAGATCCTGATTTCCGCAATTTTATAGATATGGCCGTGACAGTCAGTTCGGGAAATTGTCTTCGGATTGATTCAAGGATTGTTGTACGTTTCATTTGTATAAGCTGGATCCATCCCGGGTGGTCAGCCTCAACTACAAGCACGGTTTTATCAAGTTCAACGATCCTACTATGCGCCGAAAGGTGATCTCCCACTATTCCTTTCCAGCTGGAAAAGAATTCGGAATACCCTTTTGCAGTACGCATAATACC
>JBAYHM010000233.1:0-7324 GCA_041666155.1 Treponemataceae bacterium
CCGATGGAGAAGATATGGTCGATGGAAATGCCCATGGCGAGCGTCGGAGCGATATCGGCAGGCGTCTCAGCTATTTTTTTAAGCCAGATTGACCGAGCCATACCGAAGGACATGAGCAGGGAGTCTGCCACATAGCAGAAGCAGACGATTACGAAGGCTATCGATTCCGGGAAAATAAACCGGGCTAAACCGTAAAAGAGACAAACGGGAATGAGGATGAGCGCTTCAAGGCCAAGCATAAAACGCTCGCCCACACGGTCGACCGCACGGCCGATAATAGGCTGAAAGATGACGCCGGCCGCTCCGCCCGCAAGGTATAGGGCGGCAACCACGGACGTGGGTTTTCCATAGATTGAAACAACGACCCACGGGGCAAAAGTCATGAAAAGTTGCTTTCGAGTCCCAAACAATACCGACAAGAGATAAAACAATCCGTAGCGCTTTTTAAGTACAAGCCGGGGAGTAGCTTTGTCCCGCTTCGGAGCGGACATCAAAAAAAGAGCACCGGAGCCACCCAGGAGGACTAGAGAGGCGAGCAAAAAATTATTTTTAAAGCTGAAACCGAACACTCCAAAAGTGACGAATACAACGGCGGCGCCGGAAAGCTGTGCCAAGTTTCTAACGGCGTTGGCTTTACCAAGGAGAGAGCCTTCCCCGCCCGCGCTTGCGAGTTCCATGCCGATTGACTGTTGAAGGGGAAGGAATACGTGCTGGCCGATACTTGCGACGAAAAGCCAGAGGGTCATAGCTTGAAAAGTGGGCGACAAGGTTCCCAGGAGCGCGATACCGATAGCCTGGAGCGTAAAGGCAAGAGCGCCGATGCGCCTACCGGGAAGAAAAGCGAGTACCGCTGCCACGAAGACGTTAAGGAAGCCGGGAACTTCGCGCGGCAGTTCAAGCGCGCTGCGGCCGAGGCCTCCTATATCCCAAGTGGATTTCAGAAAATTATTAAACGTAGAGTCAACCAACGCGCCCGCGAAACCCATGCAAACAATCGCTATGAAGTATTTTTTTCGGTCGGACCGGGCGGTGTCGGAAGTCGTAAGCTGCATCGTTAATTCCTGAAGCTGTGAATCGGGGCGGGAATACGTCCACCCCGAGCAATGAAGGCATCACTTGAAAAATTATGGATGGCCATAATCGGTGCGCCGCCTAGGAGTCCGCCGAACTCGGCCCAGTCGCCGGCTTTCTTGCCGGGAACGGGAATAACTCGGACGGCGGTTGTTTTGTTGTTAACCATGCCGATAGCCATCTCGTCGGCGATGATCGCGGAGATCGTGGAGGCGCTGATATCACCCGGCAAGGCGATCATATCCAGGCCGACCGAACACACACAGGTCATTGCCTCAAGTTTATCAAGGGTCAGAGCGCCGGAGCGGACCGCGGCGACCATCCCTTCGTCTTCGGACACGGGGATGAAGGCGCCGGAAAGACCGCCGACGTGCGTGGAAGCCATTACGCCGCCCTTTTTGACCATATCCGTGAGCATGGCGAGCGCGGCGGTCGTTCCGTGGGTACCCGCGGCCTCCAGCCCCATTTCCTCAAGGATGCGCGCGACTGAATCGCCCACTTCCGGGGTCGGCGCCAGCGACAAGTCCAGGATACCGAAGGGCACGTTTAGACGGCGAGCCGCTTCCTGTCCGACCAATTGCCCCATACGGGTGATCTTGAAGGCTGTCTTCTTAATCGTCTCGGCGATTTCATCAAAACTGGCGCCCTTATACGATTCAAGCGCCGCCTTTATGACACCGGGACCGGAAACGCCGACGTTGAGCGTAGCTTCTCCCTCTCCCGGCCCATGGAAAGCGCCGGCCATGAAAGGATTGTCTTCGGGGGCGTTACAAAACACGACGAGTTTTGCACAGGCCAATCCGTCGCGGTCCGCTGTCAGCGCGGCTGATTCCTTGATGATTTTTCCCATTTCACGGACGGCATCCATATTGATGCCGCTTTTGGTGCTTGCGACGTTGACGGAGGCACACACCCTGTCGGTCGTCGCGAGCGCGTGCGGGATGGAGGCGATAAGTTTACGGTCACCCTCGGAGAAACCCTTCTGCACAAGGGCGGAAAAACCGCCGACGAAATCAATTCCCAGTTCTTTAGCCACGTCGTCTAAGGTTTTTGCGAAGGGGGCGTAATCGATATCGTCGGACGAGGCGGCCACAAGCGCTATCGGCGTGACCGAGACTCGTTTATTGATTATGGGGACACCGAATTCTGTCTCGATATCGCGTCCGACTTGCACCAAGGGTCCGGCTACGCGGAGCAGCTTTTCCCGAATACGACGCCGGGTTTCCGTCCCCGTCGCGGAGGAACAGTCCAAAAGAGAAATGCCGAGCGTGATGGCTCGGATATCCAATTTATGGCGGAGGAACATATCCACCGTTTCTTTGATTTCAAAAGGGGTAAAAAGCACGAGTGCGGACCTTATTATAGATTAGATGCGGTGCATGGCGCTGAAAACGCGCTCGTGCATGATTGAAATGGAAACACCCATTGAATCGCCGAGATTCACAAATTCTTTTTTCAGCGTTTCAAGATCTTTGGAACTTTTTGAAAGATCGACCATCATGACCATGACAAAGTTTCCGGAAAGAATGGTCTGACTGATGTCGGCGATATTGATGTTTCGTTCGGACAGAAAAGCGCTCACAGTGGCGATGATGCCGACTTTATCGCTGCCGACGACGGTAATGATTGCGTTCACGAAAGATCCTCCGTTGATACGCGATTGTAGCCGAAGGGAACGTTTTGGTCACGTACCGAACGAAAGACTTGTGACGATCCTGTCGTCACCGTCGCGTTTTACGTAACCGTCGCGTTCCAGGCGATTAAGGAAGGGAAGCGCGTACTTGCGGGAATAGCCCGTCGCGTTCTTGACCTCCGCAATAAGAAACCGGTCCCCTATTGCGCGACCACGCAGAACTTTTTCTACCAGTTCGCGGTACACGTCTCTATGAAGAAAAAGAGTGCGGTCGATGGGTACGGCCAGTTGAACTTTGCAAAGCGCCTCGATGTCGCTTCGGGAAAAGACGGGACCCTTTCTACGGACGCCGGGAGCGGGAGGTGAAGAGTCGAAGCCTTCCGAGCCGGCGGTTTTCAAGCGTTCGGCCACTTCCAGAAGGGCGGCAGGCAGTGCGGTAGGCTTCTCCCCAACAACACCGGGATTGCCGGCGGCTTTAGATTTGGAGGACGAAGACGTCATCGCGGAAATCAACGCATCGATGAGCGCACGCGGAAGAGCAAGGGAGGATGCCAGCGCTGCGCGATGCAGACCGCCGGGTAAGGCAGACAATCTGGCGATAGCGGCATGCGTGGCGTCGCGCATCGCTATGGTGAGAAAAAAATCACCAGTCCGCACGAGGTTGAAGGGGGCTAAGACGCGCGCTTCGGGAGCCGTCTCATCCGCTTCCCTCCAAGAACGGAGTCGCGTCTCAAGAACGAAACGCGCTACCTGAAGCGGGACGGATTCCAGGTCGGCGACAGCCGCGGAGACGGAGCGCCGCTGTTCCCGATCGGTTGCGCCCGTACGTAGGAAACGGAGAGCGCACCGAAGGTCTGAGCCTCCATGCCGGACAAGAGCGGCTTTCGCGTCCAGAGGGATCGCGAGCGTTCCCCGGCAAAGCAACCGTGCGAAGGGCCCCTTCCCCACCAAGTAGCAGCGCGCGAAACGAACGGCACTGCCCACAACAAGCTCGGTTTCCGTCTCGCGTTCGCTTCTAAATGGAGACGTGATCCGATCGTCTGAAAAAGAGACGGCCTCAAGCCGGACCAGGAATTCTTCACCCACGAGGAAATCCTCGTGGGAATAGACATCTAAAGCGGATTTCGCGGAGGGGGACGCAGAGGAAGCGGCGACAAGGAGATCTCCGCGTACGCTTTCTTTTTTTAGTCCCGCCACGTTGAAAGCGGCGCGGGACCGGGCTTCGGCAAGAGAAGCCGAAGCGCCGAGGGTTTCGACACCGCGTACGCGCGCGATTTCTCCAGAAGAAGGGGAAACAAGTTCGTCGCCGACTCGGACCGAACCGCCTCGGAGGGTACCGCAGATGACCAAACCCGCGCCGCGTTTGGAAAAGATGCGGTCTACAAAAAGGTAGGGAACCGAACTGACGGATTTTGAGGATTCCGCGGGGCGGAAAAAGCGTTCAAGGGAAGCCGCTTCCGCCGCGACAACCCGCCGGAGCTCTTCCATCCCGTCGCCGCGAAGGGCGGACACACGAAGAACCGCATCGATTTCCGAAGGAACTACCGCCTCTTCTCCGAGAACGGCACGGGAACGACGAAAGACGTCGGAAGCTACCACGCACACTCGCGCGGGTTCGACCATATCTATTTTCGTAATAACCGGAATAACGCGCGGCGGACCGAAAGCTGCAAGCACGCGGGAGTGCGTTTCAGTCTGAGCCATCCACCCATCATCGGCGGCTACGACCAGAAGTGCGATATCCACGCCCCACGCTCCCGCGGCCATATTCCGAATGTAGCGTTCGTGACCGGGCACATCAACGACACCTAACGCGACAGTTTCGCCGTTTTCACCGTAAGAAAGCGAAACGGACGCAAAACCGAGGTCCGTCGTCATACCGCGAGCTTTTTCTTCCGGAAGACGGTCCGTATCCGTGCCGGTAAGCGCGCGGACAAGGGCCGTCTTGCCGTGGTCCACGTGACCGGCGAGGCCGAGAACGATCATGTCTCAGTTAAATTTTCAGCCGTACTTGAGTTTTCCGGCCCCGAGGCGGCTTCCCGTTCCAGCGCGCCTTCCACCAATTCGGCAACGAGTTTGGGATCTTCGTCCGCGAGAGTGAGGAGATCAAGAAGCACGCGATTCTTCTCGATTCTACAAATAATCGGCACTCGGCCGAGTCTCAATTCACGCTTGAGGGCCTCGGCGGAGCCGGCGGGAACCAGTTCTATAGCCCAGGAATCGACAAACTCGTCCGGGGAAGATCCGCCGCCTAGAGCCGCGCGGCTAGACTCAATACTCGCTTTTTCTTTGGGAAGACGTTTTACTATCCGGCGTCCAAAAGCTTTTAAGTCCTGAAGGGAGTCACCTTCCGTTCGATCCAGCGCGCGTTCCACGGCGGAGGGGGCCGAACCATGGGCCTCTCCCTTACCTAAACGTTCAATCAGCGTCGTTTCCAGGAGAGAAAGCACCGTTTTTCCGGGCCGGAACACACGCATGAACGGATGTTTTGAAAGTCTGGCGATCAAAGCCGCGTCTCCTACGATGATTCCCGCTTGTGGTCCGCCCAACACCTTGTCGGCGGAAAAGCACGCCAAGCGCGCACCGGCACGCAGAGAGCGGGCAACCGGCTCTTCACCACCCACGCGTTCCACGGTACATCCGGAACCCTGATCGACGATAACCGGGATTCCTACGGGCAGCGCTTGGAAGAGAGCGCGCGGATCGGGTTTCTTCGCGAAACCACGAAGCGCGAAATTGGAAGCGTGCACAAGAAGAACCGCGGCGGTATTCGGACCGATGGCACGAACATAATCGTCAATTGTGGTGACATTCGTCGTGCCGACTTCCTTGAGCCTGGCGCCGGAGAGCGCGAGAATATCGGGGATGCGAAAACCTCCTCCGATCTGAACTGCCTCTCCGCGGGACACGATCACTTCTTTTCCGGCGCAGAGGGCGACTAGGCACAGGAGCACCGCGGCGGCGTTGTTGTTGACTATCAGAGCCGCTTCCGCCCCGGTGAGTATGGAAAAAAGTTCTGAAGCAATTCCGCCGCGCCTCCCGCGAGTCCCCTGCTCGAGATCAAACTCAAGATTGGAATAACCGACGTTCAGCTCTTCCGCGCCGGCCCAAGCCGCCTGAGCGACAGGGCTGCGTCCCATGTTGGTATGGAGGACAACCCCGGTAGCGTTGAGAACCTTACGTAAGCGCTTGCGATCCAAGCGTTCCAGCGACGCGACACAGACGGAGGCCGCATCGGCTTCCGTTGGAACATAGTATTCGTCTTCGACAACGCGGCGACGGAGACCTTCGAGCGCGGATGAGACGGCTTGAACCACCAACGGACGGGAAAGGCGTTCAGCGAAAGCGGAAATATCATCCCGAGAAAGCAAACGCTCAACCTGCGGAATGAGTGATCTACGATCGATCGTTTCCAAAATGAAGCCTCCGTTTTTTAAACGTACTATAATTTAAATATACGCTTATCCACCGGAAAAAGGAACGTGGAAAAGTACATCAACGCGCCTGCGAACGCGGCGAAAAAGTCGCCGCAAGTGAATTATTACAAAATCAGCAATTCGATTACAAAGAAAAGGCCGTGAACCTTTCGGGACACGGCCGTATTACAACGGAAGGGGCAGGTGTCGATCCTGCCGCCGCGATAAATCACAGCCAACGGTTTTGAAGACCGCGAGGGCCGCCGGACCCCATCCGCTTCCGTGCCGAATACTAGACCAACAGAACGGAGGCGTCAACCGTTTTTACTTGTTGACCGCCCGGCGCACTGTCCGTAGAATGGCGCCAGGAGTCCGAACATGTGGATGATCATCGCCCTTATTACTTACGCGGCTGTTATTCTCGCCGTTGCCTTCGCTAGTCTGCGCTACGGCGATAATATGGAAAACTTTTTGGTCGCGGGCCGTAAGCAGAAAAAGATATTGATTGTCGCCTCAATGCTCGCTTCCACGATCGGCGGAGGCATCACTATCGGAACTGTACTGAACGCGTCCAAAATCGGCTTTCCTGCGTTTTGGTTCGTGGCGGCGGGCGGCATCGCTCACTTTCTTCAAGGCTTGCTCCTTTCGCGCAAAGTCCGTGAAAGCAACGCGCTCACCATGGCGGAACTGGCCGATAAGGTAGCCGGCGGGCGAGCTCGTACTTTGACCTCGCTCATCGTCATGGTCACCTGGATCGGCATCGCGTGCGCCCAATTTACCGCGGCGGCCCGCGTCCTTACTACCATCGTCGGAACCGAGTACGGCATTTCCGTCGCGATCGCCGCAACCTTCCTCATCGTCTACACGCTCATCGGCGGCCAAAAATCGGTACTCCGGACCGACCTTTTCCAATTCGGCGTTCTCGCGATCGCCCTTCTAGGAACACTCGCCTACCTGTATCTGGTAAAACCACCGGTTCCCGGAAAAGTAGTGATAGAACTCTTCAACTCAAAATTTGGGCCACTGGACCTCGTTTACTACATCGTGGTAATGGGAGGCTCCTATTTTATCTGTCCGATGATGTTTAGCCGCATCCTTTCGGCAGACACCCCCGCGAACGCCCGAAAATCGAGTTTTCTGAGCGGTACGGGAATGTTCATCTTCGCGTTTGTAATCGTGTTCATCGGACTGTGGATTACGGCCA
>JBAYHM010000234.1:0-7308 GCA_041666155.1 Treponemataceae bacterium
CCCCATCGTCTGTAGGATATTGGCCATGATGGGAGCTTCTTTTACGGTCTGATCAACGTAGCCTGACCCGACGGAGACCAGAATCCGTGGGGCTATGCCCGCTTTGAAAAGCCGGACCGCTCCGGTGAGGCGTTCGGCGGAATCCCCAAGCATGATTTGTTCGCCGCGGGTTGTTTTCGTATCGACGGTTCCGCCGAGGATAACGATCGCGTCATAGGTTCCGGTTACGGCGAGTGCGTTTGAATCGCCCAGCTGTGTTTCCCAGGAATAGGTGAGGGCGCGGGAAACGGCCGGGGTGGATAACGTCGCGAGTGCGAGCACAAGCGTTATGCCCGTCCATTTTACGGCCCGTTTTTTCCAGTTCTGCACAGGCAATAGAATGAACGCGGCGAGAATGAAGAACAGGAAGAGAAAGTAGGGTGACGCGAAAATCGGACGAAGAAGTTTTGATGTATAGAATAAAACGGTTTGCATGGTTTAAAGGTAGCGCGTCAGGGCTGTTCGGTCTAGGGAAAATGAATGAAGGCTACTTGTGCGGTAGGCATCAGGCGCCGATAAAATATCAAATGGTTCCCAGTCTCCGTTCGCTATTCGTTATGATTCTCCTCTTTTCCCTTGCCGGCCCGATTTTGGCGGCCGAGGAAACGATGCCGCTTCCTTCCTCCTCGGACGAGGGGGAATTATCCGCATTTTCCGCCGCGGCGGAGGAATGGGGTGACGGAGTTGAGGCGATTATCGAAGAATCGTATCGTTCCTGTTTCAGGACTTACATTATCGAAGGAAGGGTCGTTACGGTACGGATGCCGTTTGCGCAGAACAATGAACGCGCCGAACTAGCGGATGGAGAGCTTGTCGTTCGCGGCGGAGGCAAGGCGGACCCGGTGTTGCTTTGGACTAAAGTGGATGAATTGCTCCGTTCCGCCGATTTCCGTTCATATGCTACGATGCTCGGGGACGGCCGGGAAAAAGTACTCGCGCTTGACCTGGGCTCAAGGTCCTGGTCGGTTTCTCGGGATTTATTTTCCGTCGCCCGGATGAAAGCGGACGCGTATCCGGGACTGCCCCATAGACCTTACGTCTTTTCCGACGGGTCGGGGATTAATGCCTCCGATGTGTACAATTATTTATATTGTGTAGGACGCTTGGGCATGGATTGTTCCGGTTTCGTCTGGCATGTCATATCGACGGTCTCTCGGCGCGGCGGCCAGGATTTGTCACGCTCGCTCGCGCGTTCTTTGCGCGCGCCAAACAAGGCGGTCGCCTCCCTTTATTTCGGTACCTGGTATTTCAAGCCGAAAAACAAGGAAGTTATCACCGTCGACAACAGGATTAAGAACTTGCGTCCGCTCGACATGATACTCTTCCGCGGCGAGAACGGGGAGATCGTTCACTCATCGATCATTCAATCGATCGACCTGAAAAAGGGGATTATCCGGTATCTGCAATCCACCGACGAAGCTCCCTTGAGCGAGCGCGGAGTGCATGAATCGTTCATCCGCTTTGATCCGAAAAATCCGAACATAAGCTTGAAAGATCCTTCGCTGGTCTGGACCCAGAAACGCCTTCCGCCGTTCGAAGGGGAACACTCGTCGAAATTCACCGACGACGGGGATCGATATCGTGCGTTCCCTGAACACGGCGGCGGCATGGTCGCGCGTCTGAAGTCGCTGGCGAAGCCACTGGCGCGAATCACTAAAAAGAAGTGATCGGCGCCTAATTGTCTATTCGGTCACGTCGGTGTCGCTATCCATGCCGCAGAGTTCGTAAAAATATTCTTCGCTTCCGTCTGCCTTGGTAACTAACTTGTCCAGTCTGAGGGCTTCGAATCCATCTCCCAATTCGCGTTTTACGTCTTCAGTGACTAGAATCCGGCAACCGTAGCGTTCTCCGAGTCCCGAAAGGAGTCTTGCGCGAACCGGGACCGGTCCGAAAGCCGCGTAGCCTGAAAAGCCCGAAAGTCCCGTTTCACCGAAATCGCAGACGCCTGAATCGGCGCCGACCCGGAGTATTCCCGTCCGTAACGTGATGCCCGTTTCAGCGAACAGTCGCTTCAATTCGTCTTCCGCGTCGATGACGGCAACCGCGGCAAGTGCCGCCTGACGGCGATGGTCGGCGAGGGGGAGGGGTGCGCCGAAGGACGCGAAAATCAATTCGCCTTCCAGGGCGTAAAGCAAGGCGCCTTGTTTCTTGAGTATCTCCCCGATCACTTCATGGTAGAGCCGGAACGCGGAAACAATTTCTCGCGGATCGGAAGAGGTCGGGTAATCGGAAATGCCCTTGGCGCGGACCGCGATGATGCTTGCTTCTCTTTTTTCGCCTTCCAGGAGCCGCGGGTCGTGGGAAGCGGAGAGTCGCTTCAAGGATTCCGCGGAAAGACGGGGTTCGAAGGCGCGAAGCGTCGCGCGGCGGCGTTCTCCGCGTTCATTCCAGACAAGAAAGGTCGATACGGCGGTGACGGTGGCCGCGCTGCCGGCGACAAGAAGCGGATTGAACCAGGCGCCTAAGAAAATCAAAAGCGCGGCGGCGCCGGACGCGGCAAGAATCGTGACCACGGAGCCGACGACGAAAGCGGCTACCGGGGCCAAAAGCGCGACTATTGTCGATAAAGCGAAAGCGAGAGACGCGGAAACCGCGAAAATTGCCCCTGAGGGAAAGACGCGTAGCGAGCGCTCCGACAGGATTGCGTCGCCGAGAGCGGCCGCCGCTTTTACCCGGGAGATCGGCGCGCGGAGCGCCGGCGCGACGATGCAGATTGAGCTTTCCAGATTGTTTTTCAGGGTTTTTCTGAGTTCGACCAATTCATGAAGCTGAGTTCGGGATCGACTGAAGGAATTGGCGGCTGCCGATTTCAGGCCGAGGAGGCTCATTTTCCCTTCCGGTGTCAGCGTCGGGGATTCCAGCAGTTTGTCATAGCCCGCGGTGATTTTCTGTTCAGCGTCACCGTCCAAGAATCTCGAGGCGCTTAAATAGAAACGCTCACGTAACGCGCGCCATTCTTTGGTCGACTTTTCAAGGTCGACCCCCGCGGCATACGTGTAGATCGCGGCGGGAGAGAGGTCTTTGCCTGAATCGGAAAGAAAGCCGGCGCGTTCCATAGCTTTCAGTTCGGTGACAAGTTCCGTTTCCATCCGCGAATACCGGAGCAAGGTATCGTAGGAAAGGCGGCGGAAGTCACTGTCGCCTGAACCGCGCGGCATTTCCAGGAGTATCGCGCCTTGTTGATCCAGGGGTATTTCAATATCGTGCTTCTCTTTCCCGGCGATTACCACACCACGCAGTAAAACGCCTTTGATCGATTTTTCTATTGATGGGTTGCCCATCCCTTCACGGACGGACGCCAAAAGGGAGTATCCGAGAGGATCCTGGCTTTCCGCCAGCCCAAGTCTGGCGAAAGTTTTTCGGACAAGGGCGTTATCGCTTTCAAGCGGCTGTTCCGCATGATAAACGCGTCCGAAGGCCCGCTCCGCCTTTTCAAAACGGATTTCCCGCTTGCGTTCGCGGTTGCCCGCCGCGTCCAAAAGCCGCGATTTTCCGGCGTCGGCTAGCGAAAGGATCTCATCCACGAAAGTGGTCGAATCTTTGGGACGCACGGAACCGAGTCTGATCGCGTCAAAAAGGGTTTTAACATTGTTTTTGAGCAGATCGAATTCTCGGTCAAAAGCGATTCGGAGCTCGTCGCGCGCTCCTCGCTCTCTGACGGTCTCGTTTTCCATTGCCGTGTCAAAAACGACCGCGTCGGCCTCCATCTCGGTTAGGATAAGCAATCCATCGGCAAGCGTTTCTCTATTCCAGGGCAGTTTTCCCGCTTCAGCGATAGCGGCGGCGTCGGCTTCCAAAAGGAGAATCCGGCGGGATGGCACCGGAGCGGGCCTCTGTAGAAGGAGCGCGTCGAATAGGGCTCCTTCCGCGGCGGAAAATGTTTTAGTGAACGCCAAACAAGCGAACAGTATTCCGAGGACCGCGGGAGCGACCAGACGCACTAGTCTATTTTTCTTCATGGCGTTAGGATACATATATATTTAATTTCGGTGTGTCGATAGCCGATGCTTACAATTAGACGCACAATGCGGAGGAAAATGAACATGAAACAGATGAAATTGTTGATCGCAGCGCTTTCTGTAGCGGCTCTCGTCGTAACCCTCGGTTCCTGCGCCAAGCCGCCCAAGGCAGAAGCTGACGCAGCCAAGGCCGCGGTCGTTCGCGCTGAAAGCGATGCTGATGTTCTTGTATATGCTCCGGAGTCTCTCGGTCGCGCGAAGGATTCTTTGGCTAAGATGCAGAAAGAGTTTGACGCTAAAAAATATGATGCCGCGAAAGCGCTCGCTCAGGAAACCATCCAGATGGCCGAGAAGGCTATTACCGACGCGAAGGCAAATAAAGATCGTGCCAGGTCTTCAGCCTCCTCGACTTTGACAGCCGTCAAGACCGCTCTCGGAGAAGCAGAAAAAGCGCTTGCCGCCGCCAAGAAAACGCGCGGCGTAAAGTTTGACTTCAAGGCCGCGGCTGAAGAACTCGACGCGATCAAAAAATCCGTCGCATCCGCAGATGCCGATTTCAATAGCGGAACTTTTAAGACCGCGTTGGAAAAAGCCGAATCCGCCCAGTCCAAGATCCGCGATCTGACCAACAAGATCGCCGACGCGGTACGCGCCGTAGGCAAGAAGAAATAACGCGAAAGGTCGCCCCCACGCGCGGCGGCCCCATTCGGCCGAAAAGCTCATCGCGGCTTTTCGGCCTTTTTTTGCGCGCGGCACTTCTCTATAGCATTTAGAAATCGTTAGCGCGTTGTTTCGGCGATTTCGCCGTAAAAAGAAAGCCGCCCGTAATCGCGGTGACCGGCGCGACCAGGATCAAACCGAAACTGCCGACCATCGTATGCACCAGTTCCGCGGACACGTAAATCATGTTGAGAACATTCGCGAAGGGTATTCCCTGCGCTATGAAGGTCATAATGAGGGCCGTATAACCACCTGTGTAAGCCAGCAGCAGGGTGGTGGTCATCGTTCCGACGACGTGGCGTCCGACGAAAAAGCCGGAGCGGATGAGCGCTTGACGGCTCATGTTCGGGTTTTTTTCGGACAATTCGTGCATCGCGGCGGCGATGTCCATCCCGAGATCCATCACCGCTCCCGACGACGCGAGGAAAATGCCCGCTATGAAAAGACCCGACAAGTCCAAATAGTCGAAACCCGAGTAGAGAAGGGTTTCGGTGAACGGTCTCACGGCGCCGCGGAGATTGAACAGTTTCGTGAAGACAAGCGCGAGGATGGAGGTAAGCGCTACGCCTCCCATCGAGCCGATGAACGCGACGGCTCCCTTGCGCGTAAAACCGCCGACCAGAAATATGATTACCGCCGTCAATATCGCGACCACTCCGAAAGCCGTCCACACCGGGTCCCAGCCGCGGAGAAGCGCCGGCAGTAGCAGCTTTACGATGAGGGCTCCTGAGAAGACGAAAGAAAGGAGCGCCTTGAGCCCGGTCCAGCCCGCAAAAGCGATCAGGCAGATGCTGAATAATCCGATCAGGATAAGCGTAGCGTCGATGCGATAATGATCCAACACGTTCGCGTACGCGATGGCCGAACCGTCCGCGCTTAGGTCCAGCACGACGAACGCGGTATCGCCCGGTTTGAAAATCTTGTCCAGTTCTAGTTTTCCGTAGAGCGTATTGTGCGTGGCCGCCTGGGTTCCCGCGAAACGACCTGAGAGAACGAGGATTTCCAGCTGCTGTTCTCCGTGGCGTACCGGGCCGATAGTCTTCACGTTGTCGTTGTTTACCTCGACGACGCGCGCCTTGACGCGTTCGGCGGAATGGACTCCGGTTTTTTCAAAGCCGGTGGGTGAAAGAAAAAGCGCCGCGCTCGCGAGCGCCGTCGCCAGGACGAAGAAAAGATCTCGACGGCGGTCTCCGCCTAAAGCCTTAATATGCATGCTTCTTAGTTTACCTTGAGGCTCATCGCGGCAGCCAATTTCTGGAATAGGTCCGTATTATCATAGTAGCCGCCGAAATCCGCGGCGTGCGCGCCTTTGGCGAAGGTTGCGACTGGGACGCCGGTGTGCGCGTAGGAAGTCCAGCCGATGCCCGCGGTCTGGTTGAGCAGCTGGGTAATTTTGACCGTCAAGGGTTCGTAGCCGCCGTACAGAAGGTATTCTTCTTCCTTGATGGAGCGTTCAAGCTCGTTGCCCAGGGACCGCTTGAAGGCGCGGTCGATCTGTTCTTTTTGGATCTGGGAAAGGGCAGTTATGTCGAAGCCGAACGCATCTTTAATCGCCGGAGCAAGGTCTTCAAGTTTGGCGTTTTCTTTCGGGGTCGACGCTTTATAGGGTTTGAGCACTTTCGCGTCGAAGGCGACGTAGGACATCTTCTGGGTCCCGACCTTATCAAAGAAAGTGGAATACTGGGTTCCCGCGAAGCCGATGGACATGCCGCCCGTCTCGTGGTCGCCGGTGACGACGATAAGGGTGTCCTCCGGATGCTTCTCAGCGAACTTGACGGCTTCGGCGATGGCGGCGTCGAAGGCGAGGGTGTCGCGGATAGCCGCGGCGGCGTCGTTGGCGTGACAGGCCCAGTCGATCTTTCCGCCTTCCACCATCATGAAGAAGCCGTCGGGATCGTCGGAGAGGAGTTCCATGCCTTTCTTGGTGTAGTCGGCTAGAGACAGATCATCGTTTTTGCGGTCAATGTCGTAGGGCATGGCGTTTGAGTCCTGAAGCGTCGCGTTGACCGCGAGGACTTTGCCGACACCGGATTTTAGGGCGTCGAAATCGGCTTTTGAGTTCACGTACCGATACCCGGCGGCCTTGGCCATGTCTATGACGTTCGGTTGGTCCTTATTCTTTCCGGTAGGCTGTGTGAAGCCGCCGCCGCCGAAATAATCGAAGTTGCTTTTCGTGAGTTGTACCGCGATGTCGTACATATTGCCGCGTGAAGGAGTCTTCGCGTAGAAGACGGCGGGGGTGGCGTGCTCGATCGAAACGGAAGTAACAATGCCGACCTTCATTCCCGCTTCTTTTGCGTACTCGGCAATGGTCTTGAAGGCTGTCTTTTTGGACGGATCCATGTTGATGACGCCGCTGAGCGTTTTATGACCCGTGGCGATTGCGGTTCCGGCGGAAGCGGAGTCCGTGATGATCGATCCCGCGTCGTAGGTGGTGGTGAGTCCCGCGACGGGGAACTGGGAGAAGGCAAGTTTCTTGATGGCGACATCCTTGGAAGCAAGCGCGTTCGCGTAGACTTCCGCGGCGCTGATCTGGCTCATCGACATGCCGTCGCCAATGAACAGAAATACATATTTTGCTTTCGCCGCC
>JBAYHM010000235.1:0-7271 GCA_041666155.1 Treponemataceae bacterium
CCGTTTCCACCGCGTCTCGCAGCTGCTCCAAGGAAGCGCGATTGATGACCGACAGTTCCCGGGAGACGTAAAAGAGAGAGAGGATCACCGAAACGGTTCCCAAAATGAGGAAAAAGGCCGCGGGTACCGCCGCAACGGCAAGATACCCACGGAATAGCCGTTTTTTATACCTGCTTTCCTGCTCCATCTAATGAGGATACACCTTAAAAGGATACGGAAGGGAGAAACGAAATTCAATTTTTGGGTCATTTCCGCTCTTTTGCGGTTCTTTAAGCGCGCGGGCCCTACGGAAATCCCTTTTAGACCTTGACCTATCCGCGTGCTTGATTCTTTTATTGTTCAACCCTCCGACAAGCTGAAGGGTATTTCTGCTTCGCAATAAAATAATCCCTCACAGGAGTCTTGTATGAAAGCGGACAGCAAAAAATTGAAAATTTGTTACATTGGCGGCGGATCCAGGAATTGGGCTTGGGTATTCATCAAGGATTTAGCCTTTGAAAAAGAAATCTCAGGCGCGATCGATCTCTACGATATCGATATGGAAGCGGCCAAGGCGAACGAGCAGATCGGCAATAGCGTGATGGCCGAATACAATCCCGGCCGCTGGACCTTCAAGGCGGAAGCGTCCTTGCGGAGAGCCCTTGCCGGCAGCGATTTCGTGTTCATTTCCATCTTGCCCGGGGACTTTACGGAGATGGCCTCGGACGTGCATGCCCCCGAAAAATACGGAATTTACCAATCGGTGGGAGATACCGTCGGTCCCGGCGGGCTCGTGCGCGCGCTGCGAACCATCCCTATGTTTCAAACAATAGCCCGCGCAATCCGCGATTGGGCTCCCGACGCTTGGGTCTTGAACTATACCAACCCTATGACCGTCTGCACGCGGACCCTGTACCGCGAGTTCCCCGGGATCAAAGCCTTCGGATGCTGCCATGAGGTGTTCGGTACCCAGAAGATTCTGAAAGCCGTGGTCGAACGCTCCGGTCTGGCGGACGGTGACAAGGTCCGGCGGGAAGATATCGTCACCAGGGTTATCGGCATCAACCATTTCACCTGGATCGACCGAGCCTCGTGGCGCGGCGTCGACCTGTTTCCCCTCTACGCCGCCTTCGCCGACGAGTTCGCGGATACCGGTTTTGAGGCCGGCGGGGACAAGAATTGGCTCAACAGCGTATTCGAATCCTGCGAGCGCGTTAAGTTGGACCTGTTCAAGCGCTACGGCGTGATCGCCGCGGCCGGGGATCGGCACCTTGCCGAATTCTGTCCCCCTTCCTGGTATCTGGCGAATCCCGAACAGGTGAAGGACTGGAAGTTCACGCTCACCCCCGTTTCCTTCCGGATCAATATGCGGGAAGACCTCAAACGCAAGAGCCTTGCGTATCGCGGCGGTTCCGAAAAGCTCGTTCCCGAATCTTCAGGAGAGGAAGGCATCCGCCAGATCAAAGCATTGCTCGGCCTCGGGAACCTGGTCACCAACGTGAACCTCCCCAACCGCGGCCAGATGCCCGATATGCCCAAGGACGCCATAGTGGAAACGAACGCGTTCTTCTGCCGGGACGACGTGCAGCCTGTGTTGACGGAAGGCCTGCCGAATGCTCTGCGGACGCTCACCATCCAGCACGTATCGAATCAGGAAGGCATTCTTGAGGCGGCTCTCGAGCGCGACCTTGAGAAAGCGTTCCGGGTATTCCTCAACGACCTGCAGGTGCGCAAACTATCCCGGGAGGATGCCCGCGCCCTGTTCAAGGAAATGACCGATAAAACCTTGAAAGCCGACGCGGGCTACACGTCGTTGAAATAATCTAAAGGCGCACTAGGTAAGCGACTCAAGCTCGGCAACGAGCTTGGCGAAACTTTTGCACGCGGCCTCAACCGGCGCGGGGCCCGCCATATCCACGCCCGCGATGCGCAGGGACTCGATCGGGTAACGCGAGCCGCCTGACTTGAGGAACGCGAAGTAGTCTTCCCGTTCCTTCGCCCCGCCTGAGAGCACCCGCTCGGCGAGCGCGAGGGAGGCGGAAACGCCGGTAGCGTACTTATAGACGTAGAACGCGCCGTAGAAGTGGGGAATGCGCAGGCCTTCCATGTCGCTGGCTTCCTCAAACACCATGGCCGGTCCGAAATACTTGGAGAGGAGCTTGCGGTACTCGCCTCGGAGCACGTCCACGGTGAGGGGCGTCCCCGTTTCCTGCAGCCGATGCGTGACCGCTTCATACTCGGCAAACATGGTTTGACGGTACAGAGTGGCCAAGAGGTCATCGACCCGCTTATTCACCAGGTAGACCTTGAGCGCCTTGGAGTCGGCCTTTTTTTCTAGGTAACGGAAAAGCAGCTCCTCGTTGAAAGTGGAGGCGACTTCCGCCTCAAAAATCGTGTAGCCGTAATGCATGAAAGGGTTCGACCTGGCCGAATACCAGGAGTGCATCGAATGGCCGCCCTCGTGGGCCAGCGTGAACACGTCCCGGATGACGTCGCTCTTGTAGTTCATGAGGATGTACGGCTCTCCGACAAAGCTTCCAGCGGAGAAGGCTCCGGACCTCTTGCCCTTGTTTTCATATCGATCCGCCCAACGGCCCAGAAGTCCTCCGCGCAGGGTATCCACGTACTCGCTTCCCAGCGGGGACAGAGCTCCGGATATGAGGTCAACCGCCTCGTTCCAGCTTGTCTTTTTTTTCGGCGCTTCCACGATGGGCACGTACACATCGTAGTGGCGCAGGTCATCGACCTTGAGCGCCTTTTTTCGTATCTCGTAGTAACGGTGGAGCGGCGCCAAGTTCGCGCTCACCGTCGAGACGAGGTTGTCGTAGACTTCCTCCTCCACCTTGTCGGGAAAGAGAGCCATGGCGCGCGCCGATGAAAAGCCCCGGACGCGCGATCGATAGACGTTCTGTTTGACGGCGCCGGAGTACAGCGCCGCCAAGGTAGTCTTATGGCTTTCATACGCTTTGTAGAAGCCGGAATAGGCGCGTTTACGTAGGTCTCGGTCCGGTTTCTCCATAAAGGAAGACCATGTCGATTGTGAAAGAGGCCGTGGGCCGTCCTTCGTTTCGATCGTACCGAAATCGAGATCCACATTGGTGAGAACGGAGAAGGCTTCCCTCGGCGTCTCCATCGTCTCAGCTTGGAGGGCGAGAATGCGCTCTTCTTTGTCTGACAGGATGTGCGGTTTCCATCGAAGTATTTTGCGCAGGTATATCCGGTATTCGGTCATGCGCTCGGCATCGATGTATCCGTTCATGGTCGCGTCCGGGATAGCTTGAATTTCAGGCGTGGCCCAAGAAGCGGCCGCTTGCGCTTTTGTCGCGGCCATCATGAAGCGGCCGGTCATTGTCCGCGCTTCGCTTGAACCCTCGTCCTCGGTCTGCCTCAGTTCGCAATAATACGAAAGCCGTTCCTCAAGGAGCCCCGAGTCGCGCATGAAATCGAGCCAGTCGGCCAGCGCGTCGGCGGAACCGCCCAGGGTGCCGCGGAAACTTTCGATCCGCTCAGCCATTTTTTCATAAGATGCCAGTCCCGCGTCCCAATCTTGGTCTTTTGCGTACAGTTTTGACAGATCCCAGGTATCGGCAACGGAAATTTCGGATCTCAGTGGAATAGCATTCTTATCAGACATTCAAGCCTCCGGTATGTAGTCCAATTTTTACGCGTCCTCGTAAAGCCAAGTGGAGAGGTAGCGTTCGCCGGTGTCGCAGACGACCGTAACGATGAGTTTGCCCGCGTTTTCCGGCCTGCGGGACAGTTCAATTGCCGCCCACATGTTCGCGCCGGTTGATATTCCAGAGAGTATGCCCTCTTTTTTTGCGAGCGCCCGCGCGGTGTTGCCCGCGTCGTCGCTTTTTACGCGGATGATCTCGTCCACCACCGAGCGGTCGAAGTTGTCGGGGACGAAGCCCGCGCCGATGCCCTGGATGCGGTTCGGCCCGGGCACGCCGCCTGAAAGCACCGGCGAGTCGAAGGGCTCAACGGCGACGATCTGTACCCCCTCCTTTTTGGCCTTGAGCGCCCTGCCGACGCCGGTGATCGTTCCGCCGGTGCCGACACCCGCGACAAAAATATCGATCTTCCCGTCGGTGTCGAGCCAGATTTCTTCCGCGGTCGTTGTTCGGTGGATTTCGGGGTTTGCAGGATTTGAGAACTGCATGGGCATGTGCGCGCCCGGTGTTTTTGCGGCTATTTCCTCAGCCGCGGTGATTGCGCCCTTCATGCCCTTGGCTCCGTCGGTGAGTACGAGCTCGGCTCCGAGCGCCTTGAGTAGCTTCCGCCGTTCAACGCTCATGGTTTCGGGCATCGTCAATATGAGTCTGTAGCCGTGTGAGGCGGTGATGAACGCAAGGGCTAGGCCGGTATTCCCGCTGGTCGGTTCGACGATGATGCCGCCCGGTTTGAGGAGACCCGCTTTTTCGGCCGCTTCTATCATAGACTTGCCGATGCGGTCTTTCACGCTGGCCATGGGGTTGCGGTTTTCCAATTTGAGGGCGATACGCGCTTTCCCGTCGTTCAGCTTATTGGCAAATACGAGGGGGGTTCCGCCAATAAGTTCAGTAACATCCCGGGCAATTTTCATAGTGCCTCCGAAAAGAACATGCACTTGCGACTAGAGCTATGTCAATAAGATACTGCTTATTGCCCTCTTTCCGCCCGATCGCTAATATATAAGGTACATGAGTGCACCTTTATCACCGTACCGGCTGCGAAAAGCGCGACAGCTCTATAATGTTTTTACGACCTTCAACGCGTTTTCCTTCACAATGCTGGGTGGAAATATCATTACGCTGTACGCGCTCCGCTTGGGATCTTCCTCCACCACAATCGGTATCCTGAACGCGTTCAATTTTATTTCCTTCTTCTTCATGCCGATCGGCAAACGTCTGGTGACGCGTTTCCCCATCGTTAAGGTATTCGGTTTTGCCTGGCTGTTCCGCTACGTTGCCATGATCCCGATCCTTGCCGCGCCTTTTTTTGCCGCCAGAGGCCGCGTCGACGTCGCACTTACGCTTATGGTGATTTCGGTTTTTGCCTTCAACGTGTTTCGGGGCATCGGCATGATCGGCAACAATCCGGTGCTTAACGAATTGGCGGCGGGACCGGATCGCGGAAGCTACGTGGTGCAGATCCAGATCATCAACAGCGGCGTTACGATGATCGGCAGCATCTCGCTCGCCCTGCTTCTCGGCCGCAATCCTCCGCTCGGTCTGTACGGTTTCCTCATGCTCGCGGGCATTGCCTCAGGGATCGTCGCCAGTATCCTCATTTTTAAGATTCCGGAGCCGGAAAAAAGCTCGGAAAGCGGAAAATCCAATTTTCTGGACACCATTGTTCGGAATTTTGCCGATCCGTCCTTTCGTCTGTTTATTGCCGTTTTCTTTTTCGTCAGTTTCGTAGCATCAACCGCTCGGGCCTTCGCGGTCGTCTACAGTCGGGACGCGTACCTGCAAAGCGACGGCGACGTGGCCCTGTTCACGGTGTTCGGCGCTTTAGGCGCTCTTTCCATAGGCCTGGTTTCCCGGCTTCTGGTGGACCGGGTCGGCGCGAAACCGCTCTATATCGTGTATACGGGTATCGCTATGCTCAGCATGGTTCCCGCCATCGTTTCCCCGGATTTCGGCGGCGCGATGCTGACCCTCCTGTTTCTGTCCGTGTTCCATTTCGCGCTCAATTTCGGTTGCGCCGGAACTGAGGGCGTAGCGCAGAACTACTTCTTCGGCCTGGTGAAGTCCGAAGACCTTTTGGACCTCGGTATCCTTTACTACGTCGTATTCGGTGTCTCGGGCGCGGTCGGTTCTTTCTTCGGCGGCGTAATGCTGGACGCTCTTGAGGCTTCCGATTTTGCCCCTGCCGTTTCTTTCCGTGTTTTCTTCGCCGTTCTGGTACTTCTTCTTATACTTGCCCTGTTTTTGCAACGTGGACTCAAACGTCTCGGCGCGCTTCCTCTCCGGGGCGCCCTTGGGGTTATCTTTTCTTTCCGCGACCTTCGCGCTATTACGCTTCTCAACCGACTGGACCAGATCCGCAGCCCCCACGAGGAAACCCTGCTTTTAGAAGCCTTGCATGACGCTCCCTCATCCGTCGGCGCGGCGGGACTCCTGGACCGGGTGCATTCACCGCGCCTGGCTATCCGCGTAGAAGCAATCCGCGCCATCGAGTCCCTCCCCGAGCTGTCTCCCGAGGTTGAGGCGGCTCTCATTTCGGACGCGGAGCAGAACCCGTATACGACCGCTTACATTTCGGCGCGCGTCCTTGGCCGCAGCGGTTCTTTCAAGAAGGCCATTCCGCTATTGCGCATGACGCTTGCGTCCGACGATTACATGCTAGCCGGGGAATCGATGCTCGCGCTCGCCAGGCAAGGGGATGAAAAGAGTCTGATTTCGATTGAAGAACGCATTCGCGCCTCGCGCAACCCGCGTCTCCTCATCATGGGTGTTTCCGCCCTTGAATTATTCAATCATCCATCGTCCCTGTCCTGTTTGCTCGATCTCCTTCGCCGGGAGGATCCTCCTCCCTATTTGCGCGATGAAGTCGTGCTGGCCATTTCCGGCATCCTCAATTTTCTGGATCGATTTTATCCGGCTTACGTCCGTTTTCTTAAGGATCCGAGCCTGGGGACTATGCTGATCAGCGATGAAATAGAAGCCGCCGCCGAAAAATATCCGCCGAAAGTGAAACGAGGCGCGGGGAAACGCGATTCTTCAATGGGCACGGCCGAGCGCGTCGCTCTACTGCGGGAAGCAATCCCCGCTTTTATGGACAAAAGTCAGGGGGCATCCTTCGCCCGTTGGATTCACGACATGATAGGCCATTCTTCAGGGGTTGCCGAACCCTTGTTCGCGGAAGCCGCGCTTGACGCGGATTTGACCTGCTACGACCGCTTCCGTTTCCTGCTCGGCTATTGGGCCGCGACGCTTCTGGAAAAGGAACTGCGCTCGTGATTCGGGACATATCAGCGCAAAATATGGTAAGGTCGAAGAACGGAGGCTTGCGGTAATGGGCGCATCGGGAAAAAAGGCACTCTTTACGATTGTCGCGTTCATTTTTGCGTCGGCGGTTCTCTCTTCCTGTTCACAGATTAAAGGTTATGGACTCTTGCTCTGGTCGGTGGACGAGCCTCAAATACCTTCGGGCACCATGCTTACCGTGTATATAAAATCGAACATAGACAACGTTTGGGTCGTGGGAGTTCCCGGGACGAAAGATAAAATTGAATTGCCCCTTTGGAAGATGGAACTGATCGGAAGTAAGGGCAAAACAAAGAGCGCGGCTAAAAAATTTGCCGA
>JBAYHM010000236.1:0-7226 GCA_041666155.1 Treponemataceae bacterium
AAGGAAGGAATTTTCAATGGAATACCGCTTGCTAAAAGCAAACGGTGAGTATGGATGGGTATTTGATCATGGATGCCCAAAGTATCACGACAAAGAGTTTATCGGCTATATCGGTTCGTGTGTTGATGTTTCTCAAAATAAGAAGTACGAAAATATCCTCCGTGAAAGCGAAGAAAAATATAGATTGCTGCATGAATATGCAGGCGTCGGAATTGGATACTACAACCCTGATGGTATAGTTCTCTCATATAACCAACTTGCCGCAAAGTACATGGGAGGTGTCCCGGAAGATTTCATTGGAAAATCAATCTTTGATCTATTTCCAAAGTCTGACGCGGACTTATATTTTGAGAGAATCAAGAGAGCCGCGGCTTCAGAAGCTTCCGTTGTCTATGAAGATATTGTACCCCTTCCAACAGGAAACATGTATTTTCTTAGTACCTTTACCAAGATTTTAGATATTAGTGGGAGCTTGCTGGGGATTCAGATCATTTCTCAGGATATATCTAAACAAAAAGATTTAGAAAATGAATTGCAAATAAAAGAAGCAAGATACAGGAAAGCTCAAGAAGTAGCCCATGTTGGAAGCTGGGAATATGATATTCACACAGACAAGTTTTGGGGTTCTGAAGAAGGAAAACGAATATATGGTTTTACCCTAACAACTGATAACTTCACTGCTAATGATGTCATGAATTGTGTTATTGAAAAAGAAAAGGTTAACCAAGCTATGATTGACCTTATTGATAAAAATGTTCCATATAATATTGAATTTACAATAATCCCGCACAACTCAACTGAAAGAAAGACGATCAGTTCTATAGCTGAATTGGTTAAGGATGAGCAGGGTAATCCAATAAAAGTTGAAGGAGTTATGCAAGACGTTACGTTAAGTAAGAAAATAAGCGAAGCGTTAGAAAATAGTGAATATATGTACCGAACCTTAGCAAATACCGGTCAAGCTTTGATTTGGACATCTGGAAAAGATAAATTATGTGACTATTTCAATAAAACATGGCTCAATTTTACCGGAAGAACTCTTGAACAGGAACTGGGTAATGGCTGGACAGAAGGTGTTCATCCAGACGATTTTCAGCATTGCCTCGAAATATATACCGAGGCATTCGATCGTCGTGAGATATTCAGTATGGAATATCGCATAAGGCGTCATGATGGTGAGTATCGTTGGCTTATTGATGAAGGCTGTCCCCGATATGACAATAACTCGCGATTTATTGGGTACATCGGTCATTGTCTGGATATTACTGAGCGTAAGAAAAGCGAGCAAGCTGTATGGGAGTATGGCGAACTATATCGATCTATTATGAATGCTTCACCTGACACAATAATTATAACGAATATGGAAAGTAGAATATTAATGACTTCACCAAAAGCGTTAGCGATGTTTGACTGCAAGGAAGAAGAACTGCTGAATCATTTGATAACCGATTTTATCACTCCTGAAGATCAGGATTTAGCATCCCTTAATGTTGATCAAATGTTCAAAGGTCTAATTTCAAAATTGATTGAGTTTAGAGTATTTCGTGCAGACGGAACATATTTTATTTTAGAAGCGAATATGGAATTTATTTGTGATTCAAATAAGCAGCCAATACAGATTGTATTTATTCTTCGCAATATTTCCGAGCGAAAGCAAGCAGAAGAGCGAATAAAAACTCTTCTGGCGGAAAAAGAATTGATCTTGAAAGAAGTTCATCATCGCATCAAAAACAATATGAGTACCATGATGAGTTTGTTAAGTTTGCAAGCAGGAAACGCCAAGAGTGACTTTGCGAGAATCGCTCTTCAAGATGCCGAAAAACGAATGCAAAGCATGGGGATATTATACGATAAACTATATCGATCGGCCGATTTTAAAATGTTGTCAGTCAAAGAATATATATCTGCTTTAGTTGACGATATTTTATCAAATTTTCCAAATAAAAATATAGTTACGGTTAATAAATCGATTCAAGATTTTGTGCTGGATGCAAACCGCCTGCAACCGATAGGGATTATTATCAATGAACTGCTAACCAACATAATGAAGTACGCCTTCAGAGGAAGAGAGAACGGTTTGATTTCAGTATCCGCGACAAACGTGTATGGTCATGTCGCTATTTCCATCCAAGATGATGGCAGCGGCATCCCTAGTTCTGTTTCCTTTGAGAACTCAAAAGGCTTCGGACTACAACTTGTTCAAGCTTTGACGCACCAGTTGGATGGAACAATTACAATTGAAAGAGGTAATGGAACGAAAATCATAGTGGAGTTTGAGAAATAAATGGGAACGGACGCGCTTAGTTTTCGCGGTACTCGAAGAAATCAAAGTCGGCGAATTTCCGGCGTCCCGACAAATCCTGGCAAGCTATGCCGGCGAACATGCCGGTGAAGGCTCCTTCAAATTCGCGGGCGCAGTACTCGTCCGAAAGGCGCGAGACGTCCAGGACCGGGCCCAGAGCTTTCCACTCTTCGCCGTCCGGTCCGTAATAGCACCGCAGCAGGTCGTGATCGATCTCCGCTTTCAGGAAACAGCGACCCATACCGTCAATTCTTACGTCCGCGCCGGGTTGCTCGGGTTTGCTTCGGTCCCAGGACAGTACGCCGACGCACTTGCCCAGCTTTTCGTCGCGGGAGACGCGGAGATAGAAGAAGTTTTCCGTATCGTACAGAAGGATTAGGCCCGCCATCTGCTGGAAATCCTCCGGATCGAATTCCACGCAGGTGGAAACGGAAACGCGGAACTCCTGGACGCGTCGGGCGACGAGGCTCTGGCGATGTCGCGACACGGGCGATTCCCGTCCTACCAGCCTCAGGTAGCCCGGCCGAGCGGAAAGGCTCATATCGGCGGGGTCAATGGGGTAGCGTGGCGTTTGGTATTGCGGACCGAGCGCGGGGCTGTCGAAATCATCCTTAGGGTCGATCGCGGGCCAGGGACAGGGCGGTAATCCGGGCGCTTCCACAATGAGCCTAGGGGCGCTGCCCCCGCCGCAAAGCCGCAGCCATCCGTCGGCGGACCACTCGACTTTCTGCAGAGCCGTCTCCCGGCCGAGCGTGCAGCGTCCTTTCCGCGCGATGGGGCGCCCGCACAGATGCGCGATGTACGCTTCCCCGGCGCTCGTTTCCACCAGGCTCGCGTGGCCCGCTTTCTGCAACTCCGCGGTCGGCGAATCGGCGGAAGTCAGCATCGGATTATGCGGATCCACCTCGTAAGGGCCTCCGATTGAGGAAGCGCGGGCTACAGTCACCGCGTGATTCAAGGCCGTGCCGCCTTCGGCGCACATGAGGTAATACAATCCGTTATGTCGGTACAGGTGCGGCCCCTCGGTGAAGCCGAGCGCGGTGCCGGGAAAAATATTGCGGATGTTGCCCTTCAACGATTTCGATGTTCTATCGAACTCCTGCAGCACGATGCCCGCGAATCTATTCCGCCCCGGGCGATGATCATACAACATATTGAGGAGCCAGCTTTTTCCGTCTTCGTCATGGAAGAGCGAAGGGTCAAAGCCGGAGGAATTGAGGTAGGTGGGAGCCGACCACGGACCGGTCGCGGAAGGCGCGGTCGTCACGTAATTATGTACGTCCTTCATTCGCCCATGAGCTTTCGCGTCTGAGTAGATTAAATAAAAGAGACCGTCCGCGTAGGACAGGCAGGGAGCCCAAACGCCGCCTGAAGGGGGATTTCCCCTCATGTCCAATAATTCGCTTCTATCGAGCGGACGGGCAAGAATCCGCCAGTTTACCAGGTCACGCGAATGGTGAATGACGACGCCGGGAAACCACTCAAAGGTGGAGACCGCTATATAATAATCATCTCCAACGCGGAGTATCGACGGATCGGGGTTGAAGCCCCTGAGTATCGGGTTGATGATCGTATCGTTCGGCATGGTCGTTTCGCTCCTTTGACAGATTCCATATTCCTGTTTTCATCCGCGCGTTCGCGGTCGCTTCCAGGTTCGCAGGCTCGCCGCCGCCGCGAGCGCGGTGAGGATTCCGAGTCCGAGGAGTATCTTTTCCATGGTGATCCCCGCGTCTAGGAGGAGACCGAAGGCGGCCGGGCCCGCGGCCGCGCCGAAGATCATGATGGAGGCGAACACGCTCCGCACGGTGCCGATGACGTTGCCTCCGTAGGTCTCGGCCAGCACCGCGCTTTGCAGGACGCTTGCGGCGCCCATCGTCACGCCCATCATAACCATGAAAAAGGCGAGGGACGCTGCGCTTCCCGAAAAGCGCATGACCACACATCCCGCGATGAACGGCGCGAAATGGAGCGGGTACAGGAATCGGGCGCCGAAGCGGTCGATAAAGTAGCCGAAGGTGAAGACCGCCGCCACGCGAGTGAGCGCGTACACGGCGAATATGAGCGCGTACCACTTCGGGTCCCAACCTTTACCGTTCACCAACATCATCTGGTAAAAAAAGTAACCTGTCGCCGCGAAAGTATACACCCAGCCGGGGGCGATGAGAAACCAAAAAGTCCGGTCCTTGCGGGGGTCGAACTTCGCCGGCTCGCTCTCTTTTCCGTGCGTGTCCCCGCGGTCGTCGTCGAAACGGTCTTCCGGGACGGTGCGTTCGAACGAACGCACCGGCAGCACCTTCAAGAGAATAAAAACTCCCGCGCAGGCTAGGAGGGCGATCGCCGACAGGGACAGTCTCCAACCGAGCAGCGGAAACGAAAAGGTCAGGATGACCGGCAGGAACAACTCTCCCGCCGAATAGCCGAGCGACGCCAGGCTCAGCGATTTGCCGCGCGATTTCTGGAAGTGCCGCGCCATCACCGTCTGACCGATATGGCTCGTAAGTCCCTGCCCCGCGAAGCGCAGCCCGAAAAGCGCGATGAAGAGCATCACCGGGTGTACGGTAACCGCCAGGAAGAGGGCCGAGGCGCAGAGGATGAGTTCGGCTTTTATCGTGTATCGATCCAACGCCTCGGTATCGACCTTTTTACCGGCTTCCATCAGGAGCAGAGCCGAAACCAAGGTAGCGCCGGAATAGATCGCCCCGAACGCCGCGTTGGATAGGCGCAGTTCGGTGTACAGAAACGGAATAAACAAAGACACCATGAAAGTCTGTCCGAAACTGGACACGCAAGTCATGCTGGCGCCGAACACGATGGGGCGGGGGTATCGGCGGAAGAAACGTAGATAGTCGAACAAAGCGGAAACTCCAAGGCGTATTCGGACGTTGCGTACAGTATACCGGAGAGGCGCCCCAATGAATATACGAATTGCGGATTTGCATATGAAGAGCCGAGCGTATAGACTCAAAAGCGGTGTGTTGTGAGAATATCCATCGTTGCCGGCATCTTACTTTTGATCGTCTCTATTCTCCTGCCGGAAGTTCCTCTCTATGCCGGCTCTTCGCCGGTAACGGTTTATTACTATGATCGACTACCGTTTTTCGGCCGGGTCGGTACTTCCGATGAAGGTTTCCTGCTGAAAATAATACGGCTCGTTTTTGACGATGCCGGGATACCCTTTCATTTTGAAAAGGTTCCCCTGAATCGAATATTTGAACAGCTCAAAAAAGACGGCCCGTATTGTATGCCCGGCGCGTTTAAGACCCCGGACCGTCAAGCGCTTTACATCTATTCAAGGTTGCCGATATACCAAGACTCTTCGCCGGGCTATATCATACGGAAAAACGACGAGAAAAAGTTCGCCGGAATAAAAAAAATTGATGCGCTTTTGAAGAGCGGCATGACGCTTGGTTTGGTCAAAAACTATTCGCACGGCAAATGGATCGATGAAAACATCGCGAAGTCTGACCCGAAGAAAACAATCGTAAGCATTGGAGACGATCAGGCCCCATTCATCAGGATGCTGCTGCTTGGCCGGTTCGACTATATTTTCGCCGGAGGGGAGGAAGCATCGTACAATATACGGACGATTCCGGATTTCAGCGGCAAACTGATAGTAAAGAAGCTCGATGACGCGCCGGAGGGCAATATTCGCTGGCTTATATTCAGCAAAACTTTTCCGAAAGAACTTTTAGGTCGGATAAACGATTCAATACTAAAAGTTAAAGCCTCAAACGCGTACCGCGCCATCCTCAGTTCCATACTGAAATAGCGGTCCGCACAGTGCCCGCTCGGATCTTTTCAAAATTTCATCGATCCGCAACGTGTTGGGAATGCTTTTTCGGCGTTTCGCTAGTACACTGCTTCCATGGCATTCAACAAGAAAGAATGGTCGTACATTTTTTACGACTGGGCGGAGTCCTGTTTCACGGTCATCGTGCAGGCTTTCATTTTTCCCATGCTCTACGGCTTGCTTACGCGCGGAATGACCGGTGCCGAATCGCTGTTCGGTTTCCTCGTCTCGTTCGTGAGCCTTTCGGTCGCCGTCCTTTCCCCGATACTGGGGACGGTCGCCGATTATCGCGGGTATAAGAAAACTTTTTTCATGGTGTTTTTCGTTATCGGCATTGTGTTCACGTTCCTTCTCGGTCTCTATCCCGCGGACCCCGCGCTTTGGTGGATGGTGTTGATTCCCTACGTCCTGGCGTCCATCGGCTACGCGGGCACCAACGTTTTCTACGACTCGTTCATAGTCGACGCCACTACCGACGAGAACATGGACCGGGTTTCTACTACCGGCTACGCGTTCGGGTATATCGGCGGCAGCACGATCCCGCTCATCGTTTCCATCGTTTTGCTGCAGGTGCTTCCGGGGATGACCGTCGGCGGCCGGCTTTCCCTTTTCGGCCTTTCCTTTCCCTACGACGTGTATACGGGATTCCGGCTCACGTTCTTCATGACCGCCGTTTGGTGGCTTGTCTTCGCGCTGCCGTTCATCAAGAACGTCAAGCAGGTGTACGGTATCGAACCGGAGTCCAGTCCGCTGGCGAACGCTTTCAAGCGTCTCGGCCGCACCTTCTCAAACATCCGCGCGTACAAAGTCGTCTTTCTCTTCCTCGCGGCGTACTTTCTCTATATCGATGGAGTGCATACCGTCATCGCCATGGCGGTTCCCTTCGCCGTCAACGCGATAGAGGCGGTCACCCCTGAAAACGCGACGGCCACGCTTCTGCCCATTCTTTTGGCGATCCAGGTAGTCGCGTTCTTCTTCTCGCTTTTATTCTCCTGGCTGTCTAAACGGTTCCGCACGCGCACGCTGCTTTTCGTCACGATCGCCGTGTACTGCGTGATCGCCGATTCCGCGCCTTTCGTCACCCAGATCTTCCACTTCTAGCTTCTCCCTATTCTGCTTACCCCCACCCGTCGC
>JBAYHM010000237.1:0-7190 GCA_041666155.1 Treponemataceae bacterium
ACCCGCCAACATCAACATTTTCGAACGCGATCCCCAACTGCCGCCCGTGCAGTTGCCGACCGACGCGGTGAAGAAGACGATGAAGGCGGTACTCTCCAACTCTTTCGGTTTCGGCGGCCACAACTCAAGCTTGATACTGGGAAAAGTGTAAATACGCTGACGCGTCCTGTCAGGGTTTCCGTGCGATACTTATCGCGCGGAGGCTGCAATGGACGGACGCATCATACGGATCGATTCCGAGAACTTGGAACGGGAGCATATCTGCTGCGCGATAGGCAACGACGCCGAAAATCGCACCCGCTCGGATACGAAAAAACGCTGGCTGCGCGACCGCTTCCAGGAAGGCCTCGTCTTCAAACGCCTGGACGAACGGGGCAAGGTTTTCATCGAATACATGCCTGTGGAAACCTGTTGGCGGCCCATCATCGGTGAAGGGTATTCGGTGATCCATTGCCTGTGGGTTTCAGGCCGTTTCAAGGGAAGCGGTTTTGCCCGGCGCCTTGTGGACGAATGCGTCGCCGCCGCGCGCGCATCGGGTCGGACCGGCGTCGCGGTGGTGAGTTCGACGAAACCGAAGCCATTTCTGACCGACAAGAAGTTTTTCACGGCTCATGGTTTTGAGACGGTCGATACCGCGCCTCCTTTTTTCGAGCTTTTGGCTCTGCGCTTTGATCAGTCCATCCCGGCACCGCGGTTTTCGAGTGCGGCCAAGCGGAACGCGCGGCCGGGCGAATCGGGGCTTTCCTTCGCGTATTCCGCACAGTGTCCTTTCATGGAAGAGTACGTGGGTCTGCTTTCGCGGGTAGCCTCGGAAAAGGGTTTGGCTGTCCGTGTTGACCGTCTTCAGAGTCGCTCCGACGTTCTGGCGCGGGGTAGTCCCTTCGGGACTCTCGGCGTGTACCGGGACGGAGCTTTTCTCACGCACGAACTCATGACCGAGGCGAAGTTCGCGGCGTTGCTTCAGAGTTAATTTTTCCGTCGATTTTCCGCATCGTTTCTTTCCCCGCGCCCTTGTGTTGTCATCCCGCGTCCGTTACCGTACGGTTAGTTGGAAGCGGGGGAGGATCGGATGGCGGAATCGTCGTGGAAAGAATTTTGGGATCGGGGCGTTTCCTACTTGCGATTGTCCGAGCGCGGCCTGAATCGCCCGGATAAGTTCAACGCCGAAGCGCTCTACAATATCGCATCGATGGCGATTGAGGGTCTTTTCATGGGCCGCTTCGTCGCCGCGGGCGGTCTGCCGCGCAACCACACGCTCGCCGACCTTGTGGAATTCGAACAGGAACAAGCGCCGATGCCCGCCGAGCTCTCTGAAGCGCTACTCCGAATGGACGGGTTTCAGTCTCTCTGTTCGTTGGACGCGTATAAACGGATCGAGCTTGGTAGAGAAGAGCTTGAGAGCGTTGTTCGCGTTGCCCGCGAGACTCACGATTACTTGGCGCCGTTTGTAAACGCGTAGCGCCGACGGATATCACTCCTAGCCATTGTCTCCCGCGGTTTGACAAGCCGAGGAACCTACCCGTACACTTCTTTGGTCATGCGGTCTTTCGCTCGAATCTTGTCAGCGGTATTCGCGTTGTTCATCTTCTCAATCGAACTTCCGGCTCTTCCTATAAAGATCGGGGTACCGGCTGGTGAGAGCGGTTTGGAGGCGAACCGGAGCTGGGGCGCGATAGTCGCCTATTTACGGCGTCGCGGTACGGACGTAGAATTCGAAGTTTTTGAAAACCATCGGGTCGTCGTCAAGAATTTACGGGAACGTTTTATCGATCTAGCCTTTCTCGACCCCCTGTGGTACCGGAGATTTTCATCGGTTCTTGCCCCTTTTTTGGAATCCTCCTTCGCCGATCCGAAAAGCGCCTCCGTACTTATTGTCGTTCCCAAGGCTTCGATAATCTATCGCATTGAAGACTTGGCTGGGGTATCCTTCGCTCTTGCCTCGGAAAAAGAAACCGCCGGTTCATACTTCGTGCCGCTCGCGCTTCTGGCACGCGCGGGAATACGGCATCGGCATTTGCGGAAGATCGTTTACTCGGGGACCGCCGCGAGCGTTCTCAAAGGCGTGGCCTACGGCGGTCTTGAATCGGGGAGCCTGCTTTCTTCGGCGTTCAGAAGCGAATTGTCCGGAAAACTCGCGGAGACCGTTCGCGTTATCGCCGAATCGGAACCGCTACCAGCGGCGTTGCTTGCGGTGCGCCGGGAGGACGGGATGGCGAAGTATGAGAAGCTCCGCGGGGAACTCCTCGCTATGGAAACGGAGCGGGAGGGAAGAGCCGCGCTCGATGAAAGCGGTTTTTCGGGTTTCATCCTTCCGTCTTTGACGGCTTACGGCACGCTCGAAAAATACCTGCTCGAATACGAAGCGGTTTATGGCGCTGAAGACTAAGCTTTTCGCTTTTTTCATAGTGTTGATAGCTTTGCTCGGCCTGCAATGGTTCCTTTTCGTTGAACACGAAAAACGTCTTCTGACCGAAGAAACGGTAGAGCGTGCTGGAATCCTGGCCCGCACGCTGGCCCAGCTTGCGCGGGAACCCTTGGCGAGTTCCCGCTTCGCTGGATTGGAAGAACAACTGGAGTCGATCAAGGATGAGCGCGATGTGGTATTCGCGCGTATCGTCAACGATCGCTTCCGGGTGATGGCGGATACCCGGAAAGAAGAAGAAGGGTGGATCTATTCAGGGGATATTTCGCGAAAATTCGTGACCGAATTTTCCGGCGGACTGCTCCTAGCACGCGCGCCCGTCGATATCATGGGAAAGTCCATCGGCATGGCGGAAGTAGCGTTCTCGCTTGAGCCGATGCGGGAAAAGATCAGTCGGAATCGACTGATCTTTATCGAGATTCTCCTTTTTCAATTATTAGCCGGGGCTATCTTTTCTTTTTTATTGAACCTTCAGTTGATTCGTCCGTTGCGTTTTCTGAGCCGAGTATTGGCCGAGGTTCCGCCTGAGACTGAGGCTCATGAAATACCGGTGCCGCGCTTCTCTTCAGTGGAAATACGCCGCATGACATCTTCGGTCAACGAAATGCGGGAGAAGCTTGTTGAATTCCGAAAGGAAATGGTGATCAAGGCCCGATTCGCAACAATGGGTAAAATCGCCGCTGATATGGCGCATGAAATACGGAATCCGCTTGAGGCGATGTCGGGAGCCGTGGAGCTTATCGAAACCGGAGAATCTTTAGGTCCCGAAGCGACCGAATACCTCGGAATCATCCGTGAAGAAATACGGAATTTGAACGACTACTTGGGCGAATTTCTTGAGTTCGCTCGGCCCGAGTTGCATGATCCGAAACCGACGAATCTCAACGCATTGCTTCAAGACACGCTCTTGCTGGTGAATCCACTTGCGAAGAAACAGCATATTATTGTGTCGCTTTTTCTTTCGCCGGAGCCGTTACTGTGTCTGGCTGATGGAAATCGTCTGAAACGGGTATTCCTGAATGTAATTCTGAACGGCATAGAAGCCTGCGACGGGGGCGGTCGGGTAGAAATTGAATCAAATGGCGATGCGGAGAGCTGTTTGGTCTCGGTTCGGGACAACGGCAAAGGTATCTCTGAAGAAATTCTTGGTCGGGTATTCGAGCCGTACTTCACAACGAAAGACAAGGGCAGCGGTATCGGGCTTTCTTTGAGCAAGAGCATTATTGAACAGCATGGGGGCGCTATCGCCATTTCCGGTAAGTCCGGTAATGGCACGGAAGTGACGATGACATTCCCGAGAATAACCGAGGTATAAAATGGCGGCGATACTAATCGTGGACGACAAACCGAATATCCTGAAAGTCATGGGAGCCGTTCTCGCGCGGGAAGGCTATATAATCGATACCGCGTCCGACGGCCGCGAAGCCTTGACGCGCGTCAGCGGGAAACGGCCGGACCTCATCATCACCGATATCCAAATGCCGGGGCTGAGCGGCATCGAACTCTTCCACGCGGTATGCGGGCGGGGCCTGGATGTCCCGTTCATTTTTATCACCGCCTACGCGTCGGTGCCGGAAGCGGTCAGCACGATCAAGCAGGGCGCGATCGATTATTTGACCAAGCCCGTGGATTACGCTGAATTAAAAAGGACGATCCGTCGAGTGCTTTCGGCCGCCGATGAGAATCGCTGCTCGGAGCTTTCGGAGGATCGCTTTCTTGTCGGTTCAGGCGAAGCGATGAAAGCCCTCTATGCGCGGATAGAGGCGGTCGCACCGTCGGCGTCCTCGGTGCTGATCCGGGGCGAGAACGGAACGGGAAAGGAATTGGTCGCGCGCTCACTGCATAGAAGCAGCCGCTTCCGTGAAGGTCCGTTCATTCCCGTCAACTGCGCGGCATTCAACGCGAACCTTCTTGAGTCGGAGCTTTTCGGCTACGAGGCAGGAGCGTTCACCGGCGCACAGAAGAGAAAAATTGGTTTTTTCGAGACCGCTTCGGGTGGTACTTTATTCCTGGACGAGATATCGGAAACCTCCCCCGACCTGCAAATCAAGCTTCTACGCGTATTGCAGGAAAAAGCCTTTTCCCGCGTCGGCGGCACAGAACTGGTGCGCGCGGATTTCCGTTTGATCGCGGCTACAAATAGGGATATTGAAGCTTTGGTGTCGCGGGGTTTGTTCCGGCAGGATCTGTATTACCGGCTGAACGTGGTTCCCATCGCGGTTCCTCCATTGCGGAACCGCTTTGAGGATGTGGGAGAACTGGTGGCCCATTTCGTCGATAGGGTTTGCCTGAAAGAAGAACTTCCCGCGCCCCAGATCGATGAGGATTTCATCGACCTATTGAGGACACATCGGTGGCCGGGTAACGTCCGGGAACTGGAGAATTTGATTGAAAGGCTTATCGTGCTCTATCGACCCGCGCGACTCGAACCCTTGCAGCTTTTCTCAGAGGTACCGGAACTATTTGCCCTGCCGCAAACCGAAGGAACGGAGCGGGACGCTTTGCTTGAAGCACTTCGCGTCACACGAGGCAATAAAACCGACGCGGCGAAAATCCTCGGAATGCCGCGGCGGACTCTGTACAATAAACTCTTGAGGTTTTCGATACGAGAGGAAGAATTCCTGCCGATCGATACTGCTCGTTGAGTTGTGCCAAGCAGCCTCGCTTGCTCACCTTTTTGGCACGAAAGTGTGCAAGCAGGGTCTCCGACACAGGGTGAAAGGCTCTAAAAAACGCTCGATCCGCTTGAAACCATATTTCGGCACGATAATTGCTTTTAATACATTGGTACGAAAAAATGTCCCAGGAGGTCTCCGTTATGACTCGTAGTTTTAAAGCGACAGCGATTTTGCTGGTTCTCATGGTATCGGCTGGTCTTGTCTTCGCCGGCGGCGGGAAGGAACAGGTTGAGAAGAAAGTCGTTGTCTATTCCAGTGTGGATGAGGCAAACGCGAAAAAAATCTTGGACGCTTTTACCGCGGACACAGGCATCAAAGTCGCCTTCGTATTCCTTTCCTCCGGTCCCGCGATAGCCCGAATAAAAGCCGAGCTTAATAATCCCCAGGCGGATGTCTGGATGGGAGCTCCGAGTGAAAACCACATAGTCGCGAAGGATGATGGTCTCACTATCCCGTACACGGGCGGCGATTTCGCCGCGCTGAAAACCGGTTTCAAGGATACGCAGGGCTACTGGCGGAGTTTCTACATGAACCCCATGGCCTTCGCCGTCAATACGGAAGTTCTGAAGCGCCTTAACGCGCCGAAACCGACGTCTTGGGAAGACTTGCTTAATCCCGTGTACAAGGGTCAGATCCAAATGCCGACACCTCAGGCCTCCGGCACCGCGTACAACATCGTCGCCAGTTTGATCACCATAGTCGGGGAAGAAAAGGCCTTCGACTACATGAAAGCGCTGAACCCCAGCGTCCAGACCTATACGTCCTCCGGAACAGGTCCGTCCAAAGGCGTTTCCGTCGGCCAGTGCGCCATAGGCCTCCAATTCACCCCAGCCTTCTTCGAATTCATCGAAAACGGCTATCCGCTGGAAGTCATCTATCCAAAGGAAGGAGTCTGGTTTGAGGCTCCGGCCGTTTCCATACTGAAGGGCGCCAAAAACGTTCAATCCGCTCAAGCCTTGGTCGACTGGCTTATTTCCAAGAAAGGTCAGGACACGCTGACCGACGCGAAGACCTTCTTCTACCCGGTTACTTCCGGCGCCAAGCTCGGCAAAGGAATGCCGTCCTTCGATTCGCTCAAGACGGTAGATGTCGACGTAAAATGGGCGGGCACGAATAAGAAGCGCTTGGTCGAACGTTGGGTGAACGAAGTTCTGCCGGCAAAATAAGTCCTTCCGCAAAAAAACGCGTTCCCGGTTCGGCCTGCGCGTCGGATCGGGAAGCTCAGGAGAGTCCCTTCGATGTTCACCAATCCCTTCGGAAAGTCTTTGCGGGAATTGAAGATGGCCTCTCGGGACCCTCTTTTGTTCTTTGTTATCCTGCTCGTACTCGCTTCTCTGATAATTTTTATCGTCTATCCGCTGTATTGCGTCATTTTGGCTAGCTTCAAAACCAATACCGGGTACAGTCTTTCGGTTTTCAAAGAGGTGTTCGGCTCTAAGTATCTCGGGCAAGCCTTCTGGAACAGCGTCATGATGGGCATCCTGACCGCCGCGGTCGGGAGCTTCGTCGGGTTCCTATTCGCGTTCGCGATCGCCAGAACCGATATACCTTTCAAGAAATTCTTCCACCTGATCGCCATCATTCCGATCGTCTCCCCGCCGTTTATCGGCGCGTTGTCGATCATCATGCTGTTCGGGAACAGCGGCCTCATCACCTACTCGCTTCTCGGGCTAAAAAATTATCCCATTTACGGTTTCCAGGGCCTTCTTTTCGCGCAGGTTATCACCTTCTTTCCGGTGGCCTACATCACGCTAAGGGGCATCATTGAATCCATCAGTCCGACGCTGGAGGACGCGGCCCTGGACCTGGGTGGTTCCCGGTGGAAGGTGTTTTGGAAGGTGACGCTGCCGCTCACCATTCCCGGGATCGCGAGCGCGATGCTGGTGCTTTTCATTGAAACGATGGCGGACTTTGGTAATCCGCTCATCCTGGCGGGTAGCCAGTTTCCGATCCTTTCAGTACAGGCGTATCTTCAAATAACCGGTATGTACGATTTGGCAAAAGGGTCCGCTCTCGCGCTTCTTCTTCTTGTGCCGTCGATCACCGCTTATTTTTTGCAAAAATACTGGGTTTCACGCAAGCAGTACGTG
>JBAYHM010000238.1:0-7172 GCA_041666155.1 Treponemataceae bacterium
TAGCTTCCTTCTCGAACGCGAGTCCGCCTTCATCGTTCCAGCGTTTTACGAACGCCGCATACTCGGTTTCCAGATTGGCGTTCGTGAAGATGAGTCGAGCGAATGCTTCCTTGGTGATGTTTTCCAGCTGCGGACCGTAATCGGTCATCGTCTTGAGGTTCGCCATTGTCTTGGGATAGTCAAGGGCATTCTGCTGGGCGTAGAGCTGACCTTCGCGCGTCTGCTTGTTGAGGGTCTTCATCTCGGCTGTCATGCGGGGTAGCTGCATGTTGTAGACAAAGGCGCCGTCCGAGCGGTAGGTAGCCATGTCGGTGAACTTGCCCAAGAGCTTGTACTTGCCGTTATCCCTATCCACCCATTCGTAATGAAGTCCTTCAATACCAAGCAAGGTGAGCATGTCGCCTTCCGCGGTGAACAGGTAATTGAGGAATTCCATCGCCTTCTCGGGGTATTTGCTGGTGGAGGCGATGCATTCGTAGTAGGTGTAGCGCGGGTACTGCCTGATCGCTCCGCCCTTGCCGCCGGGACCGGATAGTACCGTGAAACCGAAGGTCGGAGAGGGGGACTTCTCCACATAACGTCCGGGCATCCAGTTGTTGGTAGTCCCGACGTTCTGGAAGTCGAACATGCCGACGCGACCAGTCCAGAGCTTCTCGAAGGAACTCATGAGGGGAATGGTGGCGTAATCCGGGTCCAAGATCCCGTCCTGGTACAACTTACGCAGGTATTTGATCGCGTCCAGGTAGAGGGGCGCTTTCATGTAGGTGGAGACGGTGCCATCCGGCATCAGGTAGGGCATGCCCACGGCGATGCCGTACGCGCCGAAGATGTGCTCAAAGGTGCGCAAGTTGGCCATGGTCCCGACGTATCCGATCGTGTCTTTCTTGCCGTTGCCGTCGGGATCGTTGAAAGTGAATGCGTGGAGCACCTTATAGAGCTCGTCCAAGTTGGTCGGCATTTTGAGGCCGAGCCGAGCCAGCCAGTCGGTGCGCACGGACAGATTGGATGTGTACCAGAGCGAAGCCGGGACCACCGCGTAGATGCCGTTGCCCCAATTGACGGGAGCCTTCTTGAGAATCGGGCCGGATTCGGCCAAGATGGTCTGGCCGTGGCTTTGGAGGAGCTTGTCCATTTTGAGAAGCATGCCTTGATCACGGAACTCCGCGGCGTTGATTTTGTTGCCGTCGACCCAAAAGACATCGGGCAGCTTCCGGCCGGCGATGAGGGTGCTGAGCTTTGCCTCGTAGTCCTTCTGCGGAATATAGATGAACGTGAGGTCTACGCCGAGTTTTTCCTCAATGGCGCGCTTGACCGAATTGTCCTCCGTCGGCGTATTGTCGCCGAACATCATAACGGTGAGCGGAACGCGTTTTTTCTTCGCCGCGGCCGGCGTATCCGCGGAGGGGCCCGCCCAAGCGGTTGAAACGACGCCTACGAGAGCGATCAAGACCAGAACTCCGGACAGGATTCTCTTTTTCACGGGAATGCCTCCTTTCTGCGCTTCCAATAACTATTCTCATTCCTTAACCGCGCCGGCCGTCATGCCTTTGGTGTAATAGCGCTGCAGGAACGGATACACGATGAGAACGGGAATCACCGATACGGCGATGGTCGCCATTTTCATACTTTCTTCAGTGATGTTCGCGGCCGCGGATTGGTTGTCCACACCCGCAAGGGCATTAAGCGTGCCCGTCGATGCCAGGAGCTTGCGCAGGTACACCTGCAGGATTTCCAAGCTTGTGGAATTGGTGTAGAGGATACCGTCCATGTACGCATTCCAGTTGGCCACTCCGTAGAACATGGCCACCGCCGCGATGGCGGGCGTGGATATGGGAATGATGATCCGCAGGAGCACCGTGAAGGAGTTCGCGCCGTCTACGTGGGCGCTTTCCTCGAGCGAATCGGGGATGGATTGGAAGTAGTTGCGCAGGATGAACATGTTGTAGGCGCTCATCGCCGACGGGAAGACCAAGGCCCAGAAGGTGTCGATGAGGCCGTAGGCCTGGACGGCTAGGTAGGTCGGAATCATTCCGCCGGTGAAAAGCATGGTGAAGAAGAAGAACATGGAAAGACGGCTTCTTCCCCTCAGGCGTTTCCGGGAGAGCGGGAATGCGGTCAGGATGCTCAGCACGACGCTCAAACAGGTGCCGAATACAGTGCGAACCACCGTGTTCCCGTAGGCCACGTATATTTGGGAAGTTTTGAAGATCATCGAGTAGGCCAGAAGACTCACCTTCCGCGGAAGGAAAAAAAGCCCCCCCGACATAGCTTCTCCGGAATCGCTTATGGAGTACATCAGCACATGCCAAAAGGGGTAGGTTGTGGACAAGCAGAAAAGCGTAAGGAAGGCGCAGATGAGAAAGTATTCGATCTTCTCGGATGGGGATTTGCGCACTCGGGTAGATTTCATGGTTTTCATGTTCGGCCCCCGCTCACATGATTCCGCTGTCGCGATCGATTTTTTTGGCGACGGTATTCGTCAATAGGACGAGTATGAGTCCAATGCCCGACTGAAAAAGCCCCGCGGCCGCGGCCTCGGCGAATTTCTGCTGTTCCATGCCCAGACGGTACACGTAGGTATCGATGATGTCGGCCGAGGAGATGACCAAGTAGTTTGAGATGGCGAAGATCTGGTCGAATCCCGCGTACATCATGTCCCCGACCCGGAAGATGAGTAGGATGACGATGGTTGGCCTGAGGCCGGCGAGCGTAATATGCCACATGCGACGCCAGCGTCCAGCGCCGTCAATGGCCGCGGCCTCATACAGTTGCGGATCGATACTCACGATAGCGGCCAAGTACACGATCGTGCCCATCCCCGCCCCTTTCCAAACGTGTGAAAAGACGATGACCCAGATGAAGGATTCGTTGCGGTTCATGATGTTCTCTATCTGTCCCGCATACCCCAACGCCTTCAAAATACCGGGGAGCGCACCGCTGGTGCTGTTGAACATGGCGTAGAGGATGCCGTTGATGACGATCCACGATACAAAGTTGGGCAGGATGACCAGGGTCTGCACAAATTTTTGGCTGTACCGCAAACGCAGTTCATTGATCATCAGGGAAAGGATGATGGGGACCGGAAACCCGCAGATGAGCTTCAGCACACTGATGAGAATGTTGTTCTGCAGGGCACGGATAAAGCCTGACCGCGAAAAAAGCTTATCGAAATTCGCGAGCCCTACGAAGGGCGCGTCGGCAAAGCCCTTGAAGATGTTGTAATCCCGGAACGCGATGCTCACGCCGTACATCGGCGCGTAATGGAACAAGAGGACGTACACGATTCCGGGAATCAGCATCACGTAGAGGAGTCTATCCCTTAACAGATCCCGAGCGAGCGAATGCTTGGGAAGGAGTCGCCCCGTTTCCCTTGCGGGCGTCTTGTGGACACTTGGATTTTCGGCGATGCCGCCGGCGTTATTCGACATAATTCGATTATACCCCCGGCTTACATTATGTCAATGATTTTTTTCATTTTAGTATTATTATTTTGTCAATTTATCATTTCCAAAAACACCTCATCAGCCTATGAAATAACGTTCTTTGTCATACTATATAAATATTTAAACAATATCTCAGCATGTAAATTGAACGGTTTTTTCTACTTTTTATTTCAGTTTTTATTAAACTTTTTGTAATTATTGTTGACATTTTCTTCCTTTGATCTATACTATCGATGAATCGTTCATCGCCCTCGGGCGACAATACAAGCTATCGAGGTAAGCGTAATGAGCTTTATGTATAACCCCTTCCCCTACGACGACCCGGACGCGATCAATAGGATCGCGGTGGAAAAAGAACACCGCGCGGCGATCGTCAAGGGGCTGCAGGCCGCTGTCTCCGAACTCTCCAAGGCGACGCTTGCGGCTACGCGGGAAAGCGGCGTCTGCGTCCTCGCGTTGGACGGATACGTCGGAGCGCCTTTCGACGTTTCGGCCCGACAGATCGCGAGACAGCTCATTCAGCAAGGGATGCCGGTCCGGCTGTTTGACGCGGCGACTTTATATAAGGAAGAAAGCGTTTTGGCCGAGCAGCTTCAGCGCAATCTTCCGGAAGATCGGGTTGAAGATCCGCCCCTCCTCTTCGGCCGCCTTTTCCACGATGGATATGAAGCCCTCATGAAAGAATCCGAAATCAGCGCCTGGAAGGCGGATCTCGCGCGATTCAAGGCCGAGGGCCAAGGCGTCGCCATCCTCTACGGCAACGGCTGCCTCATTGAAGAACTCAGGTCCTTCGCGGACCTACGCTGTTGGCTTGACGTCACTCAAAAAAAAGCGGTGCTCGGCATCAAAGGCGGCCGTACGGGCAATCTCGGATTCCGAACGCCCAAGCCGTACAACGCCACGCTCCGCCACGCCTACTATGTGGATTTCGAAGTCGCCGCTGATCTGCGGGGCGAACTAATCCGCAATCGGCAGCTGGATTACTACGCGGCCGGCGACGAAGCGGAAGATTTCAGACTCCTACCTTTCGACGCCTTCCTCGGCATCTGCGGCGCCCTCGCCCGCTACCCCTTCCGGTGCAGGCCCGTCTATATCGAGGGCGTCTGGGGCGGCTTCTACCTCAAGCACCTGCGCCGGCTGCCGGAAGCGATGCGCAATTGCGCCTGGGTCTTCGATCTCATCCCCATGGAAGTCTCCATAGTCGTGGATATGGACGGGCTCCAGCTCGAACTGCCCTACTTCTGCTTCGTGCAGACCATGGGAGCGCAGCTCATGGGCGATACCTGCGCGAAAAAATTCGGGGGTTACTTCCCCATACGATTCAACTACGACGACACTTTCCACGCGAGCGGAAATATGTCCATCCAGTGCCACCCGGACGGCCGCTACGTACGCGAACACAACGACGAATTCGGGCGCCAGGACGAAAGCTACTACATAGTCGCGGCGGGACAGGAAGCCAAGACCTACTGCGGCTTCCAGGCCGACCGCGATCCGGAGGAATTCATCGAAAAGTGCCGCGTGTCCGAAAGAACGGGCCAAGCGGTGGACCACGACGCGTACGTGCGTTCCGAGCCTTCCAAGCCGGGAATGCAGTTCCTCATCCCCGCGGGGACGATCCATGCTTCCGGTCGCAATCAAGTGATCCTTGAGATCGGAAGCCTTACCATCGGATCCTACACCTACAAAATGTACGACTATCTGCGGAAAGACCTGGACGGCAAGCTCAGACCCATCCATACCATCCACGGCGATCGGGTACTGAAGCGCGAACGCAAGGGCGACTGGATACGCAAAAACCTGATTCAACAGCCACGCACGGTCCGGAAGGACGCGGAGGGAGAAGAGTTCATCGTAGGAGAGCACGAGCTTCTGTACTTCTCGCTACGCAACCTGCGCTTCGAAAAGCGAATGACGGATGAGACAACGGACCGCTTCCATGTACTCGTCCTCGTGGAAGGCGAAAAGGTCCTGATCCGCTCCCTGACCGACCCGACGAAGTTTTTCACGCAGAACTACCTTGATATGGTGGTCGTACCGGCTTCCTTCGGAAAGTACGAGCTCGTCAACCGTGGAGTGGGCGTCGCGATCGTACACAAGACGCTGCTCAGAGACGGCTATGAGAACATCGAGCTCTAAGAGTTGCGTCCTGGCGCTGGACGCGGGAGGAACGTCGATCAAGCTCGGGCTTGTCAGGCTTGACGCCTTCGGCGACGGCGTTCTGGATCCCAGCGAGGTGCCGGTTCCCTCAGACGGCTCCGTCGAGGAGATCGCCGCGGCCTACGCCGAGGCGGCAAGTACCGGAAAGTCCTGCGCCGAAAAGCGGGGCCTCATCCTTGCGGGGGTGGGAGTGAGTACGCCGGGCCCCTTCGACTACGAAACAGGCGCGAGCCTCATGACGCACAAGTACGCGGCGGTCAGGGGCATGAGCATCCGCTCTTTCATCGAGCGGGCCACCGGTCCGCTGCCGATCCGCTTCACCCACGATTCCTTCGCCTTTCTCCTGGGCGAACTCGCCGCGTCTCCCCGGCCCCGATACCGGAATCCTTGCGCCGTCATCATCGGCACGGGACTCGGCTTCGCCGCCCTACGCGACGGAAAGCTCTTGCGCAATACCCAAGGCGGACCGGCCATCAGCATCTACCGCGCGCCCTTCCGCGACGGTATTGCCGAGGACTACGTTTCCAAGCGAGGTATCATGGCATGCTACGCGCGGCTGGGAGGCGTGGAGAAGACGAGCGTCAAGGAGATCGACCTGGCGGCGCGGGCGGGCGACGAACTCTGCGCGCGTGTCTTTTCCGAGAGCGGCAAGGCCTTGGCGGAAATCACCGCGCCCGTCATAAAAGAAGGCGGATTCGATTGCATGATACTCGGAGGGCAGATAGCCAAAGCGGGGCCGCTTCTGACGGTTCCGGTCCAAAGGCGGCTGGATGAACTCGGCGTCGGCTGCGCCGTGGAATCCGCCCTCCAAACCGTCGCGGCGCCGCTCCTCGGCGCCGCTCTACTATTCCAGAAAGGGGAGGCATTACAATGACCGGTTGCTGCCTGCGGATCAAAGAAGCGATGCAGACACTCGCGCCCAAAGAACAGAAAGTCGCCGAATTCATCTTGGACTTCCCCGAAGAAGTCGTCGGCATGTCCATTGACGACCTCGCGGCCGACTGCTCAACGAGCACTGCCTCGGTAGTGCGGCTCTGCAAAAGCGTAGGCTATTCGGGCTTCAAGGAATTCTGCCGCGTCCTGGAATCGGATCTTGCGAACCAGGGCAACACTATCGTATATGAAGACGTCCGCCCCGGAGACAGCCTGGACGCGATCGCGCGCAACGTCTGCATGAGCGACATGAAAGCCATTGAGAGTACGCTTTCCCTCATAGACTACACCGAACTCGGCAGGGCCGTAGATGTTCTCTGCGCCGCCCCCCGCATAGACTTCTACGGCGCGGGGTCCTCGGGGCTCGTTGCCCGGGACGCCTCAAACAAATTCATCAGGATCAACAAGTTCACTATTTCGCATTCCGACCCCCACGAGCAGGTCCTCTCGGCGACGAGCCTGCGCCCCGGCGACGCGGCAGTGTTCTTCTCCTATTCGGGAGAGACCCGCGACACCATCGAAACCTGCGGCATCGTCAAATCCACCGGCGCGACCGCCGTTTCCGTCACTCGCTACGGCAAAAACGGCCTAAGCGAGTTGGCGGACATCAAGCTCTTCACCTCCTCCGCCGAGTCA
>JBAYHM010000239.1:0-7160 GCA_041666155.1 Treponemataceae bacterium
GGACTTCGTCTCCGACGGCGTGCCCCCACGCATCGTTCACTTTCTTAAAATTATCCAGGTCGAACATTGCCGCGCATATTGGTTCACTGTAGCGTAATGCGGTAGAAATCAGTGAATCGGCACTTTCCATAAACCCACGACGGTTTGTAAGTCCGGTTAGTGAGTCGGTGCTTGCGAGCTCCTCCAAGCGGGAAAGCGCGACACGCAATTCCGTTTCATCACGCAAAATGAGCAGCCGGCCGCGGCTTCGAGTCCGTCCTGGAAGATCTATGGGTTCGACCGAAAAATAAGCGATACTGCCGTCTTTTTTTCGGGTTGTATAAACACCCCGCACTCCGTTGGAAGCGGCGGCGACGATTTCCGGCGGGAGTTCTACGCTGCCGATGCCCTCAGTTTCCAGGCAAAGGCCCAATAAGCTTTCATCGGCGTTCAACGCGTCCAGAGCCGCTTTATTCGCGTCGGCAATCCGGTGGGCGGCATCGAAAACCAGTATTCCGTCCGACATCCGTTCTACCAATTGTTCCCGGGCGACGGGAATGATGGAAAAAGCGTCCAGACGATGAATCACTAAAAAGAAGAAAAAGGCCGAGATCGCATAAGCTATCGGAGTGAAGTCTTTCACGAGACCGGGAAATGGTTTCAGTATGAAAACCAAACTTGCCGCGATCGGAACGGAAACACCTGCCAGGAGCAGCGCTAACCTTTTTTGAAAATAGGCACGCTTCAATACAAACGCGCGAATCGAGAAGGAAAGGCCGGCCAAAGAGACTAAGTACGTATACGCCGCGAAGAAACCGAACCATGGTCCGTGAGTGCGGACGGAAACGACATACTTTCCGACCTTGATATAATCGATGGAACTCCAAACGTATCGCATCCCGGTATCCGAAAAAACCATGACAAGCGTGATAAGCGGAACAACTAAAAGCAAAACGATGTAGTGTGGTTCTAAAGGCTTACCGTCACGCGCGATGCGAAGCGTAAAATCAAACCAAAGCAGAGGAACGAAAGGTATAAACAGATAGATAATACGCGACCAGAATAGATTATCGGAAGGGGTGAGGGAACTTATCTCAAGCGTGTTGGCGACCAGATAAGCGATGGTGGCCAATACAAAAAGAAAAAAGACTTTGGAAGCCGGATTTGCCCGGAGAGAACGGGTTCTAGAAATCGCAAGCAGGATTAGTAAGAACCCGCAAAAAATCGGGGCGATAATCCGATAGATATCGAACTGCATTGACAGCTGCTGCATACAATTAAAGTTCGTGTATTATGAGGGAAGCGTCAAGATAATGGTCGGGCGATATACTCCAAGCCCTTCAAACTTTCAACGAAGCCGCGCGCGAGCAGCGCTTTGGAGTACGGGGAATGACGCGGCGGTGCTTCTCCGATCCGCTCGACCGTAAAAGGAAAGACAGGATCGACAGACCGTCCGGCAAGGCGGTTACAAAGCAAGTCTATCGAGGCGCCGACCTCAGGGCTGTCGGATGGAACACGGAAATCCAGCTCTCTCCCGTTTCTGCGCGATATCAGGACAGGCCGCGCGCCGCGCCACACGACGTGGTTCGACGCGATCCGAGCGGGTAAATCCAACACGACGGAGAGTTGAGAAAGACCGCAGAGGCTCGCCGGGTCTCGGGCGCACAGGCAATACAAACAATCAGGAACCGTTTCCACCGCTTCAGCGTCCGCGGAGAAACGGAACTGCAGTTCATCGACACCGGAGAAAAATCGCCCACCGACTGTTTCCCCTGAAAATTCCATTAGTCGGAGCACACGGAACACGTCGGTCCAGGGAAGGGCGCCTTCATCGAGAGCGGCTAACGAACGAAAAAGGACGCCGTACCGGGAGAGCATGCGCCGCACACGCTCACGCAGCGCCCCTTCGCGGTCAAGCAAATCGTCCTCGGATCTCCGATCGATGAGTATCAAGCGGTCTCCCATCGAGCCTAAGGGCCCTTTCTTCGCGCGTTCCCAACGGTCCCGCGCGGGGAACGCGCCGCGTGGCCGAGGAGCGCCATACGGAATTTTCGATCCGGCCGACGGAAACACCGTTTTCCCGGATTCCGTCGTAACTGAATCGGCGAAAAACCGCTTCGCGCTTCCAAAACGATCGCTTCGCAGAAGCCCCGCGGCAACGGCTTCGCAAAGCACGGCCGCCCTTATGTTCATGGAATCGGCGCGTCCACCGCGAACACGTTCGAGTAGCTGGGAAACCTCCGGAGACGGAGGCGTAAAAGCCGCGCTGATATCCGAATAACGGAGTTCTGCCTCAAGCGTAAAGCCGACCTTTCGGTCACCCGAGCCGTACCAGATCAAGGGGAAACGGTCCATAAGAAGGTCCAAATGATAAGGCAGATACGCGGTGCGGGCAGGAAGGATATCCCGTTCCCAGAGTTCCACCTGAGAGGACACGCCCAGCAAAGGATCAAAAGCGGTCTTGAGGCTCTCAAGAGACCGATCGATATCGGATGCGCGGCCGGCTTCTTCATCGCGAAAGCCTAAAATTCCTTGTTGCCGCGCGACGAGCGGCTGCAAATCGCAAAGAGGAGCCTCCAACGCCAGGCCTCTCGCCCGTTCGGCGCGACGGGTTGTCCGCTCAACGCGCAAAAGACGCGACGCGAGTTCAGCGTCGCAATACGAGCGTTCACCTTCATCGATCCGCAAGCGCACGAGGGACTGGTCGGCGGTAAGTTCCTGTAAGGCGTCCGCGCCGTCTGGACCGAACAATGAACACACCCGTTCCTCAGTTACCGGTCCTTCGTAGCGCATCCAGTGGGAGAGAAGTTCTGTTTCGCTGAGAAGCCGGACGCTCAGGTCGGGAGACGCGACGAAAGCCGGCGACGAGTCGGAGAAACGCCGAGAATCGACCTGAATTTCCAGTTCGATACCCGCAGCCGACTTGAGCGCCGCCCACTCATCTTCATCGATGAGAAGCCGTTCGTCCAACCAGTCGGCGAGTTCCGCGCCGTCGCGCGGCAGGTAATCCGGATGCAGACGCTTAACGCGGGAGAGAACCGATTGGACGACCGAAGACGCGACTCGGGGAGTTTCCGTATCGCTTGCGAGAAGACTCTTGATCACGTCTTCGTCGGTAGCCGATTCGCCGCCGCCGTCGTCACGCCGGTACATAAAAGAATCCGAGGCGATCCAGATGCTCCCGCGCGCGAAGGCCGAGGGCGCGGCCGAAGAATGAAACACAAACTCAATGCGACCCGAAACGATATCGGCAAGCAGGAGGGCAGCGTTTTCAGGGTCAAGGATGTCTTTAAGGCAGGTGCGCCATGTTTCACGGACTATGGGAAAATCGGGGAAAAGCCGGACGGCTTCGTACAAACGCTTGGAGCGAAGACGCGTCATCCATAGCGGGGTGCGCTTTCCGAACGGAGCCTTGGGAAGGAGTAGCGCCCTACCCGCGTTCTCGCGAAAAGCGGCGCCGAAAAGGCCGGTCGATTCGAGCGAACGCGATAAAAATGAGGCAAGGCCCCCTGAGTGAAGATCATCGAAAAGAGCGCGGAAAAAAGCATTCCCGCTGAGTTCCTGTTCTTCCGCGGCGGTAAAAGAAGCGAGAATCCCGGAATCATCCCAGAAGAACTCGATTGTATCGGCGCCGTACCGCAGATCGGCGGCGACGCGGAGCGCGATCCCCAGAGCCGCGTTCACACGGCCGCCGCGGAGCGTGTGCAGGAAAGAGTAACGACCTTGGCCGCCGGGGCCGGAAAAATCTTCCGCGACGACACGGCGGGATAAGGGCAGCGGACAAGAGGTACGCTGCTCGCCGAGAAAGCGTATAAGCTCCGCGGCGCTTTGAGCGTCCATCCCGAGTTCCGCCGCGGCGGTAAATTCGCCGCTTGATTCCGATGCCGCCTCATACTCGTCCAAAAGGTTGAGGATGCTTTTCATCGATTCCGCGCCGCGCCACTGATTCTCCGCGCGCCAGAACGGTAGGATCTGGATGCCCCGATCGCTCGGTTTCACGATCACGGCGCGGTCGTCGATACCTACAATTCGCCAGGAGCGCGTACCTAAGGCAAAACCGTCGCCGATACGACGTTCCCAGACAAATTCCTCGTCAAGTTCGCCCAAGGGAGCGCGGTTTTCGGCCAATAGAAGCGCGAAAGAGCCACGGTCGGGAATGACGCCGCCCGAGCCGTACAGAATTGGCAAAACCGAGCGTTTGGCGCGCAGAGTGGGCGACGGAACCGAACGGTCCAGGCGTGATTCAAGGGAAGGCAGCCGAGCCGATTCGAAACGGCCGCGCAGCATTTCCAACACCATATCAAAAGCCGTGCGCTCAAGATGGGAGAAAGGAGTTGAGCGGCGAATCAAGCAAAAAAGGTCTTCTTCGGTCCAATCATCCATCACTGTCATGGCAAGAATGAGCTGGGCGAGCACGTCCAGCGGGGCGTCGGGCCGCCGAGCCTTTTCCAAACGCCTATCGCGAACGTCGCGGAGAGTCGCCGCGGCCAAAAGGAGGTCAAACGGATGCAACGGGAACATCACCGCTTTGCTTTCCGCTCCCAGCTGATGCCCCGCTCGCCCGATGCGCTGCATCGTTTCCGCGGCGCCGAACGGCGTCCCGGCCAAGACGACTTTGTCCACCGAGCCGATATCGATCCCGAGTTCAAGGCTTCCAGTAGCGACCACCGCCTTCAAAAGTCCGCGTTTCAGGCGTTCCTCTATCGATGTGCGAACTTCACGGGAAAGGCTGCCGTGGTGCGCCCAGGCAAGCTCCTCACCCGCGCGCTCATTCATAAGGAAAGCGATTTTCTCCGCGTGGCGCCGTGAATTGACGAAGATGAGCGTTGTGCGATTTTGAGAAACTTCGTGTAGAAACGCGTCGGTAAGCGCTTTCCAGCGTGAAACCGAGTCGGGATCGGGTTGCGACGACAGGTTAGGAAGCGGTGGTGGATACTTGATGTCTACACGGAAACGTTTTTCGTCTCCGGCGTGGACGACGGAAATCGGACGCGGTACACCCGCCGAATCAAAACCGGCGACGTACGCCGCCATCGCGACGGGATCCGCTACCGTCGCGGAAAGCGCGATGCGGCGGAACTCACCGCAGAGGCAGACCAGCCGTTCGAGCTGCGCCATGAGGAAAGAGCCACGTTTATTTGGTTCAAGCGCGTGAATCTCGTCCAAGACAACGAGTTTCACTTTCATGAGGGTTTCACGCGCGCGCGGCGAATTGAGTATGAGGGCGAGGCTTTCAGGCGTCGTCGCAAGAATTTCCGGCGGATTTTTTAGAAAACTCCGCCGTTCCGCCTGGCTGGTATCGCCTGAGCGAACTGAAACCGTAATGGGAGGAAAAGGCTTTCCTTCAGCGTCAAAAAGAACGCGGATGGCCGCGAGCGGTTCGGTAAGATTGCGCCTGATATCGGAATTGAGGGCTTTCAGCGGGGAGACGTAGAGAACCGACAATTCGCACAGGGGGTACTCACCGGTTATCAGGGCATTTAAAGCCCCCAGGAACGCGGCGAGCGTTTTCCCGCTTCCCGTCGGAGCGCAAGCCAAGACGTGAGAGCGCGAACCGAGAGCTGCCCAGGCTTTTACCTGAACCTCGCCGGGCTCTCCCAGCGTCGAACGGAACCAGCGGGCTACCAGCGGATCGAACGCGGCTAAGGCATCGTTCGAGGATGGCGGCTTTTTCATTTTCCCTTGAAGTACCAGCGGAGGCCGATTCCCGCGCCGAAGTCGAACGCGGTATCGGGGATGAAGCGGAAACCGGGGACGATTTCCAGAAAGGCTTCCAGGGGAACATCGATAAACAACCAGCGAACGCCCAGAGGCACGCGCGCGCAAATACCTATGGGGGAATCGACGTCTCCATATTTCCCACCCCCCATCAACACGGTGAGTTTCGCGCCGATACCCGCATACAAGGGAATCCAGGTTTTTTCAATTTTAAGAGTCTTATCGAAAAGAAAAAGATAATCGCCCGCGACCGTGAAACCGCCCGGAGAAGTCAAATCCCAGGCGAGCGTTCCTTGCAGCGTGTTTTTTGAACCAAGCCGATACGCAAAAGACACTCCGGTCGGTTCACCGAAAACAATACCGATTCCGAAGGGGCCTTCGGCCGCGAAGACCGTCGCGAGCGACACACAGGCGCAAACAAAAAGCATACATAATCGTTTCACGTGCACATCCTACCGGATTTCAAAATAATAACGCTCAAGATAGGCAATGCGTTTTCGCGCGTCGTCATACCGGGGACTTTGCGGATACTCGGCGATCAGCCGGCGGTAATACGCCAGAGACGATTTAACGTCCTTTGTCGGACCATTCGCTTCCAGCAGCCGGCCGTATTGCCACCAGGTTTCATCGCTTCCCGCCGGAAACAACTGCCGGGAACGATCCAACACGGCCAGCGCGTTAGCCACGCGACCATATTCAGCCTCTTTGCGCGCAATCGAAAGGAACTCGTCCATGGAGGCGGTTGCGGCGATGGAAGCGGGATCCACCGGCGGCGGAACGGGCGTCTTGACTACGGCAGCCGCTGGAGCGACTGTTTTTTCCCGCTCGATGCCGGAATCCGGGCGCCCCGCGGGCGTGGAAACGATCTGAGGGCGTGTAGCGCTTACGCTTGTAGCGCCCGGGATAGCGGTGGGAGCCATAGGCGCCGCGGGAGTCGCCGGCATGGCCGGAACCGCACGAGGGGCTGTAACGGTTGAAGTAGAAGGCGCCGTGGAAGAAGGAGCGCTCAGAAGGGCGGCCAAAGCCGAAACGGATGATCCATCACCCGCGATGGAAGAGGCGGCCGCGGCGATTGCTGCTTTGGCGGCGTTCACGGATGAGGAGACGGCCGACGGCGAGGGAGTGATAGCGGGAACGGCAGCGGGCGGAACGGAGGCGACGGGCACTTTGGCTACCGGAGCGGCGACATTTACCGGAGCGGTCGCGGCAACAGGCGCGGAGGGCGGACTAAGCGCCGCGGGAGCGGAGGCCGGAGCGGAAGCATCCGCCGCCGGAGGCCACCGAGGTTCCGCCACGACGCGACCACGGTCTACGGGAGAAGAAAAGCCGCCGATCACCGTCGCGGCGGGGGAAGGCTCAACCGTCACCTGTACGAAGTCGTTCACAATATAATCGTTTACGAAATCCTGCCGGTAGAATTTAAGAACAAACGCGCCCGGTTCTTCCGCCCGGAACATGAAGGA
>JBAYHM010000240.1:0-7099 GCA_041666155.1 Treponemataceae bacterium
AATCCTTATAATCAATCTTAAGTTTCTGGGTGCAGAATTTGCAAACCTTTTTCTTGAAGTAGACTTTGCCTTTACCGCGTCCACCGCGGTCGTCGCCATCGCGACCACTATAGTCGCTGTCGCCTCCGCGCTCGGGACGCGGACGATCGGAATAGTTCATTCGTTCGTCGGACATATTAAGCTCCTTAGAATGGTATATCGTCTGTAAAATTGTCGTCCCCGGCATCACCGGGATACGATTGGGCGGGCTGAGGCGCCGGGCCTGCCGCTCGTTCTCTCGGTACGCTACCGGCGCCGGACTGCGAGTTTCCGCCGCCCGAACCGCCACTACCGCTTCCGCCGCCGAGCAGTTGCACATTGTTCGCCTGAATCTCGACCTTGGATCGATTCTGACCGTCTTGTTCCCAACGATCCTGCCGCAGTTCACCTTCAACAGCGACTTGCTTTCCCTTAAGAAGGTACTGGTTAATCGCCTCACCGGAACGGCCCCAGAGTACAACGTCAAAGAAATTTGCTTCTTCAATCCATTGATCCCCGGTTTTTTTCCGTCGATTCACGGCTAGAGCGAATTTACAGACAGCTTGTCCGCCCGCGGTATACTTAAGTTCCGCGTCGCGGGTCAGCCGCCCGATCAGGACTACGTGGTTTACATCGGCCATTATCGCCTCCTACTCCTCAACGCGAACGAAAAGGTATTTGACGATGTTCTGGTTAAGTTTGAAAGCGCGATCGAGTGCAACAAGCTTTGAGGGTTCAAGGCTTACCGTAAAAAGCACGTACTTTGCTCTCGTGCGTTTTTTAATCGGATACATAAGATCTCTGTCGCCGATTTCGTCGGTTTTAACGATTTCAGCGCCTTGAGCCGCGAGGTCGGCAAGAACTAGTTCCCTACCGGCTTTTTGTTGATCATCTTCCAGCGGAAAAATGACCGTCAGTTCATACTGACGCATGAGTCCTCCCTATGGACACGTGGGGTGATCCGACCGAAAATGGACGGATAAAGAGGTCGATCGCAATGTACTCTGAAGCGCAATTCCTAGTCAAGTAAGGCGAAACGCGGCCGATACTCGAAATCGGAGGGTCCCAATGGCTAAACGAATTCATTTCGAGGACGACATTTTTTACCTCAATTTGTTGATCCGGACCTTCCGTGATGGACTTGAACTCGATCTGGATATTGAACTTTTTATGACGCGCGCAATAGATGATTTGACCTTCATTGACGGAGCTTTCGAGCACCTTTTAGCCGAGTTAAGCGAAAACGAACGGCTATTAGAGCGGGGTGAACAGTTGATGAACCTTCTTGAGGCTGAAGAACGATTTGCCGAGGTGCTCGGGCGAGTTCTTTCCGGCCGAGGAACGCTGGCCCAAGCGCTCACTCCCTTTGCGGATCGCTTCGCTGAGATCCGAACCCGATCGCTACGCCGCCGATCGGTTATAGACGGAGCCACCGCCTTCAAATCGACGGTCGACGACGATCCGTATGTTGTATCGCAAGTAGAATTGAACGAATTGCTGAAAGATACTGACGATTGAAAACGCCAAAATAGGCATGGATGACGGTCAGGACGAGTTCATGGTAATCTCTAAATCATGAAATGCTACGATTATGCCGTCATCGGATCCGGTCCGGCCGGCCTGGCGACCGCTTTTGAGTTAAGCGAAAGAAAACCGCGCGCGCGCATCGTTATCATTGATAAATCACAAGTTTCCTCGGGCGGTCTGCGAAATGATTGCAAGATGAACTTTACCTACCCAATCGGTTTCCCTACCGATTTCTGGCCAAAGGAAACCGCAGACCGGTACCTGGACCGTGTAACGAAGTTCTTGGCTCCTTCCGTACTGGAACGGAAAAACGTCGGCGCTTATCGTTCCCGTGCCGCGAATATTGGTGTTGAATTACTGGAAATAAAGCAATCGCACTTGGGTACCGACGGCGGCCTCCGATTGATTGGAGTCCTTACCGATGAGCTTCGCAACCGAGGGGTTGAGCTTTCCCTTGGAGAAACGGCCCTGAATGTCGATCCCGTCAGATCAGTCTTAATTACCGACAAAAGAGAATTATCTTATAAAGCGCTTGTCGTAGCGCCAGGAAGAAATGGATTCGATTTCTTACGCAAACTCATGACCAGATTGGAAATACTTTTCTCGGACAATTCCATAGACGTCGGATTACGTATTGAGACCCGGGAGGAGCATTACCCGATCGTCCGGGACTATTACGACCCTAAATTCCTTTTCCCCGAGCGTGTGCGCACTTTTTGCACCAATTCGAGAAGCGCTCACGTCGTCAAGGAGCGTTACGAAACCTCTGAGGGTAAGCAATATTACAGTGTAAACGGTCATGCGTGGTCCTCTGATCGGCCTTCCAACGGGTTGGTAAACTTTGCCGTACTCCGAAGCGTACAATTTACCGAACCCCTTGCATCAGGCCAAGATTTCGCGGAAATGCTCGGGTTGCAAGCGATGCTGACCGGAGGTGGAAAGCCGCTTATGCAGAGGGTTGGTGATTTCCGGCTCGGAAAACGATCAAAAGCCGAGCATTTTAATGGAGATCTCAACGATTTTGAACCAACTCTCAAAGACTGTACTCCCGGAGATGTGAGTCTGGTAATGCCGGCAAAATTCCTTAGGTCGATATGGAAAGCGCTCAAACAGCTGGATACCATCGTTCCCGGCGTTCTACACCCTAGCACAATCATGTATTACCCGGAAATTAAGCTCTACGCGAACAAACCCCGCTTTCTCGACGACTACTTTCAAGCCTTGCCGGGAATATACCTTATCGGCGATGGCGCCGGGACAAGCCGAGGAATAACCGCAGCCTGGGCGAGTGGCCTCCGTGCCGCGGACGGCATCCTGGGGAACGTGTAATGAGAATTACCGGCGGTAGCCTGTGCGGAAGACATGTTGAAATCCCTGAAGGCGTTATTCGCCCTGCGATGGACCGAATGCGAGAATCGATATTCGCCATTCTTGGGGATCTGACCGGTTTTTCTTTCCTGGATCTCTTTTCAGGGTCTGGAATAATCGCGTTGGAAGCGGCCTCCCGCGGAGCTGATCCCGTGGAAGCGGTGGAAATGGATCCCTTGAAAAGGCCGACAATCATCAAAAATGTCTCGATCGCGGAACACCGGATCGAATGTCGTTTTATGGCGGTCGAACTCTATGTTAAACGAGCGAAACGACCTTTTGATCTTGTCTTTTGCGACCCACCCTTTCCTTACAGATTCAAACAGGAACTGGTTAAGTCCATATCAGCGTCAAAACTCATTCAAATGGGAACGAAAGTACTTATTCACCGTCCCCGCGAAGACTCTATGCCCGATTCATTCGGCCCTTTACTACTTACTGACCGTCGGGAATACGGACGATCGATAGTGGATTTCTATATGAATAGGGAGAAAGTTTAACGATCCAACTCACGCAGGTATCGGAAGAGACGATCCGTAAAATCTTCACGACGTCTACGTCGCTTTCGGGTAGAATCTATAGACCGAGCGCGTTTGAAGGCACCTTCCAAAACAAGCGATTCATCCTGAGCGCGGAGATCCTCTCTTTTCATAATATCGGCCTCCTGGCTGGGTTCAGATTCCATTTATGGAGATAATATCACGCTTTTTGAAAGAAACATTGTATCAAAGTAAACTTCCTTTACTTTTTAGAGTTATTTTATAAAATTTAAGTTGCAATTTATTTTGGGCCGTTTATAATATAAACAGTAAGGAATCATTATTGAAACGAGAAGACGTTTTCGACCGTTTTCAAGATCAAGGTTTTATAAAAACGGGAGATCGTCCGATATCGGAACTCAGCTCAGCCCAGAAGGTGGTCTTGAACCGACGGGGAAATGAACTGATTAACAGGGGCGATGTTGAATCTGCGCGCAGAATATTCCAAACAACGGGATATTCGGACGGGCTCATACGGGTCGGTGATAAGTATATGGCGGCCGGACGTAGCATTGAAGCGCTAAAAATGTACTGGATAGCGCCTGATCGGAAAAAAGCTGATGCAATTATTGCAAATCTTTCGGCAGTTATACAAAAACTAGTCCGCGAAGAATGAGGGTTAATTAAACATGATAAACGAGAATGAAGAGAAAGCGGAGCAAATCGACGCCGTAGATATTGAGACCTCAGAACGAAATGAAGAGTTTGCGGAAATTTCTGAACTTTCAAAAAAAGGATATCAATATTTAAAAGAAAACCGCGTTTCAGATGCGGTAGATGCCTTTACGCAGATACTGGCAAAAGAAAGCGAAAATAATTACGCGTTGGTGGGATTGGGCGACGCCGCGCGTAAACGAGGTGCATTCCGAGACGCGGTAGAACATTACCGAAAATGCTTAGCTCATCACCCTGGTAATAACTATGCGCTGTTTGGCCTGGCCGATTGTTATAAGGCGCTCAACCAATATCAGAAAGCTATTGAGATTTGGGAGCAATATCTCCTCCACGACGATAAAAACATCACCGTCTTGACGCGCGTAGCGGATGCATACCGAAAAGTGCGTGATTTTCGCCGTTCAAAAACGATTTATCTGCGTGTGCTCGAAATGGAAGAGAATAATCCATACGCATTGATCGGACTTGGTCATCTGCATTACGACTTTAAGGAATATAAAGACGCGCTTTTCTATTGGGAAAAAATGCTGGACCTTCATAAAGAGGATGTCGACATTCGCGTCCTAACATCCATTGGAAACTGTCACCGCAAGCTCAAAACCTTTGAGCAAGGGGTCGTATACTTTGATCGTGCTCTTGAAATGGATCGATCAAACTTTTACGCGCTTTTCGGGTTAGCCGATTGTTACCGGGGTATGAATCAGCAGCATAAATCACTGGAATACTGGAACCGGATTCTCGCTGATGATCCGCGTAACAAAGTAATCCTAACTCGCGCAGGCGACGCGTATCGCAACATGGGTGACTTCGATAAAGCCGGAGACTATTACCGCCGGGCTTTAAACATTGAGTTCGATATCTACGCGGTGCTCGGACTTGCGGTAGTTTCTAAAATGGCCGGAAAATACGATGACTCGATCGAATCGCTACGACGCCTCATTCAGCAGGATCCGAAGAACTATCGACTTTACATGGAAATGGCGGATTGCTGGATCAAGAAAGGCGATAGGGACCGAGCGGTGGAATCTTTAGCTGAGTTCCAGAAACTCGGCATACGTAATTTGTATGTTTCCGAAATGATGGACAAGATTCGGCCGTAATTAGGAATGATCGAATCAATTAAGTTTCCGGCTCTGAGCGGATGTGATCCGGAAGGAATTTTCCGACTTCTTTCGCCTATAGAAAGATTTCGCGCTAAACAAATATTCAAATGGATTGCCAGGGGCGCTACGGATTTCGATCGTATGACCGATCTTTCGGCAAGCCTCCGAGCAGAATTGAAAACCCGTTTTCGCGTACGTTCAAGCACGGTAACGGCCTTGCTCGAAAGTGAAGACGGTACGAAAAAGTTGCAGATCGCCTTAGAAGACGGAGCCAAGATAGAGGCGGTACTCCTGGTTGATGGTGACAACCGAAAAACGGCTTGCCTGTCATCGCAAGCGGGTTGTCCTATGCGTTGCGCTTTTTGCAAGACCGGGACTCTCGGTTTTCTGAGAAACCTCACCCCCGGCGAAATAGTAGATCAATTTCTTCATCTCCAAGACGCGGCCGGCCCTCTCTCTAACGTGGTTGTCATGGGAATGGGTGAACCGCTTCTGAATCTGGACTCATTATCACAAGCCTTAACAATACTTTCACATCCTGATGGGCTTTTTCTTTCCAAACGCCGATTCACAATCTCCACAAGCGGCATCATCGCCGGCATCCGTAAACTTGCGGATGAAGGTCCCGTGGTCAGACTCGCCGTTTCGCTAACTACCGCGGATCAGCGACTACGAGAAAGACTAATGCCCGTCACGAAGACAGATCCTCTTCCGGCTCTTAAAGTCGCCCTCGCCTATCTTCAGGAAAAACGGGAAAAGCGTATCACGCTGGAAGCCGTTCTCTTGGGGGGAATCAATACTCGCGTAGAAGACGCCGATGCCATGGCGGATTTTGCTCAAGGCTTGGACGTCATTGTAAACCTCATTCCATGGAACCCTGTAGAAGACCTTGGTATGGACGGAATCGATTTTAAAGAACCTTCGGAATCGGAGGTTCAACATTTCGAACGAATGCTGATAGAACGAAGGTTGCTGACAACCAGGCGCTTTAAGAAAGGCCGCGGCGTCGCGGGAGCATGCGGTCAACTCGGATCAACCCTTACCGACGACGATGATATGATATAGACCGAATAAAAAACACCTTACCGAACTTGCTTGACGTCGATTCGACCTTTGGGTATCTTCCACATACATATCGCAGTAACGCATAGCCGTTATCGGGGTGGTCAATCGTCGTCTTGCGCGTCGTTTGGCCTGAGATCATACCCGTAGAACCTGAATCCGGATAATACCGGCGAAGGGAAAGCGTTTTTGATCCGCAACAATCATCCGATAACGCGCCTCAAGGAGCACCGTATGTATAAGAACGGTACCCGCGGCGCGGAATTCTCGCGCCCAATCGTATTCGTCCTCTTCGCATTTTTATCCGTTTTCCCACTGTTCGCAGGAGGGTCCGTGGATAAGAGAGCAGAATCGGATTCTAATGAGCTCGTCATCTGGACCTACGACTCATTCGTTTCCGAGTGGGGTCCAGGAACAAAAGTTGCTGAAGCATTTAAAAAAGCAACTGGTATCTCACTCCGCTTCGTGAGTCATGGTGACGGCGGAACACTTCTGGCAAAGGTTATCGCCGAGGGATCAAAAGTTGACGCTGACATAATTCTCGGCATCGACAAAAATCTGAAAACAAAAGCGTTGCAGGCAGGCATTCTGACCCCCTACAAAAGCCCAGGTGCAAGCATCATTCCCGCGGAGTTGGTCGTTGACCCTGATTTTGCTCTTACTCCATATGATTTCGGTCATTTCGCCATCATCTACGATTCACAAAAAATCCAGGATCCGCCGAAAAACCTTGAAGACCTGACTAAGAAAGAATACACCCGTAAGTTGATTCTCATGGACCCAAGAACGTCCACACCTGGCCTCGGC
>JBAYHM010000241.1:0-7036 GCA_041666155.1 Treponemataceae bacterium
CCGGCAGCGCGATCGGTATGATAACGCGCACAAAAGTGCCGAAACGGCCTAGTCCATCTATCTGCGCGCTTTCGTCCAATTCTCGGGGAATGGCGCGAAAAAAGCCGGTCATCATCCAGGTGGCAAAGGGTATCGTGAACGTCGCGTACGCGATCATAAGCGCAAAATGCGTGTCCATGATTCCCAAGTTCTTCATCATGATGAATAGCGGGATGATCAAAAGAACGATGGGGAACATGTTGATCACGAGAAACTGGATGAGAAAAAACTTCTTGAAACGGAAATTGAACCGGGAAAAACTGTAACTCGCCGTCAATGTCAGCGCAAGGCCGATGAAAGTACTGCCCAGCGCGACGATAAGGCTATCCTTCACGTTGTTCCCAAAATTGATATTCCCGAACAGACGCGCATAGTTATCCGTCGTCGGTTTTTGCGGAAAATAACGGAGCGCCACATCCATTTCCTTCTGCGGCGTGATCGATGAAATGAAGGTCCACACGTACGGACCTACCGCGAACAGGACGATGAGGAAAACCGGAAGATGCAACGTCAACAAATTTCGGAGGGAAACGGATCGTCTTTTCATAACGTATCCTCCGTAGAAAGGACTTTTACGACGTAACCCGCGACGAAGGCCGCCAAGAGGACCGCCAAGAGTAGAGCCAAAGTTGCGGCGTAGCCGAAGTCCAAGGCCTTATAAGCTTTTAGGTAGGAATATAGCGGCAACGTGTATGTGCTGTAGCCGGGTCCGCCGCCGGTCATCACAAAAATGATATCCATAGAGTTTGCCACCCATATGATGCGCAGCAATATCGAGGTGAATAGTATCGGGATCAAGAGCGGCAAGGTGATTGAAAAAAACCGTTTTACCGCGCCCGCGCCGTCAACCATCGCAGCCTCGTAAAGGCTCGATGGAATGGATTGCAATCCCGCCATGATCATGATGCAGAAGAACGGAAAACCCTGCCACATGAGCGCGATCATCACGGCGATAAGCGCGGTCTTATCATTTGAAAGCCAGGGAAAATAATGGCGCAGAAAACCGAACCGGACCAGGAGATCATTGATGACGCCGCGATTGCCGTCGTACATCCAGCGCCACATGAGCGCGGTGATTACTGAAGGCGTCACCCACGGAATCAGGATGAGACTACGCGCGATGCCGCGCCACCAAAAACCGCGATTCAATAAAAGCGCGGCGCCGAAACCGAGCATGAGTTGCAGGGAAATAACCCCGATGATCCATATTACCGTATGCCTGACCGACAGCCAGAACACCGGGTCGGTAAGCGCTGTGACATAATTTTTCAAGCCGATGAAACCGCGCTCTTTCGGTTTATAAATCAAATAATTCATGAAGCTCATGAGCGCGGTCTGGACTATCGGGATCAAAACCACGAGCGTCGCCGCGAAAACGGCCGGAGCTATTAGGGCATACGGAAACCAATCCAGTCGCTTTTTGGGCATAGTTCGCCGTCCTCCCCCTTTTTGGGGTAAGTAGCGGTGGGAGGAACCCGCCGCGCTCGGAGTCCGTCTTTTGACGGACCCCGATTCGCAATATCTTGAGTTTACTTCTGGAAATGCTTCTCGAAGGCTTTCATCATGTCTTCGGGGGAAATCTGTCCGAGAAGGGCCTGCCCGGTGACCGTCGGCCATACGACGTCTACGAATTCCGCGATCTTCGGGTGCGCGGGGAGCACACCGGCGAAGGGCATGGAATCGACGGTGGCCTTCATGAAGCGGGCCAGTTTCGGATCGCCATTGTTGGCGTTGGAAGCATTGATCGATACTTGGCCGGAAGCTTTCTGCCAGACCGCGTTATTTTCCGCAGTGGCGAGAAACGCTACCCACTTGAACGCGGCGTCCTTAACCTTTGAGGCCTTGAATACAGCATTTTCTTCATCGCCGAAGCTCGTCCAGGAACCCTCGGTACCGACGGGTACGGGACACGCGGAAATCTTGTCGCCCAAGGCCTCGTTCATTTCTTTGGCGCTACCGATATGGTGGATCGTCATGGCGGTCTTGCCGGACTTCATGTTGGCGATGACTTCTTTGAAGCCGTCGGTCGGGGTAGTCGGCGGGCTAACCTTATACTTGCGGTACAGATCGATGAACCACTGGTTGGCCGTGATGGCGTTAGGTGTGGTCAAGCCCGACTTGCCGGAAGCGTCGAAAAACTGGGCTCCGCTTGAGAGAACGAAGGTTCCCCACCAATCGTGTCCGCCCTTGGCGCCGCGGATGCCGAAGCCGTAAACGTCGCTTTCCCCGTCTTTGTTGAGGTCGCGGGTCAGTTTCTTAGCCGTCTCAAGGAACTCGTCGCGGGTCTTGGGCGGCTGCAAGCCAAGTTCGGCGAACATATCGGTGCGGTAGTACATGTAGAGGATGACCATCTGGAGCGGCATGTAATACTGCTTCCCGTCGGTGTTCCTAGTCAGCTTCCAGACATTGTCGTACACGTCGCTCTTGAGCGGCCACTTGGCCAGATAGGAATCCAGGGGCTCAAGGGCGTCCATCTCGACCAGCTGAGGTTGCCACCAAAGCTTTACCTGTGAAACGTCCGGCGGTGTGCCTGCGGCGACCGCGGTCACGAGTTTCTGATAGTAGCTGCCCCAATCCACGCGCTCTGCGACGATCTTAATGCCGGGATTCTCTTTCTCGAACTTAGCGATAAGCGGGTTGATGGCTACTTCGGGATTATCGAAGTGGTACCAAAATTTGACCGTTTGAGGCGCGGCCGGTTTTGCCGCGCTCTTCCCGTCTCCCTGTCCGCCCGCGAACGCGGTTCCCAAAACCAACGCCAGCAAACAAATGACCGAAAGGATTCGTTTCATAGCAACCTCCTTCTGTATCACGCCCACCTGACGGAGGGCGGTCAAACAACATACCTTGCGGCAAGCTGCAAGGTATGTTGATTCTGCCTAATCAGCGTCTATTCGATTTTTCACTTCCTTTTCAGTACCTTTTCCGCCGCGGCTTCAATATCGGAAGCGCACAGACCGTATTTCTTTAAGATTTCCGCGGGCTCGCCGCTTTCGCCGAACACATCGCGGATTCCGACGAACTCAATGGGAACGGGCTTGTTAGCCGCTAACGCTTCGGCAACGGCACTCCCGAGGCCCCCGATAATCGAATGCTCTTCCGCGACAACCACCGCGCCGCAGCGTCCGGCGACATCGACGAGCGTCTTCACATCCAACGGCTTCACGGTATGCATGTTGACGACAGTCGTCTTTATTTTCTTAACTTCCAAGGCTACCGCCGCTTCCATCGCGGTGGCGACCATAGAACCGCAAGCGATTATCGCGACATCCTTTCCTTCCCGCACAATGCGTGCCTTACCGATAGTGAACGGAGCGTCGTCGACAATGGGCGTCGGAATACGACCAAGCCTAAAGTACACGGGACCAACGTATTCGGCGATCGCTAAGGTTGCCTTGTAAGCCTCATTGGCGTCGCAAGGAACCACAACCGTCATACCCGGGATTGCCCGCATAAGCGCGATGTCATCGATACCCTGATGAGTGGCGCCGTCGGCGCCGACGCATACGCCGCCGTGACTTGTCGCTATTTTCACGTTAGCTTCATTGTAAGCTACCGCGATCTTAACCGCCATGTTCGCAAGACCCGCCGCAAACGTCGCAAAGGTCGTCGCGAACGGAATCTTGCCTGTCATAGCCAGGCCCGCGGCCACACATATCATGTCGCTCTCGGCGATACCCATCTGGAAAAAACGGTCTGGGTATTTGTCCGCGAACCACTGAACCTTGATGGCGTCGGCGAGGTCAGCTGTTAGGGCGACTACGTTAGGGTTGGAAGCACCGAGTTCCACCAAGGCTTTGCCGAACGCATCGCGAATCGGCGTAGGAGCATCGAATTTCATTTTGAGCCTCCGACGGCGGGATAATCGGTAAAGGAACCGGCGGCGCCGAGTTCGGAAAGCGCTTTTTCAGCCTGCTCTTTATTCGGGCAAGTGCCATGCCACTTCCGGTCGTTTTCCATAAAGGAGACGCCCTTGGACATAATCGTACGAGCCACGACGGCGGTCGGCTTTCCGGTCGCGTTGCGCGGTCGATCCAGCACTGACTTGATCGCTTTCTGGTCGTGTCCATCTATCTCTATCGTATCCCAGCCGAAAGCGCGTAGGCGGTCGGCAATCGGTTCCAGGTTCTTTATATTCTCTACTGTCCCATCAATCTGAAGGCCGTTCCACAATACGAATAAAACGACGTTGCCCAACTTGTATTGCGGCGCGGTCATCAGGGCTTCCCAAACGATGCCTTCCTGCATTTCGCCGTCCCCGACAAGGGTGAATACCTTTGCGTCGCTTCCGTTCATGCGTAGACCAAGGGCTATGCCGTGCGCAACCGAGGCGCCTTGTCCAAGCGGACCAGTCGACGTTTCCACCCACTCTTTCATATGCTTGCGCGAAGGGTGGCCTTGAAGACGCGAACCGAGCCGACGGAATCCGTTGAGTTCCGTTCGGTCGATACAGCCGGAAAGGCTCAACGCGGAATACCACGCGGCGCAGATGTGACCATTGGAGAGCACTAGGCGATCGCGGCCCTTCCCGTTTGCGTCTTTCACACGCATGCCACCCGAATAGAGGGCTGCCAGAATATCCGCGGCTCCCAGAGCGCCGCCCGGATGTCCGGAACCGACCGACGAGATCATTCTGATAACATCCCGCCTGATTTGCGTCGCCATCGCGGCTGCGCCGTTCTCATTTTGACCCATAACGTCTCCTTATTTTATCAAGCGTCTAAACTTTGATTTCTCCATATGCGTTCGCATCGCCTTTTCAGCACTCTCCGGATCTTTCATGGCGATCGCGTCGAGAATCATCTGGTGCTCCGCGAATGTACGTTGAGCCCTGCCGGGATCGCTCTCTGTAAAATCACGGTTCATCGCGATGATCTTCGGTGTCATGATACCGATAAGAGAAAGCGTCACACCGTTACCGCACGCGCGGGCTATCGCCAGGTGGAACAAATGGTCCTCTTCAAGAGTACTCTTCCCGGCTTCCGCGGCTGTTTTCAAAGCCATATGCGCATCCCGTATAGAGGCAAGTCCCTCAATCGTCGCGCGTTCCGCCGCTTGTCGCGCGGAATGACGCTCAAGGATGCTACGCGTGTCCATCAGAGAATCGATATCCTCAGCCCCATCGATCTCGATGATTGCTTGGATGATCCCCGACATTGCTTTCCCGCCGATTCGTTCGACCACTGTCCCTTTTTGAGGGAGCGTTCTGACCAGCCCGTAATATTCCAGGCGCTGAAGCGCTTTGCGAACGTATCCGCGTGTTGCGCCGAACAGTTCGCTCAGTTGCCTTTCAGAAGGCAACTTGTCGCCGGGCTTGAGGCTTCCCGAGCTCAAGAGAGCTTGGATGTGCTCAAGGACAGAGCGCTCTCCGTCTTCTTTTGTTACATTTTCGTCAGACCGATTCACCGTGGCCACTCCTTGCTCATTTCCCGACCACATCTGGTTAACCAGATGTGGTTAACCAGTATCGAGTCTACACCCATTCGCGAACGTAGTCAAATTTAAAAAGAAAAAAGATGAAAGAACTGGAGCATTTACGCACTACGGTGAATTCCACCGTACTTTCGCGGCTATCTTATTTCATCGTCCGCGAACAGTTTCCAGCCTTTTTCATCAGACCCGATCGTCGCTTTCCCTTTTCCGGCGCGGACAACGGGCGTACGCAGTAGTAGCGCATCGCGCAACAATTGCTCCCGCGGATCATATACCATGTACGAAAGGCCTTTGGTTTTAGCAGCATCACTTTCAAGATTGAGCAGTGCAGAAAATCCGCCGACCGCTTTCGCGATATCGTCCAACTCACCGGGACTCGGCGCTTTCTCGGTGATATCCCTAAAATGGACGCTTACCCCACGCTCTTTAAAAAACCGTAACGCCTTTTGCGTATCTCGACATTTTTTAGTACCTAACACTTGAATCACGCCGTCACCTCAAAAAAAATGGTCCGGAAAGTCTTAAGACTTTCCGGACCGCGTACCAAAAATAAAGCGCTTCCTTACTTCGGTCCGTACATCGCGATCATTACGCCTGCGGCTATGGCCGTGCCGATTACGCCGGCTACGTTCGGGCCCATGGCGTGCATGATCAGGAAGTTGCCCGGATCCGCTTCAAGCCCCACCTTATTGGAAACGCGCGCCGCCATCGGGACGGCCGAAACACCGGCGGAACCGATAAGCGGATTGATCTTCTCCTTGAGGAAGATGTTCATTATCTTGGCGAAGATAACACCCGTCGCGGTGGCTATGGCGAAAGCCAAAAGGCCGAGAACGACGATGGAGATCGACGCGGGATTCAGGAACTTCTCAGGGGTCATCTGGCTTCCTACGCCGAGCGAAAGGAAGATGGAGACGATGTTGAGAAGCTCGTTCTGCATGGTCTTGGAAAGGCGCTCAACTACTCCGATTTCGCGAATGAAATTACCGAACATGAGGCAACCGATGAGAGGCGCTGCCGCGGGAATAAGGAAGATGGACAGGATGAGAGACATCATCGGAAAGAGTATCTTCTCTACTTTGCCAACTTCGCGGAGTTGGCGCATCCGAATCTTTCGCTCATGTTCGGTGGTTAGCGCCTTCATGATCGGAGGCTGGATAATCGGGACCAAAGCCATGTAGGAATACGCGGCCACGGCGACTGTCGCCAGTAAATGCGGAGCGAGTTTTGCGGCCACATAAATAGTCGTGGGGCCGTCGGCTCCGCCGATGATAGAAATCGCGCCGGCATCTTCCATCGTGAAGTTGAAGCCCGGCACCAAGTTGAAAGCCGCGACACCGAACATCGTTCCGAAAACGCCGAACTGAGCGGCCGCGCCGAGAAGCGCTGTCTTTGGATTCGCGATAAGCGGACCGAAATCCGTCAGCGCGCCGATGCCCATAAAAATAATGAGCGGGAAAAACTCATTGCCTACGCCGGCTTGGTAAATAATGTCTAAGAAACCGTGCGCATCACCCATCCCGCCGAAAGGAACATTGACGAACACCGTACCGAAACCGATAGG
>JBAYHM010000242.1:0-7006 GCA_041666155.1 Treponemataceae bacterium
CCGTCTCCGCCCCAGAAGCGGGAAGCTCCGTGCTCGGCCTTCAGGTCGCCCGCGCAGATGCCGCAAGCCTCGATCTTGACGATCATTTCCCGCTCGCCGGCGCGGGGCACCGGGATCGTCTCCAACCTATAATCGTGCGGCGCGTGCGCCACTACCGCTTTCATCGTTTCGGGTAATTTCGACATGGCATGCTCCTTATTCTTTGTTTACGACCGTATGCGTTCGCCGGTCTTCAGATCGAACAAATGCGTTTTTTCCGCCAGGACCTCAAGCTTAAGAACGTCACCGGGACGGCAACGGATCTTTTCAGTAGTGATAAGGGTAAGGAACTCCTCCCCGACGCGGAAATGCACGCGGCGCTCCTCGCCGAGGCTTTCGAACACGGAGACGCTCACGTCGGAGCCGAGCCCCGTCGGCGAGCCGACCTTCACGTCCGTCGGTCGTACGCCAAGCCGAAGTTTCATTCCGTCGTGAACAACTTTATAATAGCGCGGCGGCACGGGTATCGAGATTTTTCCGCCTGAGAAAACGAAGAGGAAATCGCTACCGGTCTGTTTAATCGTCACCGCCATAAGGTTCATCGGCGGTTCGCCGATGAAACCGGCGACGAAATCGTTCACAGGATTGTCGTAGATCTCCAATGGCGTCCCGAACTGCAACAGCTTTCCGTCTTTCATGATAGCGATCCGGTCGGCTAAGGACATAGCCTCCAACTGATCGTGCGTGACGATGATCGTCGTGCATTTAATGTCGCGGTGCATGCGCTTTATTTCCGCGCGCAGGATTTGCCGCATCTTCCCGTCAAGGTGCGAGAGCGGTTCATCCAGAAGCAGGAGCCTCGGCTCCCTGACTATGGCGCGAGCGATATTCACCCGCTGCTTTTGGCCGCCGCTGAGGTTGATGGGTCGTTCGTGGAGGATGTCATCCACTTTCAGGAGTGGGGCGATCGCCTTGACCTTCTTATCGATCGTGTCCTTGTCCATCTTTTTCGCGCGCAGATTGAACGCGATATTCTCGTACACGTTCAAGGGCGGATACAGGGCGTAATTCTCAAAGGCAAGTCCTATATGTCGATCTTTCGGTTCAAGATCGTTAATGCGCGTGTCACCGATGAGGATATCTCCCGCCGTAATCTCTTCCAGTCCCGCGATCATGCGGAGCGTCGTCGATTTGCCGCAACCGGACGGCCCGAGGATTCCGACGAACTCGCCTTCTCTACACACAAGCGATAAGTCGTTTACCGCGAAATCAACTTCCGCCGTCTTCTTCTTGGTACCGACATCGGCGTAGCGTTTGAAAACGTTGCGGAGGGTCAGTTCAGGCATTTCGATTCCTCCCGAAGAAGCTCTTCCTGCTTATGACGTACGATGAATTTGCCCGTCGCTTGTTCAAAAAAAATCGCGTCGGCAATATGGAAGTTGATGTAAATGTCCTGGTCCATTTCACTCTTGAAATCGTTGGGCGCGATGATTCTGATTTTTACGCCTTCAACTATGACGGTCAGGATCGATCGATTGCCGATGGGTTCAAGGACATAGACGCTTCCTTTAAACCAGCCGTCGCCTTTCGGTTCCAGGCTGTACTCGATATCGTTCCCGCGGACGCCGACATGGACGTCCGATACGTTTTTTTCAGCGAGCCGCTCGGCGATATCCCCAGGGAGCGTTACCGGTTCCTTCCTGCCGAGAAGCCGTAAGTTCCATTTACCACGCTCTTCTGAAACGGCGCCGTCGATCAGATTGATCTCCGGCTCTCCCATTAGGCGCGCGACGAACTCGTCCGCCGGGGTATAAAAAAGCTCGCTCCCTGTTCCGATCTGCACGATTTTTCCGTGGTTTATGATTGCTATTCGGTCTCCGAGGCTGAGGGCTTCCATGTAGTCGTGCGTGACGTAGATCGTCGTCGTATTGAATGAGGCCTGCATCTCCTTGAGCTCGGCACGCATGAAATGCCGCAACTTGGCATCCAGGTGGGCGAGCGGTTCGTCCATGAGGAACACGTTCGGCTTTCGAACCAAACAGCGCCCGAGAGCTACCCGCTGACGTTGCCCGTTGCTCAACTGCGAAGGAAGGCGATCAAGCAGTTGATCGATCTTCATGATCTTCGTGACGCGGTGGACGGCTTCTTTTATGTATTCCTCGCTTTCCTTGTAGAGCGAACTCCGCATGGGGGAAGCGATGTTATCGTAAACGGACAGATGCGGGTATAAAGCGTAGTTTTCGAAAACCATCGACACATTCCGATTCGCCGGCGGCACGACGTTTACGATCTCATCCTTGATCCGGATAAGTCCCTCGTCGGGGAATTCCAATCCCGCAATCATTTTCAGGGTAGTGGTTTTTCCCGCTCCCGCAGGGCCGAAAAGAACCAGAAATTCCTTATCATTCACTTCCAATGAAACATTGTCCAACGCGGCTACTTTGTCGTATCTCTTCGTTATGTTCTTCAGGCTGATGTGGGCCACGACTTACTCCTTTTATTTCCTTAGCCTTTCACAGCGCCGAAGCTCAGGCCGCGCACTAAGTGCTTCTGGATAATGAGCGCGAGGACAACTTCGGGAAGCGCGGCCACGGAAGCGGCCACCGCCATCTGGCCGTAATGGACAGTGTCTGAGGCGATGTATTTGAGTGACGCGACCGTAACCGTCTCGACGTTGAAGCTCGTCAGCAGCAAGGGAAAAGTAAAATTGTTCCAGGCGAAGATGAAAGCTAAAAGGGCTGAAGAAACCAGGCCGGGTTTTATCAGTGGCAGCAGGATCCTCCAGAACACCTCGTACCAAGTGTAGCCGTCCAGCTTGGCCGCTTGCTCTATTTCTACGGATATGTCCTCGAAATAACCGCGGACAACCCAAACCAAAAGAGGCATGGTGATGAGCTGATAAACCCAAATCAGGCCGAAGTATGTATCGAAGATACCAAGCTTCTGATAAATCATAAAAAGGGGAAGAATGACCAAGATTTCCGGAGCGAATTTAAACGATAGAATCGTGAAGGCAAGGTCTTCCTTCTTCTTGAAATCATAACGAGCTAGGGCGTAAGCGGCCGGAACGCCGGCGGCTACGGAGACCAAGACGGCGCCCGTACTGACGATTATATTGTCGAAGAAAGATTTGAAATAATTTGTCCGAAAAAGTACCGCATGATAATTCGCCAATGTCGGGCTAAAAATGAAGGTCGTCGAGAAAACCTCGATGTCGCTTTTAAATGTGATCAAGACCATCCAAAAAATCGGGAAAAGAGCGAATAAGGCCCAGGCGGCCAATAGAAAATTTCGCGTCACGGCCGCGATATGCCGTATTCGAATGCTGTTCATGATCGTATCCTTTATTTCTCTTTGCCTGCGGCTTGGCGCTGGGTAAGCAGGTACTTACCGACAAGTTTCCGGCTGATGAAGTTGATGATCACCCATAAAATGAGCACGTAGGAGAGTGACTGCCCGAACTTCAGAAAAGCGAAACCGTAGTTGTATCCGGTGATCGAAAGGTTCATAAGCGTATTTCCCGGTCCGCCTTTGGTGAGCGCGAAGATGATGGTGAATTCCTGCAAGGAAGCCATCAAGCGGAAAATCAGCGCGATGTAAATGAACGGCTTGAGCATCGGCAAGGTGAGCGTCTTGAAGGTAAACCACGCGGAACCCCCGTCTACGCGAGCAGCTTCGAACGGTGATTTCGGAAGGGATTGGATACCGGCGGAAACGAGAACTATGACGAAGGGCGCGTACACCCATATATCGATTAATGCCGCCGTGAACAGCGCCGTCTTCGCGGACGCGGCCCAGGTGAAGCCGTAAACGCCGAATATATTGAGGAATTTTTCAAAGATGCCGACCGAGGTATTGGTCATCAATTGCCAGATCAGAGTCGCGATTACCGGCGCTATCATGAGCGGAAAAATCAACACGACTTTCAGGATTTTCGTGAAGGCATTGTTCTTGCTCAGAAGAAGCGCGATGCCTATTCCGAGGAGCATCTCGGCGCCGGTGGTGATCGCGGCGTATTGCAGAGTTACGAACACCGCATGCCAGAATTCGACATCGGTGAACATGTATACCCAGTTCTCGATCCCGATAAATTTCCATGTAGGATTGCGAAACGAATAGTTTGTCAGCGAATAGAAAATAGCGCTGACAAATGGATACAGGATGCCGATCGTGATGAGCAGGCAAGGAGCCATGATCAGATACGGCCGGGCTTTTACAAGCCAAGGAATCCTCGTCGCTTTCGCGATTAATTCGGATTCCGCGGCGCCGGCCCGTTTTTGTGCAGCCGTCGGTTTTTCAGTCGAGTTTTCCAAAGCCTCATCTCCATTTGATGTTTGTAACGGAACCGTTAGCCCCGAGCGGGGAGGCGGAGCACACCCCCTCCCCGCGCTTGGAGTATTTATTATTTCACGCTGATGTCGGAGACAATCTTGTCCATTTTTACCTTAAGCTGATCGAGACCAGCCTTCACGGAAGGATATTTTCCGGCGACGATGTCCTGCAGGGTCGCGGCCCACTCGGTGGTCGTTTCGAAGAAGTGGGGTTGTGGGGTAAACTGGATGGTTGTACCGGCGACGGAATCCTTGAACGCCTGTCCGTAACCTTCCGACTTGGCCAGAACGCTCACGAAATCGGCGCTCTCGAAAACGGACTTGCGGGGCGGGTCGACGACCTTACTTTTGGTGGAAGCCCACTGGGAGTATTCCTTACCGGTAAAGTACTGGAGGAAGAGCCAAGCGGCTTTCTTGTTGTTGGAAGCCTTATTGATCGCCATGGCCCAAGTCCAGAGATTCGCGTTGACATCCGTTTTTCCGGCGGGAAGCGGCGCGTGGACCCAAGCGATGTTGCCGGCTTCCTTGGAAGCTCCGGTCGGATTCTGGAAATAGCCGTTGCAGTCCGCGTCGAAGAGCATCGCGGCTTTTCCGGCGCCGAGGTCGGCTCCGGCTTGATACCAGGTATAGCTCGCCCAAGTGGGGGAGCCGCCTTTCTTGATGAGGTTAACCCAGTCTTCGGTCATCTTGACGGCCTCAGAAGAATTGACCTTGGAAACCAACTTGCCGTTTTCGATCTCAAAATCTTTGGCGCCGTAGTTGGAATAGGTGGTCATATACCCGGCGTGTATGGTTCCCCAGTTGCGCGAACCACGGATGGCGAGGGCATAGGTGCCTTTTCCGTTGAACTCCTGGAGCTTCTCGCAGAGTACGGCGAGTTCTTCCATGGTCTTCGGAGGCTTCAGGCCTTTCTCGTCGAAAACGCGTTTGTTGTAGGCCAGAGTATTGGTCTCGAAGCCGAGGGGAAGAGCCCACAGCTTTCCGGACCCTACCTTATGACCGGGAACCAAGTCCCAACGCAGGGAGGATACGACGCCCGGATAGAAGTCGGCCATTTCGTACTTCGGATCGACTAGATTGGGATCGCTGATGAAGGGATCCAGTTCCTGGACGTATCCGGGGACCGCGTATTCCCAGATCTGGTAGGCGCCGCTCATGAACAGATCAGGATCGCCCGATCGGCTGTTCAAAGAGGTCGTAACCTTATCGAAGTAATTCTCTTCCGGGGTAATTGCGTAGGTGACCTTGATGCCCGTGGCCGCCTCGAATTCCGGAATCTTCTTGATGATCGCCTCGGCGTAAGGATGCTGGTTGAACAGGATCTTGATGCTCGATCCCTTCGCCATGTTCCAGCTGAAACCGGTTTTCGCCGCCTCGCTCTTCATCTTTTCCAGCGAATTGTCCGCGCCTTTTTTGTCGGAGGTCCCGCCCGCCCAGATCGAGGAAACCATCGCCAATACGAGGAAGGACGAAAACAAAATCCTCAGAAAACTTTTCCGTGCCATTTCAACACTCCTTTCGTAGCTGATTGTGGATTAATGGTACGGCCGGTTCTTCAGGAACGAAATGAAGCGGATTTCGAAAAATCAAAACGGGTTATTCGTACTTTTTTTTAGATTTTCGGAATAAAATACATATTTAAAGAAACCGGGGCTGTTTCAATACCAAGAAATTCCGCTTCTTTCTTTAACCAACGTAAAAGATGCGCTTTTTTTAGTATTTTTTTACTTTAAGGACATGACGCGGCCGCGATACAAGTTGGAGGTCTACAAGAAAGTTAACAATACCTGTTTTCGGTACTACTAACGGTGCTCCACCGGCTCCCACAATAGACCAGTCAAACGCGTCCATGTTAACAATATTGATAGCCCCATCGTGAACGAATGCAATTCGGGATACCTAAGCGTGAAAAAAAGAAACACTCTCAATGCAACAACAAAACGGTTTTTTTTAGCTTTCAGCATATCACTGTGCCCGTTTTTACTCGTCGATGCCCAAACACCCATCACCTCTTTTCAACCGATCGGTTTACCGTCTTCCCGCAGTTCATCTCCGGTATTCAATCGCTACGCGTCGCTTCCCCCGTTCACCGCCGCGCAACCCGAGAAAGGAGAATGGTTCTGTATCCCGACGCTGGAATTCTCTCAGGGCATGACCGCGGCTTATATTTATGACGCGAATGGATTTGAAATACCCGCGACAATTCTGGACTATGAAACCTTATCGCTTGAACTGCCGGTTTCCTACGGATTAACGGATATGATTTCGCTGGAAATGGATCTGCAGTTTCAATACCTCTGGGGCGGCAAGCTCGACGCGCTTGTTGAAGCTTTCCACGGCCTATTCGGGTTTTTAAACGGCGGACGCGAAATATTCAACCGAGATCGCTTAGAGATTACTATTCCGACCTTGAGCGGATTCGATCTCCGTGCCGCTTCGCCGGCGCTTCTCGTTTCAGACCCACTCTTAGGAGTCGCGCTTAGACTTGTGAAAACTGATCAAACCGCGTTAACAGGACGAATCTTCACGGCCCTACCCTTGGGCTTGGGAGCGGGATTGTACGGCGCAGAATTACCTCAATTAGGCTCGGGGCTTTACTTTTGTTGGACTCCGCATCCCCGTTTCGGTATTAACGCGTCGGTAGGCGGGATTTTGCCGTTGGAAAGTTTTGGATGGACCGCCTCGCATCCTTTTCC
>JBAYHM010000243.1:0-6942 GCA_041666155.1 Treponemataceae bacterium
ATGCGGCGGTACAGAGTCGCCGATACGCTTTCGATGCGGCCGGAAAGGCGTTCCGCCAGCGTAGAGAGCTCCTCGGTGGTGCAGGCCAGGTAGATGCGGATGAGATCGGGGTCCTGTACGGCGGAATTGACGGCGGCCCGGAGAATAGCCTCGATCCGGCCGAAAAAGCTCGGCTCGGCGGCGAAAATCGCGTTCAGCGTCGTTTCCAGGAGGACATGGGATTCTTCTATGATAGCGAGAAAAAGATCTTCTTTCGTCCGAAAGTACTTATACAATGAGCCTACGGAAATATCGGCGGCCGCGGCGACGCGGTTGACGTTGGTTCCGGAGAAACCGTCGCGGGCGAATGCAGCCTTGGCGCTTTCCAGCACGCGCTTGCGCTTCTCGTCTGATATGCGTTCGAAAACCGGCGTCCAGCGCGGCTTCACTGTTTCGTTTTCAGCCATGGGGATACTATAGCTCGATAGCGCCGATCTATGCGATAGCCGGCCGACGCGTCGATTCGCCGCGTCGGTACGAAAGGAAGGGGCGGATGGAAAACAAGGCGATCAAAGTCTACGGATACCGGTGGGTAGTGCTCGGCGCGTTCATGCTGGTCAATCTGGCGATACAGCTTTTGTGGATATCGTACGCGCCGGTCACCGGGCAGGCGGCTATCCTCTACGGCGTGTCCGATCTCAAGATAGGCTTATTCTCCATGCTGTTCATGATCGCCTTCATTCCGCTGTCCATCCCGGTGTCTTGGGCCATCGACACCCTGGGCTTCAGGAAAACCGTCGGCTTCGGCGCGGTCGTCATGGGACTATTCGGGCTCCTGCGCGGACTGGCGGGCGCCGACTACGCCTTGGCGTTCGCCGCCACGATAGGGCTCGCCGCCGCCCAGCCCTTCCTGCTCAACGCATGGACCAAGGTTCCGGCGCTCTGGTTCCCGCCCGGGGAACGGGCGACGGCGGTCGGGCTGACCACCCTGGCCAACCTCGTCGGCACGGCCATGGGCATGGTCCTGACGCCCGCGCTCGCCGAGAGCATGCCGATCCCCAGCATACAGCTGTATTACGGCGCGTTCTCCGCGGCAAGCGCGGCATTGTTCATCGCGGTGGCGAGAGAAACCCCGCCTTCTCCCCCAAGCGACGATGCCGGACAAGTCCGCTCGCTCATGCTCGACGGATTCAAGCACGCCTTCACCGTACCGAGCTTCAGGCGCTACCTTTTCATATCGTTCGTCGGGCTCGGCATCTTCAACGGCGTAACGACATGGATAGAGGCGATCGTCAGGCCGCGCGGCTTCGGAGCGCAGGAAGCGGGAACGTTCGGCGCGATAATGCTGGTCGCGGGGGTCGCCGGAGCCGTCGTCCTGCCGGCGATATCGGACAAGACCGGCAGGCGCAAGCCCTTCATAGCCCTGGGCCTGGCTCTGGCTATTCCCGGCCTTGCGGGCTTGGCGATAGCGCCTACCTTTCCGCTCCTCTGCCTTGCCGCCGCTTTTCTAGGCTTCTTCCTGACGAGCGTCATGCCCATCGGCATGCAGTATGCGTCCGAGATAACGCGGCCGACCCCCGAAGGCACTTCCAACGGGATCATCCAGCTCTTCGGGCAGGCGTCGGTCGTCTTCGTCTACCTGATGGAAGCCCTCAGGTCGCCGGACGGCTCGTTCACGATCGCCCTCGCCGCGTCGTGCGTTCTTCTGACATCCGGCGCGGTCATAGCCCTGACGCTCCGGGAAGGACATTAGAAGCCGCATCCTACTCAAAAAGTTTCGGCGCGTCCTTTTCGGAGAAGCGGGCGAGGTGTTTTTTTAAAATTGCTTCAAGAGCGCCCTTCGAGTCGAGCTCCGCGAGAGCGGCGCTCATGGCGGGCAGGAGACGTTTCCAGGGCGTTTTTTTTGAAAAGGCGAAATGGATGTCCTGGTTGGAAACGAACGGCCGGAGAGCGACGATCGTGCCGCTAAGGCCGGTCAACGCGAGGTAGCTTTGCCCCATATAGTACCCCGAAACAAAATAGTCGATGCGCCCGAGCCGCAGTTTCTCAAAGTTTTCAAGCATTGAAGGCGCGGTCTCCACGTTCAACCGGGTTCTCCAGTACTCGTCGAACCCGCCGCCGAAGGTATCACCGCGGCTCACGCCGCCGAGGTAGGGCTTCAGCTTGGCCCAATCGTCTACCGTGATGGACGAGTTCGACCGGACGAAAACCGCGATCGGGTTCGGGAACGCGCGGTGGGTCGTGAACTCCAGGTATTCGGAGCGTTCCGCAGTGATCCGCAGGCTGAGTAGAAGGTCGATCTCTCCGTCGGCGGCCATGGCAAGCGCCCGTTTCCACGGCACGCGTACGGGTCGGGAGGTCGTAAAGGGAGGAAGGACAAGATCGAGCAGCTCGATGCTCGCTCCATCGAACCGGTCATCTCCGAGTCCCCAATCGTAGGGCGGATAGAACGGGTTGGTGGAATAGGACAGAACCGAAGGCGCCGCGGACAGCGAAGCTCCGGCCACCGCAAGAACGATCGCGAAACCGATACATATCCGACGCATAGTATCCTCTTCCCTATCTCTTAAAAGAGTCCGGGAACCGAAGTTCCGATTGGAATCCGTCCGTCCCCCGGAATGATATTAACCCCCCGAGCTGATTAGCCAAATTTTCGATGAGCATGAAACCGATCGACTTCGGCTTCCTCATTTTTGACAAGTCGCCGATGCCCACGCCGTCGTCGGAGACGACCAGCCGTATCTCCCCGTCACCTGTCCGCGCCATCGACACGCTGATAGCGCCCTTCCGCCCGTCGGGAAACGCGTGCTTGAAGGAATTGACTATGAGTTCATTTATCAGCAATCCGCAAGGAATCGCCTTCTCAAGAATAAGCCGAACGTCGTCATGAATATCGACTGAAATCCGAATCCGCCCGGGCGCGTCGATATAAGCGGATATGATGCGGTCGCAGAGTCGCTTCACGTAACCGGAAAAATCGAGGGCGGCGAAATTCTGAGTTTCGTAGAGCAGCTCGTGAACCAGCGCCATCGACCAAACCCGCGATTCTATATCCGCCAAGGACGCTGCCGTTTCGGAATCGGGGTCCACGGTGCCGCTTTGGATACTGATGAGGCTGCAGATGATCTGGAGGTTGTTCTTTACTCGGTGGTGGACTTCCTTGAGGAGAAGTTCCTTTTCCGCGAGCGATTGCCTCAAAACGTTCTCGGCGCGTTTTTGTTCGGTTACATCGACAATTGAGACGAGAACCCGGTCCCAAATTAGCTCATGACCAGGAACGATGCCTAGTCGAATGCGAAGGACGAGCTTCCGGCCATCCCTCGTTTGGTGAACGGATTCTCCTTCCCAGGAGAGCGAACCGTAAGCGAGGGCGATGAATTCCTGCCGTAAGGCGAGTATCTCCTCTTCCTCGACAGCTTCGAATAATGGGCCGAGCACTTGGCTCTTGACCGATATTCCGAGAAGCGCCAGGGTCGATCGATTCACGTCTATTATCTTGATAAGGCGGCGAAACTCATGTACCCGCTCGGCACTCTGGAAATAGGCGTGCCAGTCCGAAACGCCCTTTTCCCCGTCAACGCGGCGTTTGACTTCTGAGAAGTCCTCTTCCCATAACGAAATAGGCGAATCCTCGAAGGCGCTCCAGAGGCGCGCGCGGCTTTCGGTCAGCGCCGACATCGTCTCTCCCACCTTCCTGGCCATGCCGTTGAAAGCTTCCGCCGCGAGCGTCAGCTCCCCGCCCGGCGCACCGTGGAGAATGAGGGGGGTTTTGTCCGGATCGGCCGGATCCACTTCCGAGATCCCTTTGGCGAACTCACGCAACGGCCTGCCGAGGCCTCTTTCGATCGCGACGGTGAGAATAACCGAAAGGATTAAGACCAGCAGCGCGGTCCTTCCGATGCTGAAGAGAAAGGTGTCCCTGATGCGTTCCATCCTGAGTTCGGCGGAAGGGATTACCGTGAGCGAGCCGATAGACCGGGCCGATTTTCCCGGCAAAGCGTGGGTCAGCGGGAAAGTTCGCGGCGGACCGCCGGCGCGCGCTCTGACCGCCTTCGCTTCTAAGGCGTCTAGCGCGGTGATTATTCTGCCCGATTCATCGCTCAGTTCAACTCGCTTGATGGCGGGATCATCGACAACTCCGCTCAGAATGAGCGACACGAGATCGTGGTCAAGGTTCCATAAGGCAAACGCCAAGGCGGGCTCAACGCGTTTTTCAAGGGTCAGTATGCGCTCAGCTATGTCGTGGTCAACCTTTGCCGAAACGGTCGCTGATTCAAAGGCGGCAAAGATCCCGGCGGTGAGGATATACCATAAGATGCATTGAAGGATGATCCTCCGCGCGGCGCCGAACCCGCCCTTCGCGGGCTGTTCAACGCGCGTCATGATCGTAGCAACTCCAAAAACAGTAGAACATTCATTAAGTCTAGTTTATAGGTCGAACTGATGCAAAAGGGGAAGGCCGCAAACAGAGCACGGCGGAAAAAACAAAGGTGCTTTCCTGCCGTTCGCAGCTCATACTGCCTTGATATAGGTCTACTACGGCATTAACGCTTTCAAGACCAACACCGCCGTGGCCTGTTTTGCTTGACACGAAGTTGTCCTTCTCAATTGAGGAATCATTAAGGAAACTGTTCTCAATCCGGACAGTCAATCGGCCTTGCTCCACTCTGGACTTGAGCTTGATGTACCGCTTCGCAAAAAGGATGGAATCCGCTGGTATCCGCCGGCAGGCTTCAATAGCGTTCTCCAGGGTATTGCCGAAGAGAGTGCAGAGTTCATATTCGTCGATGCCCATTTTCTGGGGCAAATCAAGCTCCACGGACACCGCGATCTTATTCTCTTCCGCTATGCTGATATACCCGCCGAGAACAGCGTTAGCCACGTCGTTTTCGCAATAGCGACGGGCATTGGAATGACTATACAGTTCCAAAAGTTTTGAGAGGTACTGGATCAAGGCTTCAGTCCTCCCGGCCGAAGCCATGGTTGACAAAGCGACTAGGTGATGGCGCGTATCGTGGAGCCGCTCTCGCTGGACGCGAACCCCTTTGTCGATTTCCGCGTAATACTTCTTCTGCAAAACAAGAAGCCGCTCGACGTTCATCAATTTATTATCAAATTGAAGGCGGCTGAATACCGTATGGAAATGGGCCACCATCAAATAAAAAGTGAAGAGAATAAAACAGATGAACAGGACCATGGTGAGGAACTGCGAAAAATCGCTTGCCCTGACCAGAGGGCCGAAAAATATTGTAAAGAGGACAAAGGCCAGAAAAGGGAAGGCGGCGTATACCGGATTGGCCTTATCGAATAAATAAAGCATTTCGCGGACATATCGACGCCCATACCTAAAATAAACGGGAAGCAAAACAATATAGCTCATCATATAGAGCGCGATTCTGACGGCGAGCCGCAGTTGTTCGGCGTCTATCCAGGCAGTTGCCCAATTGCACAACGCCGAGACAAAAGTAGTGAAGCACCAGTCGGTAAAAAAAAGGAATATTTTCTGAGGAAGAGTCTCCGTGAACAGGTAGTCGCAGGCCCAAAGATAGATGACGGGGATGAGATAATAGACGAATGGTTGTTTGACCCCAAGGCGGTTCAGGAGAATATAAACGGAAGCGCCAAGGGTATACACGAGCGCACGGACGAAAATATGGGTAGAAAGGCTCCGCCTCATGGTGAGCGTGCCGTATTCAATAACGCTCGTAGCAAAGAGCGTAATAAATGAAAAAAACAGGGGAATAAGCATCGCGGATAGGCCCCTCGGGTTTTCTACAACTTTAAATATATAGTAAATTACTATGTACTGCTTTGAATACGGCAGAAAGGATAGCGTCGATGAACATCGCGTTATGCGATGATGAAGGTTCCGAGCTCGAATATCTGCGTCGGCTCGTGGATGAGTACGGCCGCCGCAAACAAATTTCCTTTACTATTGAAAGTTTTCCGAGTGGGGAAGACCTGCTTTCATTCATCAGAGAGAAGCATGGTTTCGATATCATCTTCCTGGACGTATTCATGGGCGCTTCGACCGGCGTGCTCATCGCCCGGCAAATCCGGGAGTTTGACAAAAAATGCTCGATCATATTCGCGACCAACTCCCGCGACCATGCTATCGAGGGCTATGGAGTGAGAGCTTTGCAATACTTGCTCAAGCCCATCGGCGCGGACGCGTTGGCGGAGGCTCTCGATCAGGCCATAGAAGTTCAATTACTTAAAGAGACTAAAGTTATTTACATCAAGACCCGGCAGGGCGACTATCGGATACCGCTGGAAGATATCCTCTACGCCGAGAGCGATGCGCGGATCGTTACCATCCACCGGCGCGCTCAGGAAAAAGTTAGTTTTTATGAGCGCTTGGATACTTTTGAGAGCCAATGCCAAGATGAACGCTTTCTTCGCTGCCATAAGAGTTTCCTGGTGAATCTGGAATATGTGCACGCCATCGCGAACAACAGCGTCATCATGGAAACGGGCCAAGAAATCGCCGTGAGCATACCCATTACCCAAGCCAAGAAAATCTTCGCCTCCTACACGGCCGGGAGAATCTAAAGCGTATTGCTTCGACGAACGATGTTTCGGTAAGCACCCGTCAAGTGTCTAAATTCGCCGCCCGGATGTAATAACTCGCCCCGTCCAAAACATTCAAATGCTCTAAAATATATAGTGATGCTTCCGAAGTTGAGCACAAAACTCGACAAAGCGCTTAGCCTATTCGCCTATCAAGGTACGGATAAAGGAAATCGGCACATGCGGACGTCCCCATCACTATTTCAGGTTTCACTTTTTTTACTTTTTTTAATGCCCCTGACGCTATCAGCCGAACCGGTTATAAGCCGGGTAGACACATATAAAGTTAAAAAAGATGACACGATGTATCAAATTTCCCAACAGGTATATTCGGATGATGAACGCAATCGCGGTGCGCATTGGCTATCCATTTTTGCGTATAATGTCGAACAC
>JBAYHM010000244.1:0-6937 GCA_041666155.1 Treponemataceae bacterium
ACGACCGAGGAATGCCTTTTAAACCCGAATCGAAATCCTTCACTCTCCAAAGCCGATATCGAAGGATATTTACGTGATTATGTAGGCGCGCAATCATTTATTTGGCTGAAAAAAGGAATTTCCGGCGACGAAACCGACGGCCACGTGGACAACGTGGCCTGTTTCGTCGCCCCAGGCATCGTCGCCGTACAGACCGCCGCTGAAGGGTCGTCAGCGAGTACGGATGCGAATGCCGCCGCGCTTTTGACTGCCCGGGACGCGGCGGGACGGCACCTTACCGTCATTACTATCCCGGAACCACCCCCTCGTTTCTGCCGTCGTGAACGGCTCACCCTCAGCTACATCAATTACTATCCGGTAAACGGCGGCCTTATCGTACCCGCATTCGGAAAAGACGGCGACGCGGCCGCAAGTGCGGCCGACGATCGCGCTTTATCAATTTTGCGCAATGCCTACCCCGGACGAAAAATCGTCGCGACGGACGGCATCAAGATCATCAAGGGCGGGGGAAACGTGCATTGCATCACCCAGCAAATTCCCGCGGCCGGAAGGAGTTTTTCATGAGGCGCGTTACCGTCGCGGCCCTTCAGTTCTCGTGTATGTGGGACCGCGAAGAGAATATCCGTAAGGCGGAATCCTTCATCCGAAAGGCTGCGTCCGACGGAGCGCGTATCATCCTTCTACAGGAGTTGTTTGAAACGCCGTATTTTTGCCAAAAGGAAAAAAGCGAATATTTTTCCATGGCTACCACAATGGAAGAAAATCCCGCCGTCAAACACTTTTCGGTGCTTGCACGGGAACTCTCCGTCGTGTTGCCGATCAGTTTTTTCGAACGCGCCAACCAGGCCCGTTACAATACCGTGGCCATTATCGATGCGGACGGTTTGGTGCTCGGTACCTACCGCAAGTGTCATATTCCCGACGGCCCCGGCTACGAGGAAAAGTACTATTTCAACCCCGGTGACCTAGGCGTGAAGGTTTGGAAGACCGCTTACGCGACTATAGGCGTCGGTATCTGCTGGGACCAGTGGTACCCCGAACTTGCCCGCGCAATGGTTCTCCAGGGTGCCGAAATCCTTTTTTATCCCACTGCCATCGGCAGCGAACCCCAAGACGCATCCATAGATTCCATGGAGCACTGGCGGACAGTGCAGCGAGGTCACGCGGGCGCCAACCTCGTGCCGCTTGTAGTTTCCAACCGCGTCGGTCGCGAAACCATCGACGATTCCTCCATCACCTTTTACGGCTCGTCATTCATCGCCGATGAACGGGGCGCTCTCGTGAAAGCTGCCGATCGTTTCTCGGAAACAGCACTTATCCACGATTTTGACCTGGACGCGATCGCGACTACGCGGGCAGCCTGGGGTGTTTTTCGGGACAGACGGCCGGATGTATACGGTTCCATTCTCAGTTACGACGGTGTGAATACGCAGGTCAGAGATACTTCGGGGAGGCGTACATAATGGCTGCTTGGTCAGTTTCAGAATCCGATAAGCTGTATGGCATCTCTAAATGGGGTTCTGGGTATTTTTCCATCGACGAGAGCGGCTCAGTGGCCGTCTCACCGCTCAAGGACGGCGTTTCCATCCGTATATCCGAAGTCATAGCCGCGGCAAAAGAGCGAGGGCTCAGGTTGCCGCTCCACATACGGTTTCAGGATATTCTCCAGGATCGTGTCAGGCGCATAAATGAAGCTTTCAACGAAGCTATCGAGGAAAGTGCTTACGCCGGTCGTTACCGGGGTGTATTTCCGGTAAAGGTCAACCAAATGCGGGAAGTTGTGGAGACCCTCATGGACGCGGGGTCCGAATACGGTTTGGGCATCGAAGCGGGCTCCAAGCCCGAATTGCTTCTGGCTCTCTCCGTTCACCGCAATTACGAATGTCTTCTCATCTGTAATGGCTATAAGGATGATGAATTCCTCCGTTTTGCCCTTATGGGTCGCAAAATCGGAAAAAAAGTTGTCGTCGTCGCTGAAAAACTTGAAGAAATAAAATCGCTCATCGAGGTTTCCAAGGATTTAGGCGTGCGGCCGATGATCGGTATCCGTATAAAACTGGCAACCCGCGGCTCCGGAAAATGGGCAACCTCTTCAGGGGATAACGCGAAGTTCGGCCTTTCCACGGTTGATCTGCTTGAGGCTATTTCCTTGTTGGAAGAGGCTGGCATGAAAGACTGCATTTCGCTCATCCACTTCCATATCGGCAGTCAAATCCCCGACATCCAGGTAGTTACCCGGTCGGTGCGTGAAGGCGCCCGTTTCTACGCCAAGCTCGTGCGTATGGGTTGCCCCATCGAATACCTGGATGTGGGCGGGGGACTCGGCGTCGATTACGACGGTACTCGGAGCGCGGTCTCATCTTCAGCCAACTACTCGCTGCGTGAATACGCGAACACCATCGTCTACGGTGTCAAGGACGTGTGTGACGAGGAAAAAACGCCGCACCCGACCATTATTTCCGAAAGCGGCCGAGCACTAGTCGCCCATCATTCAATGATCGCGGCGGAAGCTTTCGGACGTATTAAAAAACTCAGTTCGATGCGTGTACCTCAAATCCCCAAGAACGCCCACAAAATAGTACGCGATATTCTGGAAGTGCGCGACACGGTTGATGCGGGACATTACGACGAAGCTTTCCACGACCTTGTATTCTATCGCCAACAGGCAAATACCTTGTTTGACCTGGGCTACTTGGACCTCCAATCCCGCGCGGTGGTGGAGTCGGTATCTTGGGAAATCGCTTCGGAAATCGCGCGACACTTTGAAGGGAAAACGCGCATCTCCGACGAGATAAAAGAACTTGTCGCCAACATGAAGGACCAATACCTTCTCAATTTTTCAGTCTTCAGGTCTTTGCCGGATTCCTGGGCCTTGGACCAATTGTTTCCAGTCATGCCGCTGAACCGTCTCACGGAGGAGCCGACAGCCAAGGGCACCATCATCGATATCACCTGTGATTCGGATGGTAAAGTTGATGCCTTTATCGGCGACGGGGAGAACGACCAGGAATACATGTGGTTTCACGAGTTCAACAACGAGCCGTATTATGTGGGCTTTTTCCTGACTGGAGCTTATCAGGATACCTTAGGTGATATGCATAACTTGTTCGGTCGCATGGATGAGGCTCATGTTATCGTTGATTCCGATGAGGAAGCCGGCTGGTACATAGATGAAACGATAGAAGGCGATACGATACGCGAAGTATTGGAAGAAAATGAGTATTCGGCCAGCGAGCTCATCCGTTCCATGAAGCAGCAGGTGGAACAGGCGATCAAGGCGGACGTCGTCAAACCGAGCGAGGGTATGAAGCTCTTAGTGGAATATGAAGCCGGCCTCAAACATTACACCTATCTGAATGTTTCGGGTCAGAACGCGTAATGACCGAAGATGCCCTTTCTCTCGCCGCGGATGCGGGCCGTCTGATCCTGGAAGCGGGCGGAGAAACCTATCGCGCCGAAGAAATTGTCGTATCCCTCTGCGTGTCCTGGGATTTTCGCGACGCCGAGTGTTTCGCGACGCCGACCGGACTCATGGCCTCGGTGACTGACGGCGGCGCTCTGAGCCGAGCGACTGTTCGTCGCGTCGCGCGGCGTTCGGTAGATTTGCATCGCGTTTCCCGTTTGGTAGAAATAACCGCACGCGAAAGGGTTTGCCGTGAAGGACCTCTCCAATTTAGAAAGGCTTTGGATTCCGTCCGGGACGAAAAATCGTATGGCCCTGTTGTCTCATTTATTGCCGCCGGAGCGAGCGTCGCTTTTTTTACCTTGCTATTCGGTGGATCTCTCGGAGACTCCTGCGCGGCTTTTTTGGTGGGCGTCGGCATAAAAGCAATTCAATTCGCAGGGTCTTCACGCAGATTCCCGGATTTTATAATAAATAGTGTTGGAGGAGCGGCCACCGCCGCGCTTTCGGCGGCCGCTGTGTATTTGGGTCTCGCTCAGAATCTGGATAAAACGGTTATCGGTTCCATCATGCTGTTAGTTCCCGGTTTGTCCACGGTCAACGCTATTCGCGATACGATCGCCGGCGATCTGGTTGCCGGCGTCGCGCGATTGGCCGACGCCTTCATGGCGGCCGCGGCCATATCACTTGGCGCCGGGTTTGCGTTTTCCATTGCTTCCTTTGTTCAGAAGGCATTTCTATGAATGCGAATTTGGGTATTCTATGGGCGGGGCTGGCAACAGGCGCGTTTGCCATTGTCTTTAATGTTCATGGGCGGCATATTCCGGCTTCAGCCTTGGGCGGCTCGCTCGGTTGGGCAGTGTTTCTCTTAGCCTCTCAATCTTTGGGCTCCCAGGGGGTCGCCTACTTCGCGGCGGCGGTCGCCGTTGCCTTGTATGCGGAAATCGCGTCGCGAATACTGCAGGGTCCTGCTGGAACCTACGTCGTGTGCGCCATCATTTCACTGGTCCCCGGCGGAGGCATGTACTACATGATGGCGGAATCTCTGGCTGGAAATCTTCCGAAAACACTGGACGTCGGATTTAGGACCTTGGGAACCGCCGGAGCCATTGCCGCGGGACTCGCGATCGGTTCGGCAGTCGCGCGCTTGGCTAAGCGTTTGTAGTCTGATCATTTCTTAGATAGATGGGCCCACATGTTCCGGTTTCGGCGGGGTGATGAGAACTTTATCTATCCGGTTGCCGTCCATATCGACGATTTCAAAGCGGATACCATTCCAATTAAATATTTCCCCGGTTTTTGGGATGACACCCAGAATATCCAGGATTAGACCGGCTAAAGTGTGGTATTCACGATGCTCGCTGAATTCTTTTTGGAAGGAAAACAGTTCGGCAAACTCATCCACATTGACCAGCCCGCCCATCAAATAGCTACCGTCTTCGCGTTTTACGATCTCTTCCATGTCTGTCGCGGTTTGTGAAAGTTCTCCGACGATCTCTTCGATGATATCTCGGAGAGACAAAGCTCCCGCAAGGCCGCCGTATTCATCCAGAATCAAGATCATATCGACGCCTTCTCGTTTGAAGACTTCAAAAACCCTGAGCGAGGACATAGAACCGGGTACGAAGCATGCTTCTTTTATGAGAGGTTTGAGACCAGACCAGGTGCCGTCCAAGAGGGATGCGAGTAACTCAGGGACCCTGACCACTCCGACGATATCATCAAGACCTGCGCGGATAATTGGAACCATGCTCTGGTTTGAAGCGCCGAGCGCGATTTTTCGGATCGTCTGGTCGTCTGAATCCTCTTCCAGCCATACAAGTTCGGAACGATGGGTCATGAAGGTTTCGACCGGCCTGTCGCCGAGATAAAAAACGCCTTCCACCATGCGGCGTTCTTTTTCCTCAACGACGCCATGCAGCTCACCTTCCAGTATGACGCCGCGAATTTCTTCTTCGGTGATCATATGCCGGGAACTCTCGGAAATACGCAGCGTTTTAAGCATGAACGTCGTCGTATGGGAAAGGAATGTGACGATAGGGTTGAACACGACGGCCAGTTTTTCAAGAATGGGAACCGAAAATGCGGCGATTTTTTCAGGATTGGACAAGGCGAATTGCTTAGGAGTCAGCTCACCCAGGACGATAGACAACACGGTGATCGATAGAACAACAAGGAACAGCGCGATGCCCTCGGCGTAGTGCGCGAGAAACGGAAGGCGCGAAAGGAGTCTCGCCAGCGGTTTTGCGAATATTGTGCCGCCGAACGCTCCCGAGAGAATACCGATGAGTGTAATGCCGATCTGAATAGTAGAGAGAAAGCGGGAAGGATCTTGGGCCGCTTTCAAGGCTTTTAAATACGCTTTCTTGCCTTCGTCGGCCTTCGCCTTCAGCCGAGATTTTCGAGAAGACACAATTGCCATTTCCGACATAGAAAAGAAACCATTAAGGACAATCAGACTGAGAAGCAGGAGAAAACCTATATACGGGGAACCTTCATCCATGATGACTCGAGCCTACCATGCGCCGGTCGCGACCGCAATAGGCACCTTTTTATGATTCGGTTTTGGGGGTGACCTCGGTTTTCAGTAATGGACGAACAATATAAAAACCGTTTTGTGAAGTTTCTAAGATGCGATCCTTACCGTCCGGTGTTTTTTCTCCAAAAACTTGAACGATCGGGAAGCGTGGATTTTCCGGGCTGACATCAACGACTTGGCCCTTTCTGCCGTTGGAAAGAAGCACGTATAGACCAATCGGATATATCGATAATGAAAATACCAAGGCGCGTACTACTGTGTCGTCATACTGTTTTCCGACATTTTTTAATAGATCGATCATACTCGCATAACCGTCTTTAGCGTTTTTGTAGGGACGGGAGGATGTGAGTGCCTCGTAGGAGCAGGCTACTGAGATTATCTTGGCGTAAAGGCTGATTTTTTCCCCGGTCATGGCCCGCGGGTATCCGGCTCCATTTTCCCGTTCGTGGTGCTCAAGCGCCGCAAGGCATACGCTTAAAGGAAAGGAAAGATTGCGCAAAATATTGTAACCAAGGATGGGGTGCGTCAGAATCGCTTTCCTTTCCTGAGGAGCCAACGGTTTATTGGTCATATAGAGCTGCGGCGGCAGTTTTACCATGCCGATTTCGTGCAACAGGGCCGCGGTGCCCAATTCAATCAAACGGTGAGCGGGCAGTTTCAGGTAGGAACCCATAACGACCGCGATAATCGTAGATTTGACCGAATGCGACGCTAAATAGTTCTTTTCAGCGTCGCCCGGATCTTGAATGCGCAGTAAAAATCGTCGATCATCCTTGATGACGTCGCATAATTCCTTTATTCGTTCCGATACTTCTTTTAGGCCGATTTCGTTTTTCGTGACGAACCGGGTGAACAGATTCTCAACGTATTCTTGAAAGCGGCGGTAAAAATCCGCGGCCAGTTTGACGCGTTCTCCGTCAGTCCCGCTCCGCAGAGATTCTTCCTGCGTCGGTACGACCGTTTCCTCGGTTTTTTCGTAGTGTTCTTTCGGTGTG
>JBAYHM010000245.1:0-6935 GCA_041666155.1 Treponemataceae bacterium
CCATCGCGCGAGCGGATGGTACCACCGCGTTCAAAAGACTCCGGTTTGCCTTCACCCGAGTCGCGTCCTTTGCCTCGCCGTTCCCCATCCTTGGCGTCGTTTCCGATGTCACCGAAGAGTATGAATTGCAAAAGCGGCTTGCGGCGGAAGAAAAGGAGCACCGACGGGAAATGGAAGGCCTCTTCCAGGTCGTCCATGTCGATCCGATCATGATGAGGGAATTCATCGCGGATACCGAATCCGAGTTGGAAAGCATCAATGAGCTCATGAGGATTGAGGGCGCTTCAGGCAAGGAAGTCCTCGAAACCCTTTTCCAATCCGCGCACGCGATCAAAGGCAACGCGGCCTTGCTCGGACTGGCCGAATTTTCGGCTAAAGTTCACCAATTTGAAGACAAAGTTAAAGAGAAACTGGAGATGGGTCACGAGTGGCGCGATCTGCTGCAATTGACCCTCGGCCTTGCCGAGATTGCCAGGGAACTTGAATCGCTGAAAGCGCTGATTGAGAAGGTCCTCAATTTCCAAACCGACACAAAGAGCGCGGGACTGGCCGATTCCAGCCTGCTGCGCTATTCGATCGAAAAGCTCATTCATAGGGAATCGTCCCGAACCAGCATCCCGGCGGGCGTTGATTTTGAAGGATTCGGCCGCAGGACGGTACCCGACGAATACCGGAAGCTGGTCAAGGACATCCTGATCCAATTCATCCGAAACAGCTTTGCGCACGGTTTTGAACCGAGCGCCGAACGGCTTGCCGCGGGGAAAAGCGCCGAAGGGCGTATCTCGCTCGTGATGCAGTGGGGACCCGATTCCCTGACAATAAAGTACATGGACGATGGCCAGGGATTAAACGCGCGCGCCATCCGTGAAAAAGCCAAAACAATACCCGAGTTCGCCGAAAACGCCGACTCGCTTGATGCCAATGCGCTGGCCAAGCTCATTTTCCGCCCCGGATTCTCCACGGCAAGCGGTACGGATCTAAGCGCCGGTCGCGGCGTCGGCATGGCTTTGGTCCGCCGCCGCGTTTCTGAGGCGGGAGGAAAGCTCACCGTCAAATCATCACCGGGCAAATACCTGGAATTCGCCATAACTTTGCCGATGCCGCTTTCCGCGCAGGCCGTTTCTTGAGTCAATTTCAAAACTCGGTTAGTTTTGAAATTGACTCTTGCAGTATTTTTGCGCCATCTTCTATAGATATATCATCCAGTGAAATGCAAAAATACTGCTTTAAATCTATGGTCGTTCATTCAAAACTTGAAGAGTTTTGAATGAACCTCACTTACCTATATTTCTTTGTGGAGGCTAGGGTATGAAACTGTACAGCCGCGGTCAACTGGTATTTTTTTCGGTGCTGAGCGCGTTAGCCGTAGTGGCGCTTGCCGTCGTTCTCGGTTTCGTTCATTTGCCGTTTTCAGCCGAAAAAGCCCGCGCGGGTGAAGTTTCCGCGCAAAATACGGCCGTTTCCGCCTCAACGAAAAAAAACGCTGAAACGTTGGACCTTAAAACCTCCGATACCAACGTGCAATTGGTGAAAAACGGCGACCTCAGTTCTTTCAGCGAAGACGAAAAGCAGAACATTTCCGTCTACGAACAGTTCAACGACGCCGTGGTCAACATCACCACGGAAACCGTCGCTATAAACTGGTTCCTTGAACCGGTCCCACAGGAAGGCGGTTCAGGTTCCGGATCGATCATCGATACGCGCGGTTATATCCTGACCAATAACCACGTCGTTGATAAAGCCTACAAAGTGCTCGTGAACCTTGCCGACGGCAGCCAGTACGAAGGCAAAGTCATCGGAACCGACGCGGAAAACGACATCGCGGTCCTCAAGATCGATGTGCCTAAAAGCGTTCAGCTGCACACCATCCCCTTCGGCGATTCCGCCCCGCTCAGGGTCGGCCAACGGGTGCTCGCGATCGGCAATCCCTTCGCGCTCGACCGCACTCTCACAGTCGGCATCGTCTCCGGCCTCAGCCGCCCCATACAGACCTCGCAAAACAACATCATCCGCGACATGATCCAGACCGACGCATCGATCAACCCCGGCAACTCCGGTGGCCCGCTCCTTGATTCGCAAGGCCGCATGATCGGCGTAAACACGATGATCTATTCCCCGTCGGGCGGCTCGGTCGGTATAGGCTTCGCCGTTCCCGTCAACACCGCCAAACGCGTGGTCGCCGAACTCATCCAGCACGGACGCGTGCGTCGCGGCTGGATAGACGCCACCGTCGTGCAGCTCTTCCCCGCCCTAGTCAATTACGCCAAACTCCCCGTGCAGCAGGGCCTCCTGATATCCCGCACTAAACGCGGCGGCGGCGCCGAAAAAGCCGGCATCAAACAAGGCTCCGAGCCCGTTCGCTACGGCTCCTCCGTCATCTACCTCGGCGGCGACATCATCACCAAAGTCGACGGCCTGAAAGTCACGCGCCTAGCCGACCTCTACTCCGCCCTGGAAGACAACAAACCCGGCGAAAAAGTCAGCGTAGAATTAGTGCGCGCCGGGAAGAAGATTACGCTCGATGTGCCGCTCGCGGACCGCGCGGAAGTGCTGAGTAGAGAAGAATAGCAACAGACTTTCTCCGATGATACCAGGGCTGCCGGCGACATCCGTGTCGGCGCAGATCGAAAACGATCTGCCCATTGCACTGTGCGCCCATACGACCTGCGGTCGTGTTCCTAGAGGTAATCATCAATGCGCCGCGTTTCCGCGGCGCGGAGGAATCCATGGGCGCATGCCAATGACTCAGCGAGCCTTTTAACCGTTCATACTCGGGTGTGACTGGCGCGCCCTGGCCGTATCGATAAATCCGCATAAAATTCTCGTACTATGCGCTTGGAGCGGTATATTCGCAGGAACAGAGAAGTTCTTTGACAGGTGATAGGCAACGGGGCTGTATTACCACAATGCACGCTGGTACGATCCGCAGCTCGGGAGATTCATATCGGAAGACCCGGCCAGGGATGGCGATAACTGGGTTGCGTATGTCAGCAATAACCCGCTGGCGAGAGTTGATCCCACGGGCTTGAATGATATTGCTGCAAGTTTAGGAAACGCAAGAGCCGCTGGCGCCGCTTTCCTCCTGGTTGTTGCATATAATGTCGCAGACGAGATGTCGGGGAATAGAATATCAGATGCAGTATTTAATGCGAGCTATAATACGGAAAGTGCGATGGCTGATTTTGGAAACGGTATCATAAGTGGCATACAGACTATAATAGGAAATGTTTCAGACTGGATTTCGCAAGCCGTTTCTTCAAAAGCAAATAGCTCAAAATTTCCATCAAAAGAGGACATTGAAAAGCAAATTGAAGATAGGGCAAACGAAGTTGATAACACTACTAGTTCAACCGATACTAGTGGCGCAGAGGATATGGTTAATGAGCAAGCTGCAGCAGAGACTGCCAGTAGATTGAGCGAATCACAAACTACGCAGGATTTAATGGATATTTGTGTTGGCCTTTTTGAGGGATTAAATGAAAATTACTGAAGGTAAAGGTAAGAGTAATGATCTAGGGATAGCCGAAAAGCAAAAGCTTGCAATGATAATTGAGAAACTATTCCAGGAATCAGCAAAGGATTTTGATTTATACCATAAAGGGACGGTACTGCAAGAAAATAGAAATGAAGTGATAAAAAAGTCTGTCGCCATTTTAGTTGATAAGATTGTACAGAAGGCAATGGCAATTGAAGAACAAAAAAATATGAATGAAGTTCAGCTTAAACAAAGAGAACTTGCGTTAAGAGAATGCTTATCGGAACTATTGGAACTCCACCGAGGTTAGGTCTGAATCCCTTAAGGATCCCCGCAGGCCGCCCCTCCGCCATCCGTGGCTACGGGGCTGACCATAACGGATGTTCTGTTCACCTGCGGGTCCGTTATCGGCTTGGTGAAAGCCTAGAAAGTTTTCGGCAGCATTGAAGAAGCGTGGCCCGGCAGGTAGTGACCTACCGGGCTTTTTTATCGAAGGGTAAACGGAGAATTACTTTGTAGTTGCAAATATGACACTACAATAGTATAATTATTCTGTAATCTTTGAATGGGACGAAAAAAAAGATAAAGCAACCAGCTAAAACATGGGCCGCATTCAAAGACGCGAAGTTTGTGTTTGCCGATCCGTTTTCGATCAGTCGTGATGACTTCACGGCGGCGGAAAGGAAGCGTTATGAAGCGGGAACATGGTTTTAGTCCGATGGACGAAGAAGCGAAAAAGCGAATCGCGGCATTGGCTGCGCTTCCTGATTCGGAGATAGACACTTCGAATATCCCCGAGTGGACCGAGGAAGACTTTGCGCGTGCGGTTCCCTTTCACAGCCTGTATAAGCCGAGGAAAGAGCAAATCACGGCGCGGATCGACGCGGACGTGCTGGCGTGGCTTAAGAGCCACGGAAAGGGCTATCAGACGCTTATGAACGAACTGCTTCGCAAGAACATGCTGGAAGAGAAGAACAAACTCGCTTAGATGCATGATTAGCTGTTAGTGCGAAATAAGACGCTAATCCGCCGGGAAGGTTTTGTCGCCGCTATCATTCCCGGCTACCCTCAATCAAGCACCCGGTTCGATCTTCACGGAATCGATAAAGGTCTTAAAGTCCGCTTTCGCGTCATCAAAACCGTCGTCCAAGCCGCCGCTGGTTAAGGTGAAGGCGCGACTGCCATTGATGATGATCACCACCTGATAGCGCATTTTCATACCTGATATCTCTCCGGTATATTCAACAAGTTGGGCATTGTGCCCGTTGGCGACGACGGCTTTGGTATCCTTGAATACCACGTTCTTAAAACTTTGTTGGTATAGTTTTTTAACGAAAGCGACATATTCTGCCGGAGACTTTACGGTAGAAGGAACCGAATCCTTAGTGACGATAAAAGTATTAGTGTCCTTGCTGTACGTGGGTACGGAAGCTTGAGCCATCAATTTCCACCCGGAGGGAGCTTTAACGCTGATCTTTAGGTCGGCCGCCGTTTTGGTTTGAGAAACCGAAACCGAGAGCGTCACAAGAAAAAAAACGGCGAACACCGGAAGCATTATCCTTTTACTCATCACGAATCTCCTTAATTTCTTCGTTCGTTACTTAGATTTATTCATCCCTATGCCGATGAAAATCATGGTGATCGGTTTGTCATCCCCCGGAAATTCTTGAACCCAGAGGTAGTTTTCCGGTGCCTTCGGCGTTCCCTTGAGGAGTATCGCGAAAACGTTTGGGCCGGTCGCCTGCGCCTTTGATCCGGTCTTTTTCTCAAAATAACCCACAACCTTCGCCACCGGGTCTTTTGTTCGATATTGGTAAATCATGCCGGGCATCCCAGGTTTCCAGCCGACGACCATGGCGTCGAAGTCAAGCACAGTGCCTGGATAAAGCGCTACGCCGAGGGTCTTTTCCGTCGGAGGAGTATCGAAAATCGTTCTAAACTTTGAGAGGGTCACATCATCCATCGCGGTATTTTGGAATTCCCAAGCTCGATGGAACCGAAGTTTGCTCGTTTTGATATTAACCAAGGTAAGCGGCGAATACTGCTGGATGCCGCCTTCCCACTTGAAAGCTCGGCTCTGTAGTTCAACTTCCATTACGGTCACCGTCGTGTCGGGGGCTTTGATTGCCCACCTAAAGTACGCCTGATCGATCCAACCGTCCTCGGTTCTTTTCCGCGTCTCGTAGATACGTTTTGCCAGCGCCCCGTCGTAGTGAAGGAACTTCGGGCCGCCTTCAGATTGCGACGGCTTGTCCTGAGTTTTAAAAAGGTCCGTTTCATCCACGGCGTCGACCGTGTAGGTGATTGGTGTGAAGGTCCCGCTCTTCAGGAACTCAATCGATTTTTTATCGACTTCGCCGCGGCCCGCTTTCAACTTCTGGACATACCATCTGAATACATCTTCCGGCCACGCCGCGACAGAATACTGAGTCACATTCGCGGCAAGAATTTGCGAATAACCCTCTGTACCGTAGTTCGTCCGGAGTTGCCGGTATTCCGCTTCGCTGTCGTTTACCGCTTGACCAAGGGATTCCACCGCCGCGGCTGTTCCCGCGGCGTCCAATGCCGCGTCCGCGTATACGGGAACTCCCTTTTCGGTCTTTGGAGGATCCGCATACGCTCTTTCCGCCATAACCAGACCCGCGAAAACGATAAAGGTTAGAACGCGAACTAAGACTTTTTGCATGTTGTTTCCTTTTAGAAATCGCTTGAACGCAGCCGAACTTCGCACGGGTAAAACACTTTGTAAAAGTATGGAATGGAAATGCAAGATAGACCACAGCGCAAAATGTGAGAAAAGCAAAAGGTTTCGCGAAACCGACTCAGACACATTGAGATCCCGATAGAATTTGCTTTCTCCAGTAATACTTAGCATCTTATAAGTAGGCCTGGTGAAGGCGTATTTCTTAAAGTTCGGAGGAATAAAATGCAGAGACCTGAGCATCATCTTGTTCCAAATTCGGATGGCGGATGGGACGTAAAGCGGAATGGAGCGGAAAGAGCCTCCTTTCACGCTGAAACAAAAGCTGAAGCGGAAAAAGCCGGCAGGGAAATCAGCCGTAACCAGAGAACTGAATTCGTCATCCATGGGCTGGACGGGAAAATTCAACAATCAGACAGTCACGGCAACGACCCGAATCCCCCCAAAGACCACAAGTAATTAACGGCAACCCTCGATCAGCCGCCTGGGTTGATCCCTATTGAATCGATACAGCTTTATTGGTCGCTTTTACCACGATTTAAATCGTCGTTTGCTTTATGCCGCCCATTTCAGGAGAAACGAGTCACGCACGGCCTTTCCCGCGAAGGCCGAGGCGCGCCCGTAAAAACCGAGTACGAACGGTTCCTATGTTGTTGGGTCAACCCCCAGTCCCCGAATTGACATTAAGTTGTATCTTTTCAGTTTCGCCAGACGATCTTTTAGCGCCGTACTTCGATAAAAGTCACGGTTCTTAACGAG
>JBAYHM010000246.1:0-6920 GCA_041666155.1 Treponemataceae bacterium
AGGATGAAACCGCTAAAGCTTCCGTCCTCGTTTCCGCCTCCGCCGTTTCGGTTCGCGGCACCGCATCCTACAAATTCGTATTGGACGGTGGTGAACCCAGAACGGTGGAAGCCGCCGGCGCGGGTATTCTCAAGCTGGAAGGGCTCGCGAGCGGCCGACACACGATTACGGCAGTCGCCGTCGATTCATTCGGCGTAGAATCACCGCAAATCAAGCGGAACTTCCGCGTGGTGGGAGACGCGCCGGTCATTTCGGTCGGCTCGATCGTCCGTAGAGACGCGAAAGAAGATTTCCGGCCCGGTCTGGGCGTTGCGATAGAGTCGGGAACCCGTTATGAAGGACACGTCAAAGCGCCGAACGGGCTTTCCTCCGTGGAAATCAACGTCGCCGGGCGAGCGGCCGTGCGGGCGAGCGTCAAAAAAGAGACCCCGACCGATTTTTCGTTTTCCATTCCCCTGCCGGTCGATCTTCCCTTCGATCGGATCGATCTTTCGTTTAAGGCGCTGGACCGGGCCGGTTTTACTGCCGACGCGACGACCTTTTTCCATCGCGTCTCCTCCGTCCCCGCCTCCGGCGTTTTTGAGGCACCCGGCCTTTACCTGGCCGACCGCCGTGTCCTGGGATCCGAAGCGATTCGTGTCGGCGATGACCTTCCCTTCCGCCTACGTTTCCTCGGGCGCCCTATCGCTTCCGTCGTCCTTGATCCGCCGACCGGTCTTTTGAGCGCCGTGGCGGAGGGGCAAACGGTAGTCCTTTCTTCTGTTTCGGACGGCTCGGTCGGACCGACTACCGTGAAGCTGCGGGACGCCGACGGCGACGAATTCACCTGGGGCCCGTACTCCTTTGAAATCCACCGCTCAGATCCCAAATTGGAAATCACGTCACCCGCGCCCGACGGCTGGTATCGGGAAAAGACCGCCTTTTCCGCGCTCGTTTCCGATTCGGCCGGAGAGAGTGTATTGTCCTACAGTCCGGATGGAACCACCTGGCTCCCGATCGCGGCGGAAAAGAAAGACAATGCAGTTGATTCCGCCGGGACCAAAGCGACGACGGTTGATTTGCCTCTTGACGGCCCCGACGGCGGCGTACTGCTCCGTTTCCGCGCGTCCAATGCCTCCGGCCGCACCGTCATCGTTGAACGGGTGGTCAACAAGGATACCGCGACGCCCGTTGGCTCCGTAGTCGCGCCGCGTTCGACGGACGCCGTGAATGGGCGAACCACGCTTGCCTCCCGTTTCACCGACGCGGGCAAACTCGCTTCGGTGGAGTTTTCCCTTGACGGCAAGACCTGGGAAAAGGCCGAACGGATCGACTTCGTCTCCCGCCTCGTGGATTATTCGGCGGGGACCGAGCCGCCCAGCCCCCTTTTCCGAGCGACCGACGCGGCCGGCAACGTTGTGACGCTTTCTCCCGCTTTTATTCCCGACGTCAAGGCCGATAAGCCGCGCACGCTTGTCCAACTGCCCGAGGAAGGAGAAGTCCTTCGTTCTGATTTCGCGGTTTCCGGCGCCGCTTTCGACGACGATGCGGTCGCGGCCGTGCACTACCGCTTCGACGGCGGGGAGTGGAAACGACTCGCGCTTGAAGGCAACGGCTTTTCCATTCCCGTCGCGTTCGCTTCGGAGTCGGACAATGAGCATACGGTTGAAGTCTATGCCGAGGATATCTACGGCGTCACCGGCGATCTTTCGGCGCGCAAGTATCGCGTCTCCAAGGAAGAGCCTAAGGCGTCCATCGCGGCGCCGAGGATGGACATGACTGTCAGGGGCATCCTGGAAATCCGCGGTGCGGCGACCGACGCGAACGGCATCGGGGAAGTAGAACTGTCGTTTGACAACGCCGCGACTTTCAACCGCGCCATCCAATTGCCCTCAGCCGATCCGACTGTCGTGGAATGGTCGTATCGCCTGGATACCCGCATTCTGAAGGATGGACTCCATTCTATGTACGTGCGTCCGAAGGACGCGTACGAAACCGACGGCTTTTTCGCCAGTCTCGTGTCGGTGGACAATACTCCGCCCGAACTCTCGCTCGACCTTCCGCTTGACGGTGCCGTAGCCAACGGGAAAATTGAGTTGAGCGGCCGCGCGACGGATACCCGCGCCCTCGGTTCGCTTTCGGCCGTGGTTTATCCCCTGGGCGCAAGCTCTACCTCCGAACGTCGATTCGATCTCGATTTGGCTCCCGTCGTTTCTCGGACGCTCGACCTTGCGGGGCTTAGCGACGGTTCCTACGGGCTCCGTCTGGTCGCGGTGGACAAGGCGGGTAACAAGACGGTCGTCACGCGAGATTTCTCGCTCAAAGCCGGCGCTCGGGAAGAATTCGTCGCCCTCTCTTCTCCCGTCTCAGGCGAAAGGCTCGCCGGAAAACTTCGCGTTCAAGGACGCCTGCGCTCTCCCGCGCGCGTGTCCTCGGTTACCGTTCTGGTCGACGGGGCGGACTTTCTCTCCGTGAAGCCGGACAAGAACGGCTGGTTCTCGGCAGACTTAGTCGGTTCCACGGATACGCTACCGATTGCCGCGGGCCGACGATCAATTGAAGTTCGGTTCCTGAACGATGAAGGGAAAGTGGTTACGAGCGGACCGGTAGAGGTCGATTTTGCCTCCGAAGGACCGTGGGTTCTCGGAGATTCCTGGGCTCCGGGTTCCTACATCCCTTACCGACCGTATCTCAGCGGTACCGCCGGATGGACAACCGCACCCGCGACTCAGGGTGCTGATGCCGCGGCCGCGCGGGCAGCCGCCGCCGAGAAACGCGGCCGGGAAGTTGTATCGGTGGAAGTGAGCGTTGATAACGGCCGCACCTTCACCCCCGCTTCGGGTCGCGACAAGTGGCGTTTCCGCCTTGAGACCCAAGGGTTCCCGGAAGGGACGCTCCCGGTACTCGCGCGTGCCCATTTCCGTAACGGAGAAATCGCCAATTCCAAACTCTACCTGAATTTGGATAAGACAACGCCGAAGGTGACCATCGTTTCTCCCGGAGAAGGTGGACGCTTCAACGGTAAAATAGACGTTTCAGGCGTCGCTTCCGATGATGTGGAACTAGTGTCGGTATCCCTGGCGTTCCGCGATGGCAACAAGGCCGGGTACGAATTGCCGTCGTTCATCCAAGGCATGTACGTCGACGCGCACATACTTGGCGAGCCTTCGTACGAGATCGGCGCCGGTTTCACCTTCTTCGGCGACAACGTGAAGCTCCAATTCGCCTACGGCTATACGCCGGACATATTCCTCGGCCAGGATAGGGGTCGTTTCCACGGCAACGTATTCAGCGCCAAACTCCTGGCAAACCTTTTCTCGTTCCCCTTCGCCTTCTGGCTCGGTCCCGATTGGGAATTCCTATCGGCCAACTTCGCGATAGGCGCGAATTTCTCGTACTTCACGCAGACGCAGAGTACGACCCTCGGGACGAGCTCCGGCACCGTTATCGGCGCGGTCATCGGGCAAATCGAATTCCCGAAAATGAAGTTCAAGAATTTATCGATGTTCCGCAGCTATTCATTCTATGTGGAAGGACAAGCGTGGTTCGTTTCCGCCGAACTGGACGGCGGCGTCAAACCGGCAATCGCGATGGGGCTGCGCGTGGGGATATTTTAAGGTTTTATTTCACTACTTCCGGACGCGTGAGCCGCTCGACGGCGAGTTCCGCGGCGTGGATCAGTTCAGAGGCCGATTCCCGGCGGAGTACAACCAGGCGGTAAATGGCCGATTCGATCAGGCCGTACAGGAGGTCGTCGGCCACGCGGACGTTCACCGGGGGTAATTCTCCCTTGCGGATACCGTCGATGACGATGCCGGCCAAAAGGTGGCGCAATCGGATGGTTCTTTTTCGGACGCTGTAGTCGGGGTTTTTACCGCTCTTGGACAGGTGGAGCAGGTAATTGAGCACGACGGAGAGAAGCCGCCGATTGTCCTGTGCGCGGATGATGATGGTGACGAGCACGCGTGTCAGTTTGTCTTTGGAGTTGAGGTTCGTTTCGTCTCGAATTTCCGCCAAGTCCGCTTCGATCCCCGCCATTAGCTGTTTGATGCTCCAACTAAAGATTTCCCGTTTGTTCTTGAAGTAGATATACAGCGTGGTCCGCGTGATTCCACAGCGGTCGGCGATTTTCTGAAAAGTTGCATCCTCAAAGCCTTCGTCCATGAAGACGTCCAGGGCTTTTTCCAGGATTTCCTTGCGGCGTTTATCGTGTTCGACGACTATCGACATCGGACTTTCCCCCCATGCGGTCGTATTCGTACAGGTAGGAACGGAGCGCTCCGTTGGTTATCTCCCGTACCGAATCGGCTTTTCTGCCGAAATGTGATTCATAGCCGGCATGGTTTGTGATAACGCCGAGCGTCCAGCCGGGGAAATCGTCGTGCAAGTGTCCCATCGATCGGTACAGCGCCTCAGCCTGCTCCACGTCTCCCAGTCGTTCTCCGTAGGGCGGATTGGTGACGATGAAGCCTTCGGGGTGTTCAGCCTTCGCGGCGGCCATATCCAGTTTCTTGAACGAGGGCATCGCCGCGCGGTCCATTTCCCCCGGGATTCTCGCGCCGCGCCCGGAAGTCGCTCCGCGGACAAGCTCGTAGGCACGCTCGGCATTTGCTTGAGCGATGGATACGGCGCGCGAATCGATATCGCTGCCTGAAATGCGAATGATCCGGGTGAAATCCACCTTCGCCGCCAATTCGGCGCGTACTCGGGCGGCGATTACGCGGTCGCCGATCGCCAGCTCGTTGAGCGCGAAGGGGCGGCCGATACCCGGCGCCGCGTCCCATGCGTACAAGGCCGCCTCGATGGCGATGGTCCCCGAACCGCAAAAGGGGTCATAAAGAGGAAATTTTCGTTTCCAGCCGAGGAGCAGCATAAGAGCCGCGGCGGTCGTTTCCCGTAACGGCGCGGCGCCGCCTTCGGTCCGGTACCCGCGATGGAACAACGGAGCGCCCGACAGGTCCAAAAGCACGGAGCCGACGTCTTTTTCAATGTAGACGCGCAGTTCGGCGGAGTCTCCCACTTCAGTGAGACGGGCAATTTTCCAAGAAGCGCAGAGCTGTTCGGCTACGGCTTTATGGGCGACCGCCTGAATACTCGTCTCCGCGGATAGTTTTGATCGATTCGTACGCACCTTTGCGATCACGACGCGTCTGCCGCGAGGAATGAGGTCGGCCCATTGAACCGACCTGACGCCCTCGAACAGTTGGTCGAAATCCGATGCGGGGAAGCTTGCCGCTTCCAATAGGACGCGGTCGGCCGTTCTGAGCGCCATAAGCGCGCGGTAGAGACCCGTCGTGTCGGCTTGGAACCGAACACGGCCGAAGCTGGAAGATAAAATGGGGAGTTCGAGCTTGCGTAACTCGTTGGAAAGCGCCTTCTCCGCGCCTACGGCGCACAAGGCGAGTGCAGTCATCATATATTTAACTTAACAGTATCTCAGAAAATGTGCAATTGTCGGTATTACCGGACCAGCATCCAGGTCAATTCATGCTTGTTATTGTGGAGATGAACGACCGAGCTTCCCGGAATCGCGGCGAAACGTTCGGTGGTTTCTCGGTCCGCGTTGCCCTGCATTTTGATTGTGCAGATAAAATTGCGGCACAAGCCCGAATCGAGCCAACGCCCCACCCAATCATACAGCCGGGGCGGATAGCAGATCACGTCGGAACAGAACCAGTCGATGGGGCCGACATCCTCGGGTTTGAGCGTGAACGCGTCGTGCTTGCGGAATTCCACGCCTTTCATCGCGGCGACGCGTGGATCGATTTCCGCCCGATCGACTGAAATAACCCGCGCGCCGAGCTCCGCGAGAACCCAGGTCCAGCCGCCCGGACATGAGCCAGCGTCCAGGCACAGATCGTTTTCTTTCGGAAAGGCGCGCAAGCGCACCAGCGCCTCCCGGAGCTTAAGGTAGGCTCGGCTCGGCGGGCCCTCTTTGTCTTCCTGAAACTCCACGACGCCGCCGGGAAACGGACTTGAGCAGCGGGCGGAAGCGATCATCGTATGCTCGTCCAGAAGAGTCCACGCGCCCATCTGAGAATCGGGGAGGAGGAAGGGGAAGGGCTTCGGTTTCGCGGAAATGGGCGGTAATTTATCGCTGATGAGAGCGCCGCGTCTGAATTGGGTATAGAGGCAGGGCGCCCAGTTGCGCTGGATCGCGCGGAGCGCTGAAGAGGCTTCGGAAATAGAATCGAATTCGACGCGAAAGGGTTCAAGCCAAGTGTTTAAGGCCCAATAGACCTTCCGCTCCGGGGCGGTGACGTAGCGGAACGGCCCCCAGGACGCATCAGCGCCGGCCGGCCCCAGTTCCGCCGCCAAGTCCGTCTCAAACTCTTCGATGGCATGGTGAACGATGCCGGGAAGCTTCTCAATATGCATCACGCGTTTGTTTTTGCGGTCGAGATCCAGGAAAGATAGTCGACGTAGCGCTGAAAGGTTTTGCCTTTCGGCGATGCGGTGATGGAAAAACCAACTTCAAACGTATCGTACTCAGCGCGGCTCCATTCAGGTGTCGCTACCAGGCTGAACGATTCGACCGCTGCTCTATCTTCGGGGAGTATGGTGATACTGCACGGAGTCTTTGAGTCAAACGCGACTGCCGCGGTGAATTCCAAGCGGAAGCCGGTCACGCTCAAATCACGCAAAAGCGCTTCGCCTTCGTGTAAACCGGCGATTCGGGCACGGGCGAAACTCACGTAGCGTATGTTTCGTCTTAATTCAATCATAGGGATGAGTATAGTACAAAACTTCGAGATTTTCAGCAATCTATTGCGCGGCGATGAGCCGATACTCCACGTTCGCGTTGGTCGGTTTTTCTAAAGTAAAGGTCGCCGTATCCTGCGTCATGCCCGCGAGGGCCGAATCGGTGTAGTAGCTGAAGGAATGGGCTGGGATCGCGAGAGTCGAAGATATCGTATAACAGCCGGGGTAGATGGTGTACT
>JBAYHM010000247.1:0-6867 GCA_041666155.1 Treponemataceae bacterium
CATTCTCGCTCGTCAGGTCGGCGTTCCTCATATCATCGTTTTCTTGAATAAGGTTGACCTCGTTGATGATCCGGAACTGCTGGAACTCGTCGAGGAGGAAGTTCGCGATGTTCTTACGCAGAATAAATTCCCCGGGGATAAAACTCCGATAATCAAGGGTTCTGCTTTCAAAGCGATGACCGAACCTGAGAATCCGGAAGCGACCAAGTGCATCGATGAGCTTTTGACGGCTATGGATGCTTATTTCCCCGATCCTCAGCGCGATTCCGATAAGCCCTTCCTGATGCCTATCGAAGACGTGTTCACGATCTCCGGCCGTGGTACCGTAGTCACTGGAAAAGTAGATCGCGGTGTCATGAAGCTCAACGAGGAAGTTGAGATCATCGGGATCAAGCCGACCAAGAAAACCACCGTTACCGGAATCGAAATGTTCAATAAGCTGCTCGATGAAGCGCAAGCCGGAGATAACGTTGGTTGCTTGCTGCGTGGTATTGAAAAGAACGATGTCGAGCGCGGTCAGGTTCTTGCAAAGCCGGGTACGATTACCCCGCATATCAAGTTCAAAGGTTCGATCTATTGTCTGTCTCAGGCCGAGGGTGGACGTCATAGTCCGTTCTTCTCCGGTTATCGTCCTCAGTTCTATTTCCGAACCACGGATATCACCGGTACGGTGACCTTGCCCGAGGGAAAAGAAATGGTGATGCCCGGTGATAATACAGAGGTTATCGGTGAGCTGATTCATCCGATCGCCATGGAGAAGGGTCTTCGCTTCGCTATTCGTGAAGGCGGACGCACCGTGGCCTCCGGTCAGGTTACTGAGATTCTTGCTTAAGCTGCGATAGGTTGACGGGGAGCGGTTCTCGAAAAACCGAGGGCCGCTTTCTTATGGAGGAATAATGGCTAAGGAACGAATTCGCGTACGATTACGCGGCTTCGATGTGGAGCTAATCGATCAGAGCGCGAAAGCAATCGTTCAGACCGTGCAGAAGGCTGGCGCTAAGGTTTCAGGACCGATCCCGCTACCCACCCGCATCAATAAGATTACAGTTCTTCGATCGCCTCACGTTAATAAAAAAGCGAGAGAGCAGTTCGAAATGCGAACGCACAAGCGTCTTATCGATATCATTGATCCTTCTGCTGAAGTGATGGATTCGCTCATGAAGCTCGAGCTTCCCGCCGGCGTAGACGTAGAGATCAAGCAGTAAGAGCAAAACGGGCAGACGGTCCCCCGACCTCGGGATATCGTGCCTGATAATGGAGAGTTAAGATGTTGGGTCTAGTTGCCAAGAAAGTGGGCATGACGCAGGTCTTCGACGATGAAGGGAACCTCATTCCGGTGACGGTCCTCCGAGTCGATCCGAACATCGTCATTGCTCAGAAGACTGAAGATAAAGACGGCTACAGCGCTGTTCTTATCGGAGTCGACGAAAAGAAAAAGAGTAGGGTAACCAAGCCTTACGCTGGACAGTTTCCGGAAGGGATTACTCCTAAAAAGTCCCTGAGGGAATTTCGGGATTTCGAGAAAGAGTGCGCCGTAGGCGACTCGCTCGGTGTCGAGTTGCTCGAAGCGTGCAGGTTCGTTGATGTGACCGGCGTTTCGAAGGGTAAGGGCTTTCAGGGCGTAATTAAGCGCTGGGGCTTCAGTGGTGGTCGTGCGAGCCATGGTTCCAAGTTTCATCGTGAAGCTGGTTCTACTGGTCAGTGTACCTCGCCCGGACGAACGTTTAAAAACGTAAAAATGCCCGGACGTATGGGCCGCGAGCGCGTGACCGTTCTTAACCTTAAAGTCGTGAAAGTAGACGTCGAAACTCGACTCATCATGGTTCGTGGCGCCGTTCCCGGTAATAACAAGGGCTCGGTCGTCGTCAGGGCCGCGGTTAAGAAGTAACGAGGGAAATGATGAATCGGACAGTCTATTCCATCGATGGCAAAGAATTGAGAAAGATTGACCTGGATGATGCTGTTTTCGGGTTGCCCGCGAACGAAGAAGTCATCTGGTACGCCATCAATAATGAATTAGCGAATCTTCGTCTCGGCACTGCCTCTACGAAAGACAGAGGTGAAGTGCACGGATCAAATACGAAGCCGTACGCTCAGAAGGGAACCGGTCGTGCCCGCCGTGGTGATAAAAAGTCACCGATTTTGGTGGGCGGCGGCGTCGTGTTCGGACCTAAACCTCGGGATTTCAGCTATGCGATGCCGAAAAAGGCAAAACGCTTGGCGATGAAAAGTATTCTGAGTATGAAAGTTCAAGATGATCGGCTTAAGATCGTCGAGGATTTTTCCGTTGACTCCTGCAAAACGAAGGATCTTGTAAAGATTCTGCGTCAGCTTGGTGCCGACGAGAGAACCGTTGTTGTTTTGAAAGACAACGACGCGAAGGTTAAATTAGCGGGACGTAATATCCCCTGGCTTAGCTTCCTCTCTTACGATAAGCTTCGCGCTCACGATCTGTTTTACGGACGCCGCGTGATTATGCTTGAAACGGCCGCGAAAAACCTGAGCTCGTTTTACGCGAATAGTGCGGAGGCCGCTGAATGACCTACGAGCAGATTCTAATCGAGCCGGTGCTCACGGAAAAGACCAACGGCATGCGGGAAGAAGGCAAGTATGTCTTCAAAGTTGCTTCTTCCGCGACGAAAATACAAGTTAAAGAAGCGGTTCGCCGATTGTTTAACGTTCACCCGATTTCCTGCACTATAGCGACTGTGCATGGGAAGCCGAAGCGCGTCCGTAATAAAGCCGGATATACTTCGAGCTGGAAAAAAGCGATCGTGCGACTCAAGAAGGACGAAAAAATCGGCCTTTTTGAGAGCGTATAGGTCCCGCGTACATCTTAGGGGAACACTATGGGTATCAAGACATATAACCCGGTAACGCCGGGAACTAGGCACCGGACGAGCCTCCGGTACGACGAACTTACTACGTCGACGCCCGAAAAATCCCTGACCTCAGGCCGTGCTGAAAAAGCCGGTCATGACAGCAGGGGTCGAATAAGCGTTTGGCATAAAGGCGGCGGACACAAGCGCCGTTATCGCCAGATCGATTTCAAGCGCGACAAAATCGGTATTCCCGGTAAAGTTGTGACGATCGAATACGATCCGAACCGAAGCGCGAATATCGCGTTGGTAAATTATGCCGACGGCGAAAAGCGTTACATTATTGCTTCGAAGGGTTTGACGGTTGGAAAGGCTATTCTTTCCGGTCCCGATGCTCCGATCGAGGTTGGAAACGCGCTTCCTTTGGAAGCGATTCCCCTTGGCTTTTCCGTGCACAACATCGAGCTTACACTCGGCCGCGGTGCGCAGATGGCTCGTTCGGCCGGTGCGAGCGCTCTTGTTGCCGCCAAAGAAGGCGACTATGTGACGCTCAAGCTTCCTTCGGGTGAAATGCGGATGGTTTTCAAGAAATGCTTTGCCACAATCGGCGAAGTAGGTAATGAAGACCATATGAACGTTCAGCTCGGAAAAGCAGGACGGACTCGTTGGCTTGGCGTTCGGCCGACCGTTCGCGGTATGGCAATGAACCCGATCGACCACCCGCACGGTGGTGGTGAAGGCCGAAATAAGGGTATTAGTCCCGTCACCCCGTGGGGTCAGCCGACTAGAGGCTATAAGACCCGTAACAAGCATAAGCCGTCGTCCCGGTTTATCGTAACCCGCAGGAAGTAGGTAGGAGCTAACGGTGTCTAGGTCCGTCAAGAAGGGGCCCTTCATCGAGAAGAGCCTTTACAAGAAAGTAATGGAAATGAGCAAAGCCGGCGACCGGAAGATGATTAAAACATATTCCCGTTGTTCGACAATCATTCCTGAAATGGTCGGTACCACCTTATCGGTGTATAACGGAAAAACGTGGGTTCCCGTTTATGTAACGGAAAATCTCGTCGGGCATAAGCTCGGTGAGTTCTCACCCACCCGTATCTTCAGGGGCCATGCGGGTTCCGACAAGAAAGCGGCCAAGAAGTAGGTGGATAAAATGGAAGAGAAAAAGGGCTACGTCGCCCGTTCCAAGTTCATCATTGCTTCTCCTTTCAAGGTTCGGCCCGTAGCCGACCTTGTGAGGCGGAAAGCATATCCGGACGCGATGGCTATTCTTGAGAATATGCCTCATAAAGGCGCTCGCTTGATCTGTAAAACGGTCAAGTCCGCCGCTTCTAACGCGTTGGATCTCAATAAGAAGCTCGACGAAGACATGCTTTATGTCAAAGACATTCGTATTGACGAAGGTCCTCGCATGAAGCGTGTGTGGTTCCGGGCTCGCGGCCGCGCCGACATGTTGCTTAAACGAATGTGTCACATTACGGTCGTGATCGACGAGATCGGAAAGGCGGGGGAATAACGTGGGACAGAAAGTAAATCCAATCGGACTTCGACTTGGGATTAACCGGACTTGGGCTTCCCGTTGGTACGTCGATCCTCGTGAGTATGCGAACACCTTGCATGAAGATTTGAAACTGCGAAAAATCGTAGCTTCTCTTCCTGAGACAAAAGGTGCCGACATTGCCGAACTTGAGATTATTCGTCATCCGCAGCGTATTACGATTGTAATCCACACCGCTCGACCGGGTGTGATTATCGGTGTGAAGGGTGCGAATATCGAGAAGATCGGCGGCGAGCTTCAGAAGCTTGTCACCAAGAAGATCCAGATCAAGATCAAAGAAGTACGCAATGCTGATGGTAACGCACAGTTGATTTCACAGAACATCGCACGACAATTGCTTGCTCGCGGCTCTTTTAGAAAAGCCATGAAACAGGCCATTTCCAATACGATGAAGAAGGGAAACGCTCAAGGCGTGAAAGTTCGCCTTTCCGGTCGTCTTGGCGGCGCTGAAATGTCTCGAACCGAAGAATACAAAGAAGGCCGCGTGCCGTTGCATACCCTGAGAGCCGACATTGAGTATGGTTTTTCTGAAGCGCATACGACTTTCGGGTCAATAGGTGTCAAGGTTTGGGTGTACAACGGAATGAAGTACGGCAAGGAGCAAAAAGAAGACGCAGGCGTACTTGTTCGCAAGCGCCGCGATCGTGCTCCGGCCCCGAGGAGTTAAGGAATGCTGAGTCCTAAGCGTGTACAATGGCGCAAAGTCCAGCGCGGTAATATGCCGGGCAACGCCACGAGAGGAAACACCGTAGCTTTCGGGGAATTCGGTCTCGTTGCCCTTGATCGCATGTGGCTCACCAACCGTCAGTTGGAAGCGGCCCGTATTGCTCTTAATCGTCATGTTAAGCGTGGTGGTAAGTTGTGGATACGAGTGTTTCCAGATAAGCCCTATACCAAAAAACCTGCGGAAACTCGCATGGGTAAAGGTAAAGGCGCTCCGGAATCTTGGGTTGTGGTTGTGAAACCGGGTACCGTACTGTTTGAGCTCGGCGGCATCGAAAGAAGCCTTGCCGAAGAGGCTATGAGGCTCGCCGGTACGAAGTTGCCGATAAAAACCAAGTTCGCCGTTCGCGCCGAGTTGGAAGTGTAAGGAAAGGTCATGAAGAATTCTTTTAAGAACCTTACGTTGCCTGAGCTTGTCGTAAAGCGGGAAGAGCTGAACACGAAGTTCATGGAACTCCGCTTTCAGATGGTTGTTGGCCACGTTGAGAATCCGCTTCAAAAACGGAATATGCGCCGTCAGATCGCGCGCCTCAATACGTTGATCTGTCAGCAAGAAAAGGCTGCGAAGGCGTAAAGGAGCGTAACGTGGAAGAACAGACAGAAGTCAAAGCAAAAAGCGGGAAGAAGGAGTTCGTTGGTATCGTCCTTAGCGATAAGATGGAAAAGACCATCGTTGTGGCAGTCGATTCCAAGACACTTCATCCGCTCTATAAGAAGTACGTTATGCGTACGAAGAAGCTGAAGGCGCACGATGAAAAGAATGACGCCAAAATCGGCGACCGCGTGCGTGTTATCGAGTCTCGGCCGCTCAGCAAAGAAAAATGCTGGAAACTCGTCGAAATCATCGAGCGAGCGAAATAAGGCAAGGGGAATACTTAGATGATTCAGGTTGAGACCTACCTTAACGTCGCCGACAACTCGGGAGCTAAAATCGTCCAGTGCATAAAAGTACTGGGTGGTTCGAAGCGAAAGTATGCGAGTATCGGCGATATCATCGTCGTGGCAGTGAAGGACGCCCTTCCCACCTCGACCATAAAAAAGGGTACCGTTGAGAAAGCGGTGATCGTTAGAACGCATAAGGAATTTAGGCGCCCGGATGGGACTTATATTCGGTTCGACGATAACGCCTGCGTCATCATCGACGCCAACAAGAACCCCAAGGGCAAACGAATCTTCGGGCCCGTAGCGCGAGAGTTGCGCGAAAAGGACTATATGAAGATCGTGTCCCTCGCGCCAGAGGTTCTGTAAGGAGCTGCCGGTATGACGGAAGGAAAGATTAAGCTGCGGAAAGATGACTCCGTACAAATAATCGCTGGCAAAGATAAAGGCAAGCGAGGAAAGATCATCAAGATTATCAGGGAAAAAGATCGCGTCATTATTGAGGGCGCGAATCTGGTGAAAAAGGCTATGAAGCGTAAGAGTCAACAGGATCGCGGCGGAATCGTCGAGATCGAAGCTTCGCTTCATATTTCGAACGTGATGATCGTTTGCAAGAAATGCGGACCCACGCGCATCGGCTACAAGCTGGACGGGGATGCAAAGCAGAGAATCTGCAAGAAGTGCGGAGAGGCGTTGTGATGAAGAACTACGAACCGCGGCTCAAGAAGATCTACAAGGAGAAAGTAGCTCCGGAGATGTTCAAGGAGTTCGGATACAAATCGACGATGCAGACGCCGAAGGTCGATAAGATCGTCGTCAGCATGGGCGTAGGCGAGGCTCTTCAGAACAAGAAGCTTCTCGACGCTTCGATCGATGACCTGACCC
>JBAYHM010000248.1:0-6862 GCA_041666155.1 Treponemataceae bacterium
AATACCAGGCGGCGACGGTTCCGAGGAATTCATCAGTGACCTTTTTAATCGCTCTACCGTTCGTAAAAACTTCAAGACCGTGCCTATCTTCAAGACGGGTATCCCCGTACGCGGCGGCAGGGCGTCCGTCGACGTCGATCTGCCCGACAACCTCACCGATTTCGCTATACGAGTCATCGTCACTTCCGGTTGGGACCGTTTCGGCGCCGCCCGGTCGGTGTTGCCGGTTCGCTTGGATATCGTGCTTCAAAACGTGGTGCCCCGCTTTATCCGCCCCAACGATTCCTTCGTCGCGGGCGGCACCGTCCGCGTCGCCGAAGGCTCGGGCGGTCCCGCGATCTGGGGTTTCAAGTTGAGCGGTATCGTGGGAGACGGAACTGCTTCCGACGGAAAAGCGCGGAAGATTGAACTGCCGAACACCGACGCGCTCGCTTTGTTCCTGCCGATGAAAGCGCCGCCGACTATTCCCTTGACCGGCATGGCGGAAAATCTTGCGCCCGGCATGGCCGACGGCGCGCTGATATCGTTCGCGGTGGAGCGGGAGGCCGACAAATCTCGCGACGCGTTCGAGATAGAACTTCCCGTACGGGCGGACGTGCGCGGTCGCGTGGAAAACGCGCTTCTCAAGGTCGATGGAAAGACCGCGGTGGCGTTGCCCGCACCTGCGGTTCCCGCCCGTGAAGGTACGCTCAAACGTACGATACTGGTCGCGTCCGATCCGCGGCTGCTTACGATCGCTCGCGGCTTTTCCTTCCTCAAAGAATATCCGCACGGATGTCTTGAACAGCGCGCCTCTCAACTTTATCCGTCTGTGGCGATGAAGACCTTCCTTACCGCCGTCGGCCTTGCCGGTCCTACCGCCGTCTTTGAGCGCGCGTACGCCGAGTTCAAACGGTTCTCAGTTTCCTGCCAGGATGAGGCCTCGGGCCTTTTCGCCTACTGGCCGGGTTCCGCGCCGTCGGTCTCTCTGACCGCGTACGTCGTGGATTTCTTCACCAGGGCGGCGGAAGCAGGGCTCGCCGTGGATGCGCAATCTCTTGAACGAGCGAAGAACGGCCTATCCCAATCGCTCCGCTCCGATTCCCTCCTCTGGGATGTCCAGTGGGCGAATTTTGAGCGTATGCAGGCCTTCTCATCCCTTGAATCCGCCGGACGATGGGAAGCTTCCTACGCCGGTTATTTTCTTGAACGGACGGAGACTCTCGATCTCTATTCCCGCGCCCGGCTCTACCTGATCTTGAAAAAGCGTAACGCGTTGGGCGGAGCGCGCGGGGCCGCGTTGGAAAAGGGTCTGTTCGGAAGCCTTGTCGTTAAAAAAGAGAGAGGCAAGGAAGTGCTCGCCGGAGTCCGCGATTTTTCGCCTTCCGGCCGAGTGCTTTTGACCGAGACGCGTACCATCGCGGCGGTTCTGGAAGCCCTTTCGGCGGCAAACAAGAAGGACAAGCGCATCGAACTCCTGGTCGATTGGCTGGTCGAGCGGGCGGGCGCCGACGGCTGGGGATCGACCATCGATACTGTCGCCGCGGCGGGCGCTCTCGGCGCGTGGCTTGAAACCGCCAAATCGGATGAGATCGTGATTGATATCGCCGAGCAGGGAAAAACCGAACGCCTGCGCACGAAAGGCGCGCCGATTTATTCCTTCGTCGTGTCCGGTTTCGCGAACGGCACGATCAAAGCGAGTAAGGGCGCGGAGAAGGAACGCGTGTCCGTGCTGGTCACTACGTCCTATACGCCCGCCGCGCGCGGCAGCAACCTGCCCGCGGTTAACGCGGGTTTCCTTGTTGAACGCGAGTTCATGCTCGTCGGTGAAAACGGAAGGCTGCAAAAAGCGCTACCGGCCAAGACCGCCGTTCCCGCCGAGTTCACGTTAGACGACGTGATCGAAGAACACGCGACTGTGGTCAATTTTGCCGACCGCGATTTCGTCGCCGTAGAGGTTCCGCTCGCCGCGGGTTTCGAGCCGCTCGATGCCCGCCTCGCGGGAGCGCCCTCTGAGGCAACGCCGACGAACGCGCTCACCAGAGAGCCGACTTACTCCATGAGCTTGGATGACCGGGTGGTCTATTATTTCAATTCGCTTCCGAAGGGAACCTACCACTTCTATTTCCGCGTTCGCGCCAGTTTTGAAGGAAAGTATTCCAGTCCGCAAGCTAAGGCTGAACTGATGTACGACGGGGGCGTGTTCGGTCTATCCGACGGATCGGAAACGGTGGTTCGGCCGAAACCCGAAAAGTGATTGATAGGGCTGTATTCCGGGCCGCCTTCGTTTTGCCGATCGCCTGCGTCGCTTTCGCGGTCGGCATTGGTTTCCCGCGCGTGTATCCGAAGGTCCCCTCATCAACGCCGTTGATCGAGGATCGTCGCGGCGGGTACCTTACCGAGGATCTCCGCGGCAACCGGGACCTCGGCTTCTGGAAAGTCGGCGTCGATGAGAATCCATTCCTCGTGAACGCTCTTATCTCCGTGGAGGATACGCGTTTTTCCTCCCACGGGGGTGTCGACCCGATCGCCGTTTTTCGCGCCGTGCTGTCTCTATCATCCGAACGGCGCCAGGGCGCGAGCACTATCGCAATGCAGGTGATACGGCTTTCCCATCCGAGGCCCCGTACTTTCTTCAACAAGGCGGCCGAATCCTCCGCGGCTCTCATGGCGACCGCCCTGTACGGCAAAAGCTATATACTGGAACGCTATCTGACCATGCTGCCGCAGGGAAACCGGATTTTCGGCGTTTCGTATGCTTCTCGGCGCTATTTCCGTAAGCCTACCGCTGATCTGTCCCCCGCCGAGTGCGCTTTGCTTGCCGCCATACCCCAAGCTCCCGGCAATATGAACCTATTCGAGATCGGCGGTTTCGCGCGCGCCAAGGAACGTGCCGCGCTGGTCATAGATCTTGTCGAACAGTCGGGTCGGGCGGACAGTGAAACCTGTGCGCGCGCTCGGGCCGAGCTTTCCGCGCTCCGGCGTCCGCGTCGTGAATATCGACCTGAGGAATCGCTCCATTTCATCGAACGAGCGCTAGAACGGAGTACGAATATAGCTATGCACGCACCGCTGGTGTCGAGTCTCGATCCCGACCTCCAGCGTTTCGCCTCTGATTTGGTAACGCGGACGGCAGCTGAGAACGAACGTTACCACGCGGGCAACGCGGCCATGATCGTCGTCGATGTCGCGACCGGGGAAGTTCGCTCTTGGGCCGGCTCCAAAGGCTACTTCAACGCGGAAAGTTCAAGTTCAATCGATTACTGTGTCGTGCCGCGTTCGTCGGGTAGCATCCTAAAACCTTTTCTCTACGCGTTAGGACTGGACGCGGGTGTATTTACTCCCGCGTCTATTTTGGCGGATCTTCCTTTATCCGTGCTCGGTCCCGGCGGTGAGTACCGCGCGGCCAATTTTGACGACGAATATTTGGGTCCCATGCTGTACGGCCGCGCCTTGGCGAATAGCCGAAACATCCCGGCTTTCCGTGTGCTTGAGGGCGTCGGCCTTGACCGGTTTCTGGACCTCTGCCGGACGCTCGGCCTTGCGCGGGGGAACAAAGACGCCGCTTGGTACGGGTACGGTTTGGCGATAGGCGGCTTGGAAGTGACGCTTGCCGACCTGGCAAGCGCGTACGCGACGCTCGCGAACGATGGACGATTCACGCCGCTCCGCTTTTTCAAGTCCGCTTTCAACGCGGAAAACAGCCGGACGAATAAATCGGTCACCCCGTTTTCGTCCGCGTCTTCTCGGCTTGTCCTCCGCTGGCTTTCTGATCCGCAAGCTCGTTCTCCATCTTTTCCGCGCTTGGGAGCACTCGAATATTCTTGGCCGGTGGCGGTCAAAACGGGTACGAGTCAGGCGTTTCGCGACGCGTGGGCAGTGGCCTGTTCGCGCGATTACTTAGTCGCTATGTGGATCGGGAATCCGGATAACGCGCCGATGAATCGGGTCGCGGGTCTAGTCGCGTCGCAATACGTCCATGAAATGATGGAGAAGCTCCATCCCTTGCAGAAAGAAGGCATCGACGAGCGATTATTTCCCGTCCCAGAAGGCTCTGTCCCCGTTGACCTGTGCCTTTTGTCCGGTGAAACGGCCGGGGCCGATTGCCCCGCAAGTGCCCGCGAATGGTTTCCTCCTTCAGAGGCTCCCCGCACCTTGTGTTCGGTCCACCGCCGTTTGGCGGTGGACGCGGCGAGCGGAAAGCTCGCCGACGAACGAACGCCCAATCGTCGCGTCGCGTTGCGCTCGTTTACCGTCTTATCGCCTGAATATGCGCTTTGGGGAAGCAAACGTGGTCTCAGCGCGCCTCCACCCGGCGGAAAAACGCTCAGTTCCCTCCTCATCCTCTCACCGAAAGACGGTTCGCGTTACCTGCTGGATCCCGATGCGCAGTCGCGTTTTCAGACGATCCCTTTGGAAGCGAAGGTATCGCCAAGCGAGGATGTGATTTCATGGTATGTAAACGGGGTCTTTTTCGCGGCGGCGGGCTTTCCGCACGCAGTTCGGTTCCCCTTGAAACGGGGTATCTACGTAATTGAGGCCGTCTCAAAGTCCGGCCTTAAAACAAAAGGCTCGACGATTACTGTGGAATAACCATGGCGGCCGAATCCATACCGACCATCTTAACCGCGTAACGCTCCAGATCGGAATAAATCTTTTCGATATTGCCCTTATAAACGATGGTTCGGGGTACGTCGTAACGATTGTAGCCGGCGCTCTGGAAGTTGATCGGCACCAAATTGCCGTTTGCCGAAAAGCCGAATTGGTACCCCGCTGCGGCTACCAGAGATTCTTTACCTGTCGCCAGGACGCCGTAGGGATAAGCGAAGTAGATCTGCGGTTTTCCCAGCATCTCGGAGATGATTGGACCTGGTTTGCTTATCTCCTTCTTGACCATGTCGGGATTCGCGGCAAACGCCTTACCGGTCATGTACTGATGAGTATAGCCGTGGGTCCCAATGATGCAGCCCAAGCCGGCCATTTCCTTCACGGTGTCCGGTTTTATGGTAAACGGCTCTTTCAGAACGAGCCCCGCGCTGACGAAAAGCGTGGGCACGATGCCTCGCGGTTTGAGAATATCTTTGACCACGGCGGGAACGGAATGATTCCCGTCGTCTATAGTGAGTACGAGGTTTTTGTAGCCTTCAACTTTTCCGGCGATAGCGTCATCGAGGCTGACCCATTTAAACCCTAGTTTTTCAAAGCGGTCCAACTGTTTTATGAATTCAGCGGGTGAAAAATCCAAACCGTTGTTCGCCTTCCCGATGAAGGTATGGTAATCCAATATGAATACGGAAGGATCCGCGATAATCGCGGAAACCGAAAGAACCGTGAGCGCCACTAAAGATGCCAAACGTCGATTCATAAGGGGATACTAGAGGAAGAATTGCGCTAAGTCAATATTTCCTATAATTTTACGCACAGACCATCCCACGCCGGTTCCGTGTTATACCTGACTCCGTCTCTGTATTCTCTTTCTTGTATGAAATCCTCTACCTCCGCGTGTGCTTTGTCATGACAGAGGTGAGTCAGGTAGGCCTTCGCGGGGGTGGTCCGCGCAATGACTTCAAGCGCCTGATCAAAGTTGAAGTGCGTTTCGTGCGCCCGTTCCCGAAGAGCGCCGAGGAAGAGAACGTCTAATTTTTTCAGCAAGGAAAAGGATTCATGCGGAACGGAGCTGACGTCGGTAAGGTAAGCCGCGGATCTTCCGTTTTCTTCAAACTTCCAGCCTAGGATGTCAAGTTGTCCGTGCTTGACGGGGATTGGCGTAATCTTCAGGGCGCCGACAGTGAAGGTCCCGCTTCCCTCGGAAAGGGCATCGACAACATGCATATCGATATTGGGTTTTCCGCCGCCCTTTTGGGTCTCTTTGAAAATATACGCGAAACGCTCTTTGAGCTCATCCAAGGTCGGCCGATTGGCGTAGAGGGGAAGGGGGGCGTGGTGGGAGAGCGGCCGAACATCATCCAACCCATGGATGTGATCGGCATGCGCGTGAGTAAGGAGCAGGGCATCCAAATGATCTATCCCCGCTCGAATCGCCTGCAGCCGGAATTCCGGTCCGGCGTCGATTAATACACGTTCCCCGTTTCCGCCTCGGACAAGCAGCGCGGATCGATACCGGGTATCCCGGGAATCGGCGGAACGGCAGACGTGGCACGAACAGGCAATGACCGGAATTCCATGAGAAGTACCAGAACCGAGAACGATAAGTTCCATTACGCAATGGTGTAGCGTATTCTTCCTATACCCGTCAACGACTTGAGAAATCGACGATTAAAGACTACCCTTGAGATATGGCTGATACGGAACTGGTTCGCGTTCTTGACTATATTCTCAACCGTTGTGGAGCGGCGGAGATCGAAGCCGTCGCCGCGTCCGTTGTCCGACGTAAGCGAGACCTGGCGATGTTCGGGGACGCGGGCCTGATGGACCCCAATCGTTGGGCGAAGAAGGCTGCTCAAGATCTTGCGGGAAGCACCGGCGCAAGTCTTCACTCCGTTCGTGACACTGTTCGAAACCTCGCTTCCGAAATGCTTCGTAAGGAAGCGCCCGAGTTGACCGAAGAGCAGGTAGACGAACTGCTCGGCGCCTGGGTGCCGGACGGGTCTGAAACTGATGAAGATACCGAGCGGACGGGAATCGTGGACGTGGACGGGGAAGTCCCGTCCGATCGGCCTTCCCGGGTGCCGTCCGATGTGCTCCTTTCGATGGTTGATCAATTTGTGTCTTATTCGACCGGCCATATGTCCAAGGGGGAGGAAGAACCGCTCAGGCGCGCGATGGGTTCCTGGCCCCAGCGGTATTGGCGTTCGTTTCCCGGCGGCGTTCGCGCTGTCATAACCGAGTATCTCAAAGGCGACGGCGATCAAGCGGCTTTCAG
>JBAYHM010000249.1:0-6858 GCA_041666155.1 Treponemataceae bacterium
AAGGATCCGGCGGTTCTGCGTTATTCGAAATACGCCGCCGGGCTTATCCGCGACGCCGGGCAGGCCGAAATTAACCAGAATCTCCGCTTCGCGATGGGCTTGTTTGAAGGTTTGAAGCTCTACGGTCTGAATTACGTCATCGACCCGACCACCCCCTACAAAGAGCTTTCCCAAAGTAAAAACGCTCTGGACTTCCTTCAGTTTCCGAATCAGACCCTGACCTACAAGGGCGGCGACTGCGACGACCTGTCCATCCTCTTCAGTTCCATCCTGGAATCCGTCGGTATAAAAACCGGTTTCATCACCGTTCCCGGTCATATCTACATGGCGTTCTCCCTCGATATGGAAGAGGCTGAGGCCCGAAAGACCTTCACCAACGCGGCCGACCTGATATTCATCGATAAAAAGACGTGGTTGCCCGTCGAGATCACCCTGGTCAACGACAGCTTCCTGAAGGCCTGGCAGATCGGCGCCAAGGAATGGTACGACAACGTAAAAACCGGCAAGGCTGAATTCATCCTGATCCAGGACGCCTGGAACCAGTTCGAGCCTGTCGGGATTCCCGGCGAGGATACGCGCATAGTTCTGCCTCCTCCGGATCAAATGTTGATCGCGTACCAAGGGGCCTTGAGCAAATTCATCACCCGCGAGATCCAAGGGCAAGCGGAAACCATAAAGACCGACATCCTCGCTTCCGGGAGTAATCCGAAACAGATCAATCGCCTGGGCGTTTTGTACGCCCGCTACGGTCTCTTGGACCAGGCGAGAGCCGAGTTTGAAAAGGCCGGTCGCCTTTCGTACGCGCCGGCGTTGACCAACTTGGGGAACATCGCCTACCTCCAAAAAAAATTCGTTGAGGCGATCAGCTATTTCCAACGGGCCTTGTCTCAGAAAACGGACAACAAGATTGCCCTAATCGGCATGGCCCGCGCCCAGTACGAAATGGAAAATTACGCGGAGGCCGATCGCGCCTATGCCCAAGTCCAAAAAACCGATCCGAGTCTGGCGGGCCAGTATTCCTACTTAGTCTCACGGACCGAGGGCGCCGCCAGAGCATCCTCCGCAACCGAACGCATCGGCCGAGCCGCCTGGAATGAGGAATAAGGGAGTTTTTATGCGAAAACGAGCTAAGTCGGTCGCATTGTTTTCAGCGCTCGCGGTGTTGGCCGTCAGCTCAATTTCGTGTCCGAACCTTTTTTCCGATCAGGATTTGAAGGCGAAACTCAAGGACGATGTAAAAGTCGCGACCGCGCGTATTCTAACTCTGACGATAGAGTCGGACGCGAACGGGATATCTACGCCCACCGGTGCGCAATCCGCAAAAGAGGGCATACCGATCGATATAAGCACGACTCCATTCGCTACCCATGCTTTCACCAGCTGGACTAAAACCAGCGGAACGGGAAACGTGGTTTTTGAAAACGCGGCTCTCGCGGCCACGAGAGTGACCGTCACCGGCGGCGACGTAAATATCAAGCCGGTTTTTATCGTGAAGCCGAAAGTCCTCTATTCTACTCCCATCGGCGCGAGCATCCCGAAGAACTCCCGCGTTACGGTCATTTTCTCCAAGAACGTCGACCCCGCGACGGTCAGCGCTACCTCTTTGACGATCACCGAAAACGGATCGGGACCAAGCCTCGGCGGGCAGTATACCGTGACGGCCAACATGGTTCGATTCGCTCCTAACAGCCCGCTCAACGCGTACAAAACCTATGTCATCACGGCCACCTCCGAAATCAAGGATACCGACGGGGTCGCCCTGATAGAAAATTATACCTCCGCTTTCAAGACCGGCAACACCTTCGACAACGAGCCGCCTGCCGCCGGGACTTTCATTATCAACGACGGCGTCGCCCAGTACACGAAGACCCGCGAAGTCACGCTCAACAGTATCTCCGCGGACGACGATTCCGAAATAACCACTATTCGGATATACGACGAATCCGCCTACGCCGACCTGTACCGGGACTTCGAGCCAACGGTCCCCTGGACCTTGAGCCCCAATGAGGGTGACAAGACCATCAACATGAAGTTCACCGACCAGATCGGAAACGAAACGCCCGATCCCGTGTCCAGGTCCATCATTTTGGACATCACGCCGCCGAGCGGCACGGTTACGATAGAGGGCGGAATCGAGTTTACAAAGAATCAGGAGGTCACTCTTACTCTCTCCGCCGTCGATCCCCCGATCGGCACCAAGGACGGATCGGGCATGGTGGGTGGTCAGATGATGATCTCCAACGACTCCTCGTTTGCGGGCGCGATCTGGGAAGGCTACACGACTACTAGAACCAACTGGAGCCTTGCGGCCGGGGACGGGGCAAAGACCGTCTACGTGAAGTTTATGGACGCGGTCGGGAACGCGATGGCGAGCGCGGTTTCCGATTCGATCTACCTGGACAAGACCGCTCCGACGGGCACCGTCAACGGCGGGACCGTCGTCGCGACCAACTCCACGTCCGTCACGGTCAGCCTCACCCTGAGCGACGGGGCGGGAAGTGGTGTTGACGTAGTCCAGCTCGTTTCCAGCGGCGTGGCAGACGGCGCGTGGTCCTCTTCGGCGGGGAATTCGGGTACAATAACATCAGGTGCCTTTGATTCGTCTACTCCCGCGGCTTCAGCTTTTACCTTCACCCTCTCTGCGGGGGAAGGTAATAAAGCGATCAACTTTACGGTACTGGATAAGCTAACAAACTCCAGTACCGTTAGCAGTACGATTCGCTACGACACAACGGCGCCGACGCTGACCGGCATCAGCATCAACGGCGGGGCTGCGTCCACTAACACCACGGCTGTGACTATCGCAATTAGCGGAGCCGCAGACGCGAGCGGTGGTACGATCACCCATATCGGGCTGGACAACGATCCGGGCTTTGCGAACCCGACGTGGATCCCCTACGCTGCCTCGGTAACCTGGACTCTTACTGAAGGCCAGGAAACAAAAAACGTTTATGCTAAATTACGGGATGCAGCGGGCAATATTACTACCGCAGCGGCTTCTGATTCGATTTATCTGGATTTAACACCGCCTTCCGGCAGTTTTGTAATCTCCTCAAATGCGACCTATACGAAAACCGCGACTGTCACTATTAATAGTACCTTCTCCGACGTTGTTGATATGCGCTTCAGTAATGATGGAACAACCTGGTCTGGGTGGGTGGCTTATGTTGCGACCTATACCAATGGCTGGGTATTGGCGGCAGGTGATGGAACTAAGACTGTTTATGGTCAGTACCGAAAGGCAAGCGGCAATGTCGCCACCGTCACCGACACCATCATTCTCGACACTGCTGTTCCGACGGGGACGATCACCATCATCGGAACCGGCGACGGTTCCAACGCCTACACGAACGTGTTGAGCGGAGTGAGCCTCTCGGTGTCCGGTTCCGATACGCTTTCGGGCGTGAACCGGATGCGCTTCAGCACCAACAACGGGTCGACCTGGTCGACCTGGGAATCGTATACGACTTCCAAGACCGGCCTCACACTGTCCTACTCGGTCGGCTCCACCTACTACGTATTGTGCCAGATCGACGACAAGGCGGGCAACGTGTCCACGAACATCGTCGACACGATCATCTACGACAACGTTGTGCCTTCGGCCTCGCTCTCCATCAACAGCGGCGCCGCCTGGACCAACAATGGAACGGTCACGCTCAACTCTACCGCGAGCGACGCATCCAGCGGCGTCTGGCAGCTGAGCGTCTCCAACACAAGCGGGACGGCAGGGTTCTCGGCCTGGGAGACCTACTCCGCCGCGCGGACCGGGTGGGCAACGCTCAACCCGACCGTCGAAGGCTCCAAGCAGGTCTGGATCAAGGTGCGGGACAGGGCCGGCAACGAAGTTGTCTCAGCCGCAACCGATACGATCGGCGTGGATCTGACTGCGCCGGTCATCGGAACTCTCGCCTTGAACGCCGGAGCGGCGACGACTCCGTCTCTGCAGTCGGAGATCACCATCACCTCAAGCGACACGGGCGGTTCGGGTCTCTACCAGTACCAGCTCTACTACAACGGGGCTTACGGCACCTGGAAGGCTTTGAGCGGAAGTCCGGTAATCGTGACAGTGGATTGGCCGTTTACGCCCAACGCGGGCACGCATTCCGTCTACGTTAAAATTTCTGACGTCGCGGGTAATACATCAGGGTGGGTCTACGATTCGATCACGCTTGAAGTCCCGACGCCGAAGTACGCAATGAAGGGGTATTACTCTAACGGGAATACTTATGTATACGCTTCGACAATACAGCAGCCGGCGGGTACCAACCAATACTATTTTTATTCGACGACTAATGCGACCGCTAATCCCAACAACGCGGACCCCGTGGATACCATACCTGGATTCTGGACGGGTACTTACGGGACCGACATCGCGGCTTATGTGCCCTCCCCGGTCGGTGAACTTCGCTACTTCTTCGTTCGCGTCTACAATTCCTCCACTGGCAATTGGGGACCCTATAGCCCTGTCGCGGTGCCCGGTTGGAGCGCAAACGTGACCATCATCTACGACGCCAACGATTCCACCGATACTGCCCTGGCGCAGGCGATCAAGTCGAGACTGATGACGAGCCTCCCGTCCGCGTACCCGGCAACCATCACCGGGACACAGCCAACGTGGTCGGTCATCCTCATTCCGGAGAGTATGGTAGCCACTACTTTTGTCTCCGGCACGACGACTGAGGCTTACTACCGGAACATCATCTACGGCGACCCGACGATTGTCACTCCGGGGACTAGCCTATACGGCAATTCTTTCCAGACGCATAACCTCGTCGGAGGCTCGACGCGTGGTATCGTAGGTATGGGGTTCGGCGGTACCAGGCTCCTGGATACGATCAACACAAACTGGACGACGTGGAGTCTCACTGGCCAGCAACCGCTGGACATCGGTTATTCGAAATCGGCGTCCTTCGCCACCAGCACCGTGAACGGCTACATTTGGACCACCTCCAACACCGTGTGGACCAGTCCGCTGACTTCCACAAGTATTACCGCGCACAATACGCAGTCTCAACTGAGTTATGCGGACCTCGCGACCAGTTACAGCGTATATCGTCTTGCGGGAGCTGCCCTGACCGGCGGATATTTGTACGAGCGCGAACCGAGCAACTCGAATTATTTCAGCGTGGCGCACCAGGGTAGATTCCTCCAGTTCGGCTTCAGCACTCTGCCCGATCGGCCGTATACCGGCGGCGTGTTCTTCGTGAACCTGATCGCCAGGATGGATAATTATTAATGGGGTGAACGCAGCCCGGCACTGAAACGGGAAATACCGGTTCGCCATTGCGGCAGCAGGGGCGCCCGGCAAATCCCCGTGGTGAGCGCGGCATCCATGCCGGCGCGGAACGTTCCCGTTCCGCGCGCCGTATATGCGGTGCCCATCCATGGGCACCCCTACTGGCCGATTCCGCCGCGCGGCCGTCTGGCCGCGCTTCGATCCATTCCCTTCGGACTCAGCCGGAGGCTGAGGGACGCGAACCATGGGGATTCGCCGAGGCGGGCCCCCTGCCGGAAAACGTCATGACCGGCGTTTTGCTAAGTAAGAACCAGTCCGATTATTTGACAAAAAAGTCAAAAAAATCTATAACGCTTACATGCCGATCTGGAATAGTGGCTTGGATGCCGTCAGGCGTCAGTATTATCGACTCTTATTGTCATTTATGATGGTTCTGTGCGTCCTGAGCATTGGTCTGTCGGTTTGGTCCATCACTAATGCCCGGCAAGCTCAGGCTTCTGAAATCCACAAACAGATCTATGCAATCAAAAAAACCTTCCTGAAAGACACTGTTCATAATGTGATGCGCGACATTGATGAGCACCGCTCTCGGTTTCGGGCTCTGGGGTACGACGAAACCAAGGTCGATCTGCTGACTAAGGCCGCGATGACGACTTCCCTGCACAATAAGACGTTTGAAAACGATGCCTATATATGGGTCAACGAAATCGTTAACTGGACGGGCGGCGAAAAATATGCCGTTCGGCGCATCCATCCCAATCTGCGCGATACCGAAGGGATAACGCTGTCCACCTCGATACAGGATTTAAAAGGCAATATGCCCTATTTGACTGAACTGCAAGGCATCAAGAAGGACGGCGAGGTCTTTTCAACATACTGGTTCAAGCGATAGAACAGCTCCGAGATTGCTGAAAAGCTGACCTATGCCGCTCTGTACAAAGACTACAATTGGATAATCGCCATGGGTATCCACCTGCCTGATATCCAGACGTATATCAACATTGCCGAAAAAACCAGCGGTAGGCTGAATACCCTGGTCCTTACGATCGCCGTGGTCAGTCTGTTACTCCTTTTCCTGGCGGGACTCATTGTTCTTTCCGTCCTTGAAAAGTGGTATATGCAGCGCGCCGGCCGGTCTATGCGTGAAGAATCCAACAAAGATCCCCTGACCGGTACCTTCAACCGCCGGATCAGTGAAGTGTATTTGAACGAGGCCTTTAAACGCTTTCAACTGAGTTTGAGCAACCCGGCTTTGGTCTTTTTCGACATCGATAATTTTAAAAAAGTGAACGATACCTGGGGCCATGAGACCGGGGATATCGTTCTCAAAGCCGTGACGGACCAGATCGCTCAAACTTTACGATCCACCGACCATCTTTTCCGTTGGGGCGGTGAAGAGTTCCTGTTGATCGCCGACGGAATCAATCCCGAAAATGCCCTAAATTTTGCCGCTAAACTAAACCAAGTAATAGCGCAACACCTTTTTCCGGTCAACGCCGACTCCCATGAGAATCCTATCAACGTTACGATTTCCATCGGTATATCTTGGTTCGATGTCTCCGATCAACGAGTGGAAACCGCCCTCAATCGAGCAGACCAAGCCTTATACCGAGCCAAATCCG
>JBAYHM010000250.1:0-6799 GCA_041666155.1 Treponemataceae bacterium
ATAATCCCTTGGTCGATTACGTGCTATCAGCGGAAGAACTAGGAGCCCTCTTCGTGGCTATGGATATCGATGTATCGGAAATGCCTGACAATCCGGTACTCCGTCCGGCGAAGGTCGGCGGCCGCAGCTTCCCTTGGTCGGGCGGCGTGGCGAGCGCGGTGGCCCGCTTCGTACCGCAGGGAATCGACTTGCGCGCGGATTCGATCGACGGCCTGAACAAAGAAGGGATGAAAAAACTGAAAGCTTACGCCGCCTGTACGGACGCGACGAAGCTGGAAGGAAATCTCTTGGAAGTCATGGCGTGCCAAGGCGGCTGCGTTTCCGGACCCTCGGTCATCGCCAACGCGAAGATCGCGTCGATGCAACTGCGTAAGATAGCGGAAGGAAGCGAAGAGTAAGGTTTAGACTAGGTTCTTTTCACGTGGTCAAGGAAACGCAGTTCTCCGCGAACGCGTTTCTTCACTATGATGAAGGTAGCTACCGCCCTGAAGCGTACCGCGTCCACGACTACGCCGGCCGTCGCTTCCGCGCTCGGTTTTTGTATTACCCGATAGGCTATGCGGGTTTCCATGTCCTCCACAAAGGGGGGCAATTTCTTGAAACCGTAGATCGCGTCGATGGGTAAACCTGTTGCCGCGTCAACGCGCACCGCGCCCCGGTATGTCCGCTTCCCGACCGGTTGTTCAAAGGAAATTTCCATCACCGAGCGCCCGTCCAGGACCTGACGGCTCATGGATAGAAGCTCAAGTCCGATTTGATAAGCCGGATCCAGCGGTGTAGCCGACGATCCCTCGTCCTCGCGCGAAGGCGGGGGCGTGGCGGGGTTGCGCCGCCGTTCTTCGGTGATGTCCTTACCGTTTTTCTCGGCGTATAGAAGAGCTTCCTTAGGTTTATGAACATCCTCTCCGCCGTAGGATAGAGAGAAAATCGACCGCTCGGACGTTACGACGAGGCCCTGCCAATCCAGTTCCTCCATAAGGGTTTCCATTCGTCCGGGAAGATATTTGTTGCCTTCGACAACGAAGGCGACGGCCGCGTCCCAATATGAACGAGCATTCCTTGAAGGGGACTGGGCAAAGACACCGCAAACCTGCCCCGCGAGAACGCAAGCCAGAATTGCGATTATTCGCCGAAACAGGATCACGCCCCTTTTCCGCAACAGTGTTTGTAATTCTTGCCGCTGCCGCAGGGACAGGGATCGTTTCGGCCCGTTTTGGGAGCTGACCGCACGATGGTAGTCGGAACGATTTCGCCGTCGTCGTAGAGCCACGCTCCATCGACCTTTTTGAAAGAGGCCTTTTCCCGGTGCTGATCCTTGAGTCCGTCCATAACGTAGGACGCGATGAATTCAACGTTGCCCGTGTCGTCGGTCGGCCCGCCTTTTGAGGTTGAAACAACTTTGAGACCGAGCCAGGTGGATTTTTCGCTCCAACGCTTGGTCTGCTCGATATCGATATCTCTATTTCCCCCGCTTACGCAGGTATCAACGATGTAATCGATGGCGTGGGTAGCGTAAGCGGTATACCGGCTTCGCATGAGGGCTTCGGCGGTCGGAGCTTTCTTGGCGCCGGAAATAAAGGGGCCGCAACAATCAGCGTAGGGACGACCGGTACCGCAGGGACAAGTATCCATATTCGTAATACTCCTCGAAAAAAGTCGCATTCTTACACCTTAGTTCTACCACGAGGAAGGACCGGCGCGCTATACTCCCGGCCATGCGAGTCAAAGGCCCGAACCCCATAGAGGCGCTTCCCACGCCGTCCAACCCATTCCTCGGTGCGTATCTGCAGGCAATGCACCTGAAACGACTTTTCCGTCAGGGCTGGCTCAAACGCGGTGTGAGCGAAGCGAACTGCGAATCGGTCGCCGACCACAGCTTCGGCGTCGCGTTATTGGCCCTCACCGCTCCTTCGGCGGCGGAAGCGGCCGGCTTCCCTTTCGACCGCGGCCGCGCCGTACTTCTGGCCGTCGTTCACGAGTTGGGAGAAGTCTACGCGGGAGACATCACACCGGTGGACGGAGTCTCAAAAGAAGAAAAATCCCGCAGAGAACGGGAATCTATGGAACGCGTGATCGCGGATTTGGAGAATGGAACAGCGACGATGCTCCGATCCCTCTGGGAAGAGTTTGAGGCGGAAACTAGCCGTGAAGCGCGCTTCGTTCGCGAGCTTGATAGGCTGGAAATGGGCATTCAGGCAGCCGTCTACAAGGCGGAAGGACACCCGCGCATGGATGAATTCCTGGAAAGCGCCGATAAGGCGGTGAAAAGCGACGCGCTCAGGAGCATGTTGCGTTCAGCCGAGGCCGCCGCCGCGGGCAAGCTATGACCGAACGACGCTCCGCGCTCATCGCCATCATCTTCGCGGTTGTTTTCTGGGGCTTTTCCTTCATTTCAATCAAGATTGCCGTCGTAGTATTGCCTCCCATGAGCCTGGGCGCCGTCCGCTTCGTACTAGCCGTGGTTTTCCTTTGGTTCGTCAAACGGAAAACTTCCCCGAAAGAAAGGCTTGAGACGCGGGACCTTCCCCACCTCATCGGCGCTGGTCTGGCCGGAGTCACCTCGTATTTTTTCTTTGAAAACAACGGCGTACTCCTGGTGAGCGCGTCCGAGGCATCGGTCATCATCGGGACGATCCCGGTTATTTCCATGGTGGCCGAGCGCGCGGTCTTCGGGGGGCGTATCGCAAAACGCCGGTGGATGGGAGCCGCTTTATCGGTGATCGGCGTCTGGCTTGTCGCCGGAGCCGCCATCGCGGTTTCAGGGGAAGGGACGGGATACCTGTTCATGACCGGCGCGGCGGCAAGCTGGGTGCTCTACTGTTTCCTGACCCGGCCGCTGTTCGCGCGAAGGTCGCGCATCTATATCGTCTTTTGGCAGTCCGTATTCGGCCTGATCGGTTTTTTACCTTTCGTTTTCAGGGAACTGCCCCGGTGGGGTCGCATCGATCTTTCCATAGCTCTCCACGTCGCGTATCTGGGTATCTTCTGCTCGGCGCTCGGCTACTGGTTCTACGCGCGCGCGCTGGAAACCCTGGGCGTCGGCGCAGCGACGGTATTCGTCAACCTCATCCCCGTCATCACCGTTGTCGCCGGTTATTTTATCCTTGGCGACCGCCTTACCTTTCTCCAATGGGCGGGCTCCGCGGCGGTGTTACTGGGCGTATCCCTGGCGACTTGGGAAGGTCGCGCGCCTCACCAGGTCAAAGAAAACAAAAAACCGAACGCGTAATCATTTGCCGGATTGCCGTCGTTCAGATCGGACAATTTCCAAGCGGCCCAAAGGTACGGAGAAAACCGCAGCGGTATCGAGGCGACCGGGATCCCCGATATTACCGCGCCGGTCTTCAGAACCAAGGAATGAACGAAACGCGGCCCGTCTTCCGCCCCGTATCCAGCCCCGCGCCAAGACGCTACGGCGAACACGCGGTTGAAGTAAAGGTGAGTAAAATTGCCCTGCGTTTCCAGGCTGATTACGCTCACTTCCGCGCTGCCGCCGGCCATCCACGGCAAGGTGGATGCGGCCTCCGCCGCGTACTCGCTCAAACCTTCGAAGGAAGCGGTCCCGTAGGTCACCGAAGTACCGTCAAGCGACATGCCGGCCTCGTCATACGCGGCGTACGCCGTCACGCGGAGGGGAAAAAGAGGTTCGATCGCGGCGCGAAAAACCGTTTCACCGCGATAAGTCGCGGATGGCAGACTCAGATACCCGTACGCCGCAAGATCGGCGCCGGAACCGAACAAGCGCCACGTCGGGCGGTAGAGATTCGAAACCTTGGCGGAAATGCCAAGCGCGTAGACGGGAGCATCATAGCGCCACGCGTACGCGCTGGATCCGTCTTTCGGGTCCAGCGCGAAGGCAACGGCGGAGGCTGAGGCGCCGAGGGAAAAGCGGTTCCGCTCATCGCCGAGGCCGCGACTGTACGAAACCGATAACCCGGCCCGGGAAGCTCGGTAGGATTGCGAGTCACCCGAGCCGGTTTCGAATTCTATACTGTCGGAAACATTCAACGCGAACGGAACACCGAAACCGTAAGAAGTCCACTGCAAGCTTGCGAAACCCATATTCCCCACTCGATCATAACCGGCCGTGAGAATAACGGTATCCGTGTCCGTGGGATCGCTCAGGTACGAAAGGAAACCGCCCCCGTCGAAACGGAGACCTTGTCCTTCGGTCCTGATCAAAGGATAGGGGAGCCAAAATCGAAACGGATTTAGATAGGATAGGCCGGAGAATTGTCGTTCCGCGAACGTTCGTTCCGCGAACGAGCGCTCGGAGATACCGGAAGCGGCGGGAGGACCGACGACGAGAGACCGGGAATCGGACAACGGCGCTTGGTCCGCAACGGTTATCGTCGCGCGCGTACCCGTAATCCCATCAGCCTTTTCGGGGAACCGGAGCACGGCATCCCAGGTGGAAAACGCGCCGCGATAATACAAAGCGCCGCCCGCTTCCGCGGCGGAGAAAATACCGCCCGAGAAGTCGCGCTCGGAAAAGACGACGCCGGACTCATCTACGACGGCAAGTTTATAAAACCCTTTCCCGGTCGTATAGGAAAAATAAAGCTTACCGCCGACGGCGCGCAAGTCCCGCGCGTAGCGGAACCGTTCCACGTCATCGGGAAGGTCGGTCCTTATCAGCACCGTACGCTTCGTCCGCAGATCGTGTACGCCGATTCTGCGCAGGCCTTTTTCCGCGACGATGAACGCGATCCGGTTTTCATCAATAGGCGCGGGCGCCGAATAGACCCGTTCGGCGTCACCCGCAAGCAGGAGCGTCTCTTTTCCCAACGCGTCGCGAGTAACGATCCGGTTCGTGTACCGGTCGGAGGCGATACCGACAATTCCATCGCGAAAATAACGCGGTTTATAGATGCCTTTCCAGAAACGCGCAGTCCGCGTGCCGGAGGCCGTATCAAACTCGTTTACGATTGCCGTCGCGAGCGAATCCTCTAAACGGTAGGAAGCGACCAGAAGCAGTTTCCCGTCCGCGGAGACATCGATATCGGTCGCGGTCGCGTCTATCTGCGCAATCCGGACCGTACGCCCATTCGCCGGATCGTAGGCGGAAACCTCGTACTTGACCGTATCGGCGAAGAAAAGCCTACCGCCGCCCGACACGAGAGAATCGAATAAAAGCTCGCCGCCGACAAGGCGATTCGCTTTATTGTCCTCAAGACCGACAACGGTCAGTTCCGCCGCGAAATCAGCCCAAACCTCGCCGAAGTCGACGCCGCAGACGTCGCGGAAAATTCGGAAGAAGCCGTGATTATAAAAATCGATCGATATCGGAAAACGGGTTCCCATCGCTTTCCACAAGCGCGCGTACGTCTCCATGCCCCAGCGTTTCTGGATGTAGGCGGAAAAGAGGCCGCCGTAATGGTACGGGCTTCCACCCGGTTTGTCGTAGACGCCCGCGGCCTGGAAGGGCGTGAGAAAATTTCCGTCCCGTATCGCTTGCGCCAAGCGTTCCTTGATCAGAGGATCGTTTGCGCGGCCAAAGCCGTCCAAGCTTTCAAAGCTGACGGTGACGCCTTCCACCATGAAATACGGGGCCGTCATCGCGGCCGGCATCACCCAGCCGCCGAACAAACCCGCGAAGAACTCCGCAAACGGACCGCGGGAACTCATCGAGACGGCGTGGGTAAGCTCGTGAAGAAAAATACCTTCAAGTGAGTCGCGAAAAGTCGTCCACTCCGGGTCCATAGGCGTATCGAAGAGCACAATGTGCGGATAGGGAATCGGGTTCATATACCCGTTGAACGCATCGGAGTCCGGCGTGATCGTCACCGGTATCCGACTTCGTACCTTGATGTCCAGCAGTGAGGAAACGCGCTCGTAGCACGCGTCGGCGAAAGTGGCGAGGTATTCCGCCGTCCGACGCGATCTTTCGGAAAACACGATATCGAAACGCTTCGTCTCGATGACACGGAGGTCGGTAAACGGCCGGAAAGACTGCGCTGAAAGCGAAACCGCGAAATAAGCGAAAAGTACGATAAGTGTTGGTTTTTTCATTATGCTTCCTGATTGCGTTCAATTATACTCCGGACCGCCCTTTTCGGCCATTGCGGGCGTGGATAGACCGATTCAAGCCTTGACGCCGGGAATCAAGCGACCGACACTGAAATCAATGGTATGGAGATATTTCAGGATTTTAAAACCCATACTCTTTCAAGGCCCCGGAAAGAAAACGCCTTATTTTGAAGGTTGGTACTTTAAACAAGTCTCGGGTGGAAACGCCAACGCGCGCACTTTCTCCGCGATTCCCGGGATTTCCCGCTCGGCCGAAGGAGCCGGCGCTTTTATTCAGACAATCGGCGGAACCGGCCAAGCCTCGCGCTTCTTCAGTTTTCCCTATACGGATTTTTCATACTCCGATACTCCCTTCGAAATCCGCATAGGCGCGAACCGGTTTTCCTTGAGCGGCATGGATCTGGACCTTGCTGATAAGATCGGCGCCATTCGCGCCAATCTGCGCTATTCGGGGAATGTTCCGCCGCGTACGAGCCTCTTTCGGCCCGGTGTGATGGGGCCTTATGGGTTTACGCCCTTCCTTGAGTGCTACCACGGAATCGCGAGCATGCACCACGAGGTGACCGGTTCAGTGACCTTTGACAAAGAAACGCAATCCTTCGACGGCGGCCGCGGCTACATCGAAAAAGACTGGGGAAAGTCGATGCCCTCGTCCTGGATTTGGATACAGACGACTGAGTTCGCTCCCGCGATAGGCCCCGCCTCGTTCTCTTTCAGCCTTGCGCGCGTCCCGTGGCTCGGTTCGTCGTTCGCGGGCTTCATCTGCCTG
>JBAYHM010000251.1:0-6752 GCA_041666155.1 Treponemataceae bacterium
CCAAAAAACAGCCGGCGCCTATGGCGTGCGGAACACCGCCTTCGATCAAGAATGTGTCGCCCGGCTCGGCTTTGAAATGATGGAGACAATCCAGCATTCCCGGAATATTCTGGGAATCGAACAAGCTCCGCCAGATTTCACGGGTAACGCCGGGTTTGAAGCCGAGATATACGCACGGCGCCTTCCCTCCGACATTCCGCCCGCCGAGAATATGCCAGCATTCCGTCTTGCCGAAATCGGAGTGAAAGAGAGCGCGGGCGGTAGGTCGATCCGGATGGACCTGCACGGTCAGGCGTTCGGCCGAATCGATCAGCTTGACCAGAACTCCGGGATTGCCGCCGAACCGCGCGGCGTGGGATTGTCCTAAGAGTTCCGCCGGGGAGCCGTCGATAAGCGATTTGAGCGAGACCGGGGGATCGGTGCCAACCACAAAGCTCAAACCTTCGTTGATCCACGTTTCGCGCCCGGCGTTGCGGGCGGAAACGACGGACATCATCCATTCTTCGGGAAAATGACCGTCCTCGCCCTTTTCCCCCGTCAATTCGTCGAGCAGTTTGCCCCCCAGGTACGTGCGCCAGGCGCGGGAGGGAGAAAGTTTGAAGGGTTTGGAAACATCAACGGGACTCGGCATTGTTCCACCTTTTTCGGGAAAATTATACTATGATAGGGTCGAAACCATTTTCCTGGGAGAAAAATATGTCGCAAATTCGTTGGGGAATCATCGGCTGCGGGGATGTCACGGAAAAGAAAAGCGGGCCCGGCTTTCAAAAAGCCGAAAGATCCACGCTGACGGCCGTCATGAGACGCGACGGGGCTCTCGCCGCCGATTATGCCGCACGGCATGGGGTTCCCCGGTGGTACGACGACGCGGATCAGCTCATCGGGGATCCGGAAGTGGATGCCGTCTATATCGCCGGGCCTCCCGCTACCCACGTCGGCTATATCAAGAAAACAGCCGCGGCCGGGAAGCCGGTTTACTGCGAAAAGCCCATGGGAATAAGTTACGCCGAATGCCGCGAAGCGGTGGAATTTTGCGCCGCGCGCAAGGTGCCCTTATTCGTAGCCTACTACCGACGGGGAATGGAGAAATATCGGTCGATCCGAGATCTCGTCCAGAACGGCGGAATCGGCAAGGTGCGCCATGTACATGTGCTGATGCAAGCCAAGCTCACGCAAGGCGGGCAATCGGGCGAACTGCCCTGGCGCCTTCGCGCGGAAGTGTCGGGCGGAGGCCTCATCCTCGACGTCGGTTCCCACGGACTTGACCTCTTGGACTTTTGTTTAGGGCCGATCAAGGAAGCGCAGGGCTTCGCCTCCAACCAAGCCGGCGCGTACGCGGTGGAAGATACGGTCGTCGGGTCCTGGATTTTTGAATCGGGAGTCCACGGCACCGGGAATTGGTGTTTCTGCGCGGACAAGGATGAGGATCGGATCGTCGTCTACGGCGACGCGGGCAAGATCGCTTTTTCCGTCCTGGACGCGGCGGGACCGGTGGAGGTCGTTACCGAGGAGGGCACCCAATCTCTCAGCTTCGCGACGCCGACCCACGTCCAGCAACCGTTGATCCAGATGGTGACCGACGACCTCTTGGGCTTAGGCAAAAGTCCGAGCACCGGAGAAAGCTCTCTGCGTACCGACCGGGTATTGGACCGGTTGCGCTCCGGCTACACGGGCGCCGGAAAATAGCGAGGACGGTATGCGAATGTAAAGCGACACACCGTTGCCTTCAAAGCGCGCGCGGGATACACTTTGACTAATGGCGCAGAAGTCCACTCCTAATAACGGAAAATTCGAACTCTTCTATCGCAAAGGGTGGGCACATCTCGCCGTCCATCCGGCGTCCGGCGCGGGAAGGCCGGTATACCCCGAAGATATAGAGAACCGGATGAGAATGTTGGGCGTACCGCGCGTGAACGCGAAAACGATTCGAGACCTCATCGAGGAAAGCAGCGGAGAGGCGGTAGCCCTCGTTGAATGGCCCGGCGGCCGGGCGCTTGAGGGCTCGATTGCCGTCGATATCGCCGAGGACGGAATGTCCGCGTCCGTTACCATTATTCCGCCGAAGAAAGGGGCGGCGGCCCCGACGCTTTCCGACGTTTTGGAAAAATTGGGAAACTCAGGCGTCGTCTTCGGCATCGACCACGAGTGCATCCGAAATATGCTCGCTCGGCAGACTTTCGGGAAACCCGTTCCGGTAGCGGCAGGAGTCGAGCCGGTGTTCGGAAGAGCCCACCGCATCGTCTATCATTTCAACACGAATCGGGGCAAACCCTACCTTGAAATGGATTTCGGCCGCATCAACCTGAAAGAGCTGAACTTCATAGAAAATTGCCGGAACGAGGATCTTCTGGCGGAACTCGTCCCCCCGGTCTCGGCGGTTGACGGCAGAAAGGTCACGGGCGAAACGATCGCCGCCGCGACCGACTCCGAAATCGTCCAGCTCAGCGCGGGAGCGAATACAGTACTAACCCCTGACCGCACCAAGCTCTATGCCGAGTGCGACGGCAACGTGCGGATGGTGAAAGGGCAAGTCACCGTCGAATCGGTGATCATGGTTAAAAACGTCAACTATGAAACCGGAAACATTCGCTTTGCCGGATCGGTCGTGATCGAAGGAAGCATTGCCGACGGCTTTGTCGTTGAGGCCGGCGGTGACATACAGGTCGGCAGCAGCGTCGGAAAGGCAACGTTGAGAGCGGGCGCGAACATCCTTTTGAAAACCGGCATCAACGGCAACGGGGAAGGAATACTTGACTGCGGTGGCGACCTTTTCGCGAAGTATATTGAAAGTTGCGCGGTGTTTTGCCGGGGCAACCTCTTTGTGGAAGAAGCGATCATGCATTCGCGGGTAACCGCTTATAAACATTGCGTCTTGAACGGACGCCGATCCGAAGTTATCGCGAGCGATCTTGTCGTGGGCGGCAGTTTCTGGTGCAAAAAGCTCGGCAACTTCAATGAGGCGGTGACGCGGCTTGTTATCGGCGTGGAACCCAGCCTTCTCACCGATTACCGGGAAACCGCGGCGAACATTGAACGAAAACAAGCGGAATGGGACAAGATAGAGCACCAGATCGAGCTGATTGGGAAACTGATTCAGGACGGCCGCGCGGACGAGCGGGCGCAGCTTGCCTGGGCGCAGTTGCAGGGTTCGCTCGACGAGCTCGGCTTGGATATCGCAAAGCTTCGCGGCCGGCTCCCTGGATTGCGTGAACAGTTGCGCTCTTCGCGCAGCAGCATCGTCGTCGTAGAAGAAACGATGTTCAAGGGCGCGGTTGTGACATTTGGAACATTGGAATACCGAGCGCCGGACAACGGCATCCGAAAGACGATACTGAAAGCCGGAGAGAAAGAGATCTTGGAATCCGGATTCAATTACAACGAACGGCCGGTCCTTGTTTTCGACGCGCCGTCATCACTCGACGAGACCTGACGTCTGTTGTCATGTTGTAGACGCACTCTAAACTTATATATATGATTCAATAACATGTACGAAAAAATCGCACCCGAAAAACAACGTTCGCAGGTAGTCGAGGCGCAAATAAAAGTCCTCATACGAAGCGAAAAACTGAAACCGGGAGAAAAACTGCCCAACGAGATGGAATTGTCCGCTCTCTTTTCGGTTTCGCGGCCGACAGTTCGGGAAGCGGTGAAGTCGCTCATTTCGCAAAACATCGTGGAGATTCAGCGAGGAAAGGGAACCTTCGTATCCAAAAACCCGGGGCTTGTGGACGATCCTCTGGGCTTGGACTTCGTGCTCAATCCCAATCTGCGACTCTGCCTGATCGAGGCGCGGCTCGTAATTGAACCCGGAGTCGCGCGCCTGGCGACGCTGAACGCGGACGAGGACGACCTTCGACGTATCGAAGGCGTTGTCCATGAAATGGAAGAGATCGTCCGCCGGAACCAGGTCGGCATGAACATCGAGCTTGATTTCCACCGGAGCATCGCTCAGGCAACGAAAAATCCGGTAATTTTACGACTGGTCCCCGTTATAGTCGACTCCATCGTCAAAACCTACCGCGACGCTCCGCGCACCAGCGAAGACCATCGCCACGCGCTGGAGGAACACATCGAAATCTATGAAGCCATAAAGAGCGGAAATCCGGAAACGGCATATAAGGCCATGGAGAGGCACTTGGAGAAGAGCTACCACAGAACGCTTTCCAAGCAAGCGGCTAAGGCGCCGACCGGCTGACCCGATCCGCGTTCCTAGCGAAAATCATCCACCGCCGCGAACAAGGCGACTACATTCTCGGGCGGAACGTCGGCCTGAATATTGTGCACCGTTGAAAAGATATAGCCGCCGCCTTTCATCCAAACGGATAGCCGGCGATGAACCTCGGCCCGTACCGCCGACGGTGTTCCGTGGGGTAGAACGTCCTGGGTATCTACCCCGCCGCCCCAAAAGCAAAGGTCCCTGCCGTATTCCCGCTTGAGGAAGGCCGGGTCCATGCCGAGGGCGCTCAATTGAACGGGATTAAGGGCGTCTATGCCGATTTCTATCAGATCGGGTATAAAATCGATAACGCTGCCGCAGGAATGGTAAAATATTTTGATATGGGGCGCGCGGGATTTGATGAAGGAAAAAAGACGGGCCTGAAAGGGTTTGATCCGTCTGCGGTAATCCTCAACGCCCAAAAACGGCCCTCGTTGGGTGCCCAGGTCATCCGCTTCAGTTACGACGTCCAAAAGATCTCCGATCTCATCAAGGACCATTCCCCAAAATGAAAGTTTCCCTTGCAGGATGCGTTCGCTGACCTCATCGATCAGCTCGCTCTCCAGCAAAAGCCGGCAGAAATAGTCTTCAAAACCGAAAAGGGCCGTTCCGCCGTGGAGAATGCCCGTCCCGATACTCTGGCTTAAAATAACCGGATAGCCCGCCGCGCGCAGGCGCAGGCACTCCTCCCGAAGACCGACGATCCGCCCGGGATCGTCGCCGCGGGGAAATGGATAGCCGCGTATAAAAGCCTCGTCCTTGCCCTTCAATGGATTGAAGAATTGATCGAAGTAGAGCCCCGAATCGATGGGGCGGCGGGAGCCGATGCCCCATTCGTCAAAGTACGTTTCGTATTCGCCGTCCTTGCCGATGGAGGCCTTAAAGCCCCCGGACGCGCCGGGTTTGACCCCGCGCGAATCTACGCGAAAATGTTCCAGCACGTCGTCGTCAGGACGTATCGATCCGGCGGTTAAGCTCAGAATGCGCGGCGTAACCGGAGGAAAACCCAGATGCGACCGGAGCGCGGTATACGCCTTTTGAGTAATCGTCGTCGTCGACGTCCCACCTAAATCAACTGGGAGACGGTCGCTTTCGCGGTGGGAAAGGGCTGCCAATAGCCGTTCGCGCGCGGTCATAACGTTTTCCTTAAAACAGATTGCCTTCGGCGTTGAAGATCGGATCGAAAGGATCGCCCGCGATTTCAAACCGGCTATCCCCGACGAGGGACGGAAGCATATTTTCGGAGACTTCTATTTCATCCAGAAGCAAAGTGTTTCGGATGCGGACGATCCGCGCGGTATTCCAATCATAGAGATTCGAGGTTTTTATGCACGCTTGGATCGCCTGCCGGTCGTTCGGCAGAACCATGGGAATTTTCACCCCTCCGGTCAGGGTCGCCGTCAGTGTGTTCGGGTAGGTTTGGGTAAAGTCGAATTTTTCCGCCGCTCTTTGCGTGGTAAAGTCCGCCATGCCGAGCCCGTTCCCGTTGCCCTTCGATTTTTCCGAAATATCCAGGATCAGGAGGCGGGTAATGACCGGCCCCCCGCTAATCCAGGACGAATGGTAACGCCCCACGACATTGGTATCAAACCCAGAACCGCTGATGTCCTTTCCGATTTCATCGATGATGAGCGCGTCCAGCGAGTCGAAGTGCAGCTTTGGGCATAGCTCGCGGGCTTCAGCTAAAAGTTTCGGTTCTTCGGTTTCTATTTCTTCGGGCCGAAGCGTTACCACGCGGCAAGTTTCGTGAAAAGGATTTTCAATCAAACCGACGGCAAAGAGCAGTTTGCTTTTCTTGATGGCCGCCCGGGCGATTTCCGGTATGTGCTCGGGCATTTTCCCGAAGCCCAAATTGTGCGCGATATCCGCGCCGCGCTGCTTGCCCAGCCCGATGGTGATCATCTTCATCAAGCCGCTTTCGTACGGGCCCCGAAAACAGACATGCGGTTTTATCCGATTGATGATGACTAGTCCGTCGGCCTCATGGGCATAACGGTCCATGAGCACCGGCATGCCGCCGGCCGTCGTCCCGAGTTCAACCGTGTCCATCGTTGCCCGGATAGGGGCTCCGGTGTACTCCTCCGTGAAGCCCATGCCGCGAAGCATCGCTGTTTGTCCTTCCGCGCTCGCCCCCGCGTGGCTTCCCATCGCGGGAACGATGAAAGGAAGGCCCCCGGCGCGGCGAATTTCCTCCACCAGCGTTTTTACGATCAGGGGCTGGTTGGTGATGCCGCGGCTTCCGACGGCTATCGCCACGGTGCCGCCTTTCTTCAGCGGCTCCAGCAGCCGCCTACCCGCGACACCTCTGCGTACTTCCCCGACGACGTCGGCGACAACGGGCCTCGGGAAAAGCTGACGGAAGCGAACCATTCGGGGAATCGGAATGTCTTTCAGCAGATCTTCGATGATTCGCCAATCCCCTTTGCCGCCGACCGAGATCACGCGCGCGCCTTCTTCGAGTCCTTATGAGCCGTCCTCAGCGCCAAAAGGATGGAAAGCACCGAGAGGACCATGAACGCCGCGGAAATCGGCCGAG
>JBAYHM010000252.1:0-6741 GCA_041666155.1 Treponemataceae bacterium
ACGGCCGGCGGGCCGGATATTCCGGATTCCATAGCGGCTGATCCGGAAAGCGCCGCGGCGTTGCTTGCCGATGTGTCCGAGGCCGGAGAAGTTCCGCTTACGTCGCTCCTGGGTAAACGAGGAGTCGCCGTTTCCGTGCTGCGCCCGGTCGGCCGGGCGGACATCGACGGGCAAAGTTACAGCGTGGAGTCCAACGGCGACTACATAAGCGCCGGCACGGAAGTGGAAGTGTATCGCGTGCGCGGAAACCGTATCATCGTTAAAATCGTCGCCGCAAGCGGCGAGAAAGCATAACAAGGAGAATCAGTGTATGGAAATAATACTGCCCCTTATTCTTATTGGCGTCGTAGGACTCTTCGCCCTCGGTTTTTTGCTGCTTTTTTTCAAGTTTTTCGGCCTCTGGTTCCGCGCGATGCTTTCCGGCGCTTCCGTCAGCTTGGGGAAGCTCATCGGTATGTGGCTCAGACACGTGAATCCGGCCGTTATCGTAGACGCGCGCATCATGCTATCCAAGGCCGGCATCGAAGTTGAGTCGGACATGCTGGAAACACATTTCCTTGCGCGCGGCAACGTGTTCAAGGTGAGCCAGGCCTTGGTCGCGGCGAACAAGGCCAACATTCCGCTGCCTTTCCAGCGCGCCGCCGCCATCGACCTTGCCGGCCGCGACGTCCTTGAAGCCGTGCGCACGAGCGTCAACCCGAAAGTGATCGATTGTCCGGACACATCCAAGGGCAAGCAGACGATCGACGCGGTCGCCAAGGACGGCATCCAGCTCCAGGTAAAAGCGCGCGTCACGGTTCGCGCCAACATTGAACGTCTTGTCGGCGGAGCCACCGAGGAGACGATCATCGCTCGCGTCGGCGAAGGCATCGTCACCACGATAGGATCTTCCGAATCGTACAAATCCGTTCTTGAAAATCCCGACCAGATCTCCAAACGCGTGCTCGGCAAAGGCCTGGACGCGGGAACGGCCTTTGAGATTCTTTCCATCGATATCGCGGATATCGACGTCGGCGCGAACGTCGGCGCCAAACTCCAGGCCGACCAAGCCGAGGCGGACAAACGACGGTTCCAAGCGGAAGCCGAAAAACGCCGCGCGGCCGCCCAGGCGAAAGAACAGGAAATGATAGCGCTCGTGGCTGAAAATCGGGCCAAGGTTGTGCTCGCGGAAGCCGAGATCCCGCTGGCCATCGCGGAAGCGTTCAGGAAAGGCCAGCTCGGCGTCATGGATTACTACAAGCTCAAGAACCTCCAGGCCGACACCGATATGCGCAAGTCCATCGGTGACGAAGGAACCCGGAAGTAGGACGCGATGGAAGATATTCTATCAAACGTCTTTGTGTTCATTCCGATCGCGATTTTCGTCGCGCTGCAAATGGCGTCCGCAAAAAAGAAAAAGGCCGCCGCCGAAGAACGCGGAAAATTCGCACAGACGATGAAAGGCTACGCCGAGAGTCCGAAGCGGCAAGAGGTCGATTCCTCGGACGATGAGTTCGATGCGCATTCTCTGATCCCGGACGAGGATGAGGCTCCGGCGCCCCGCAAGGCGGCGCCGGTTGCCGGCTATCGGGCCGCGTTCGACCATGCGCCCATGGAATCTTTCGAATCGTCCCCCGGCACATTTTCTTCCTACTCCGCACCGGAGGCGATGCAAGTCGGCGCGTCCGAACCGAAGACGCCGGACGCCCGCGTGTACGTTCCCGCCGCTACCTCCGCTCCCAAAGAGCGCGCTCCTTTCACCGAAAGGATAGAGAAACTGCCTCCCCTGAAAAAGGCGGTGATCTACGCGGAGTTGCTGGGGGAGCCGAAGTGGCGGTGAGCGGTTTTTCGGTCGGTATCAGGTTGCGGCCTCTATCCCGTTGATCGCCCGCATGCGCGCGCTCTCCACCTTCGGCGTCCGGTCAAAGGCGAGGAGTCCGTTCGTTTCCGCCTCCACGTCGTACAGCTGAGTCAGGCAGTAGCCTGAGAAGATTCCCGATTCAAGACAGTCGCGCGTGTACTGTTCGATCATGTCGATGGCCGGCGCCGCTTTTTCGGCTTTATACCATCCGAAGCCGCCGTATTCGCTGAGCAAGGTGATGGAAGCGTTTTTCGCCGCGTCCCTGTCAAGGAAGAGCGCTCGGGTCTCTTTTCCGATCGTATTCAGCAGATAAAAGAGGATTATTTTCGGCACGGAAACGCGGTAAAGCGTGTTTTCGTCGCCCCTCTGGATATTGGCGTAGAACGCTCGCGCCCGTTCCGCGGAGCCGAGGTAGTGGTGCACGTCGACGATATCGGTGTCGATGTGTTCCCAGCCGCTGTTGTCTATGACCGGCCGCGTCGGGTCCAGTTTCTTGACGAGCGCAACCATGTCCAAAACGAAGCGCCGAGTCGTGGATTTGCGTCCATAGATGCCCCAGATACCCCAGGTTTCGTTGAACAGCATCCGCATGATGCACGACGGGTGCATGGAATCGCGCTCCATGACTTCCCGCAATTCCCTCTCGTAAGCGGCAAACGCCCGCTTCGTCGATCGGTAAAAAGACGGCATTTCGAACGTGGTCAAAATCCCCAGCCGATCGCAGAGGTACTGAAAATAGGGGTTCTCGATTTTTTGATGGACGCGAATGCCGTTGAAGCCCATATCCAGTATCGATCCGAGATCCGCTTCCATTGCCGCGGCAGACAAGGGCGTATAGCCGCCCTCGGGGTAGTATCCCTGGACGAGGGCCATGCGCAGCGTTGTGTCGGCGCCGTTTATCCGGAGCGTTTTCCCGCGCCAGTCGAGGCTTCTGAAGCCCGCGTAACTTTCGATTTCGTCAAGGAGCGTATCGCCTGAGAAAAGCCGGTATGTTAGTTTGTAGAGCGTCGGCTTATCGGGCGACCACAGTTCAAGTTCCGCTCCATTTAGCGGAAACTCCCGCGTAAATATAGACGCGTTTTCCGCCGCTTCAAAACGGAGGGGTGATCCCGAAGGCGGCGCCAGTTCCGCGGTAAGCTTAAGCGCGCCGCGCCGTTCTTCTCCTCCACCGCTACGCCCGGAAGAGGCGGCGACGGCCTCCAGGATAAAGTTCCTTTTCGCAAAGTCGAAGCTCAAGGTTGCCCGTTTGAGATAACGGGAGCCGGTTTCCTCGATCCAAACCGACTGCCAGACGCCGGTCGTTCCCGTATACCATACCGCGAAGGGGAAGGGGAGGAAGGTTTGCTTCCCGCGGACCTGTTCCATGCTTCTCGAATCGCGGACGCGCAGTTCAAGGCGATTGGCAGCCGCGCCGACGAACGCGCTGATATCGAAGGAAAAGGACGCGTAGCCGCCTACATGCGTGCCGACCGTTCGGCCGTTGATCACTACAACCGTCTCGTAATCCGAAGCGCCTATGTGCAGGAGGTGGGTTTTTTCGCAATCGTACGATGGGAGATCAAAGACGCGGGAATAGACGAAATGGCCGCCGTCCGCATACGCGACGCGCGACGCGGGCGTTCCGATCGAAAAAGGAACGACGACGGTCTCGCTTTTTCCGTTGCGCGAAAAATTCCACTCGCCGTCAAGCGTTGTCCACTTTTTTCGCGCCCAACTCGGTACGGGGTGCGCGTCGTATATAAGGCTTTCCATAGCTCGATAGTATAACGCGGGGAAATGTTTTCCGCTTTGCCGTTGACGTCCCAATTGCGCGGGCATAGTATCATCGCACATGAACGCCTCTTTTCCCGCCATGGCCTCCTCGCTTGCATTGCACGCCGCGGCGGCAGCTCTATTCTTTCTTCACGATTTACCTGCCGGCCGCTACGCCGAAGTACCCGCCGTATTCATCGTTTTCATCATCGCGTCGCTCATCCTGTCGTACGGAATGTCCGCCTGCCGCACGCATCTGCGCGTCAGAGTCCAGGCGGCTGTTTGGCTTTTTCTCTTCCTCATGCTTACCTTCCAATTCGGCGCGCATACCGGAGAGCGCCAGTTCCTGCTGCTCTCCTTTCTCTCGCTCATAGCTTTGCGGGAAAAGCATCCGCTCAATCTCGTGCTCTGCTTGGCGTCAGTTGCCGCGGCCTCCATCGTTTTTCTTCTTTCCGTTCTCGCCTCCGGATCGGGAGTGGAGGATTCCATCACGACCGCCGCGATTTTCACGGTCGTATTCGTCGCCGCATCAATCGCGTTGTGCCTGTTGGCGTACTACCGGGCGGGGATGCGCCGTTTCGGCGCGGAAAACGACAATCTTAAAGACATTATGCGCAAGCTGGCGGCAGCCCAATTGGGTTACCTGGAGTTCGCCCGGTCGGCGGAGGAAAGATCCTCCACCAACGAACGGAATCGCCTATCCGCCGAATTGCACGACACGGTCGGCTATACTTTCACCAATTTGGAAATGATACTCGAGGCAGGAATGGACCTCCTTGAAACCGACCGCGAAAAGCTGCGGGATCTGTTGGAGACGGGGCTCGCCCAGGTTCGCCAGGGCATGAAGGAAACCCGACGCGCGCTCTACCTTATTCGCGAGAGTAAGGATTCGCCGTTTTTTCTCAACGCGGTGCAGCATCTGGCGGACGTATTCGGCAAAACGACGGGCATGCGGGTAAAGATCGATTTCGGCCATTTCCCCGCGCATTGCGGAGAGGAAGCGGAGTTCTCTTTCTACCACTTCATCCAAGAAGGCCTAGTGAACGCTTTCAGCCACGGAAAGGCGACGCAGGTGGATGTTTCCTTCAGCGTAGAGTCCGAGAGCCTGCGGGTGACTCTCCTGGACAACGGGGTCGGCACCGCGGATGTCGAGGAAGGAATAGGCATCCGCGGCATGCGCGAACGTTTCGGACGCCTGGGCGGAACGCTTTCCATCGATTCGCCGCCCGACGGCTTCAGGATCACCGCGACGGTCCCGATAAACGGATAGGCTATGGAAGCGATACCTTTGGTTCTTGTCGACGATCAGCGCCTCTTCGTGGACAACCTCAAAATCGTGCTCGAATCGCGGACCCGGGACCTCCAGGTCTTAGGAATCGGCTACGATGGGGCGGAAGGCGTCGCGCTTGCGGAAAAACTGCGGCCGGAAATCGTCCTCCTGGACGTACGCATGCCCGGCATGGACGGCGTCGAGGCTGCGCGGCGGATCAACGCGGCCCGCCCTGAAACCAAGCTCATCATGCTGACCACCTTCGACGACGACCTGTACGTGCACCAGGCGCTCCGCTACGGGGCCTACGGCTATATCCTGAAAAACGTCTCTCCCGCCGAACTCATCGACGCGATCCGGGCGGTGCATGCCGGAACCCGTTTGATCCCCCACGCTATGGCGGGAGCGCTCTTGGACAAACAACATCCGCTGCCGCCCGAATCCCAAAGCGTAGACGAGCTGCGCGCTCTGCTTGACTCCCTCGGCGCCAGGGAAATGCAGATCGTCAAGCTGATCGCGCTTGCCTACGATAACCGGCACATCGCCGAACGCCTTTCCATCGCGGAGCAGACCGTCAAGAATTCTCTTTCCGTCATTTATGGAAAACTGAACGTCTCCAAACGGACCCAGCTCATGCGTTTCTTCGATCACTGCCGAGAAAAGGGTTTAATAGATTGAGTTTTTTCAAATCTCCGATTTCGGTACTTCCGTACCTTTGCCGATCGCTTTTCCTCCCTCACGATAAGACTATGCCCTTTCGCCCGTGGACCGCGTACGCGATCTGAGACGGCGGAGGGGGAGAATGAGAGGAGAGCAATAGTATGAAGAAACCGGCTCTTGCGCTGACTGCCCTGATTTCGGCGGTCTTGTGCGTCGCGACAATCGACGCGAAACCCGTGAAGCTCACCCTCTGGAGCGGCTACCCCGACCTTCAGAAATTCTACGAATCCGTCGCGAAAGATTTCACGGCTGCGAACCCCGACATCACGATCGAAGTCCAGACCTTCGCTCTGGCCGACCTGGACAAAAAATTGGGCATGTCGATTCCCTCCAAGACTTCCGCGGATATCCTGGAACTCATCAGCCTCCAGTCCTTCCCCTGGGCGACCAAATTCTTCTCCGAAGTTCCCGCCGGCGTGAAGAAGGCGACTCTCGCCGCAGTCAACAAGGAATACCTGCACGACGTCATGTACGGCGACAAGATGATGGGCGTTCCCTTCTGCTTCTACAGCGAGATCCTCTATTACAACAAGGACATGCTCGCCGAAGCCGGCTTCAAGACGCCGCCCGATACCATGGACCAGCTGATCGATTACGCGATCAAGCTTACCAAGCGCGATGCGCAGGGCAACATCAGCCGGTCCGGTATTTCCCTCCGCTTCGCCGGCAACCCTTCCGGTACCTGCGAAAAATTCTGGGCGCTTGGCCTCATGCCCTACGGCGGAGATATCTTGACCGAAAGCAAGAAGAAACCCGGTAAGTATCACAACGGTTTCGACAACGACGCGGGCTTCAAAGCTCTGTCCCTCTACCTCGACTTGCTGTATAAGCACAAGGTCACCGACTTCAACATCAAGCAGGATTCCGATTCCTTCGCGCAAGGTAAATCCGCAATGTTCGAACGCGAACAATGGGTCGTCGGGACGATGAAAACCGCCGCGCCGACCTTGAACTACGACGCCGCGCCGCTCCCGAAGGGCGTCAAACGCAGCACTTTCGCCATCACCCGCAATATGTTCGTGCCCAAGGCGACCAAACAGAAAGACGCCGCCTGGAAGTTCATCTCCTATTTCTATTCCAAGCCCGTCATGGAGCGCATGGTCACCGAGACCGGCTGGCTCTCCACCCGTGCCGACCTTGATTACAAAACGCTGCTCAA
>JBAYHM010000253.1:0-6660 GCA_041666155.1 Treponemataceae bacterium
ACACGTCATCGTATCGGCACAAATCATGGACACGATTCTGTTCTACGCAGCGTCCGCGATATCCGGGTCCAAACCGATGGCCGCGGCCTTCCTGGTTTACCTGACGACCCTCATCATGAATTTCTTCATAGGCTCGGCAAGCGCGAAGGCGTTCCTCATGATGCCGCTGCTCGCGCCTCTGGCGGATCTGGTCGGCATCACCCGGCAGACCGCCGTACTCGCCTTCGATTTCGGCGACGGCTTCTCCAACATGATCTTTCCGACGAACGCGCTCCTATTGATCGCGCTTTCGTTCACAGTCGTCAGCTACACAAAATGGATGCGATGGACCGCGATGCTGCAAGTGGCGATCCTCGCGATCACATCGCTGTTCCTCGCCTTCGCGGTATTAATCCGGTTCGGGCCCTTCTAGAAGCGCCGCGTCCTATTCGGCCAAAAGCACGCGGTTTCGGCCTGCTGCTTTCGCTCGGTACAAAGCTTTATCCGCTTCGGCTAAAGCCTCCGTACCGGCAAAAGCGTCTTCGGGCGACGGCTGTTTGACCGCGGCCACACCTCCCGAAATGGTCACGGCGATTTTCTTTTCACCGACTGATATGGACGCTTGGGAAACAGCTATCCGGATACGCTCGGCGCCCCGTAATCCTTCAGCGGCGTCGGCGCCGGTTATGATCACTGAGAACTCCTCTCCGCCGTAACGTGCCGCGACGTCCGGCGTGCGGATACAGTCGGCTATCCTTTTTCCGATCTCCTTCAAAACCTCGTCGCCGACGGGGTGACCGTATTCATCGTTGATTGCCTTAAAATGATCGATATCCAAAATCACGACGCAAAACCGTTCCGTGTAGCGCCGCGCCCGGGCTGATTCGTCGGCGAGACATTCCATAAATCTGCGCCGATTGGCGAGTCCCGTCAGCTCGTCGGTTGTCGCGATTTCCAAAAGACGCGCGTTCAAAGCATCCAGACGTCGCCGGAGAATCCGTATCAGAAACAGTACAGCCGAAAGTATGACGATCAGAGCAAAAGCCGAAAAAAGACCGAAAGTAAGCCGCTGCGCTGTGAGACTACGGCGAAGATCGGTCACGTCGAAATCGATGGAAATACCGCCGCGAATATCGCCTTCTTTATAGCCTTGCTCTTCATGACACGCCAAGCACGATTTTTCAGTGATCAGCGGAGCGATATAGCGATACCGTATGCGCCCGTCGCGCGTTTCAAGCTTGATCGATTCTATCTCCCCGCCGCGCTCGAACTTTTCCAACGAGGTCTGCTCGAACTCATCCGGGGTGTTTTTCGGATTTATGGGTTTCAAACTGGTAATATGAAAGGTGAACAGACCATCTTGGCGCGCAATTTCCGATAGCTCCCTTGTCATAAACGCAGGATTGCGCAGCGTCATAACACGGCCGTCGGCCAGAATCACATCTGGTTTTTTCAGATACGGATTAGACTCTATTCCGGGAACCTTCAATACGTACACGCCTCCGAAAGAAGCGTTCCACCTGCGAGTAATCAAAATCTGGGTAAAATACGAACGCGCCCGGTAGAGTTCATCCGCCGCTACTCGCCTTTCGGCCTCGCTGAAAGAGCCGATAACGATTCCCGCGCCTAGAAAAACAATCAGCAAGGCGACCATGATCGAAAAAAGTCGCCATGAGTTTTTGCTGATTGAGTCAGAAAAAAAATCTCTAAAATTCATACACCTAATAGTATGAATCACCAGAGTCTAAACCGCCAGCGTTAGCGGAGCACGAAGGTGCGGCCTTCTTTTACAAATACGGAACGGGACAGGTAGAGGGACAGAGCGTCAAGCAAAACTTTTCGCTCAATATCCTTGCCGAGCCGCACGAATTCAGCGATTGAGGCAGAATCGGAAACGCGGAGCACATCCTGGGAGATGATGGGACCTTGGTCCAGGTCCTCGTTGGCGAAATGAGCCGTCGCGCCGATGAGCTTGACGCCTTTGAACCAGGCCTGGTGATAGGGTTTTGCCCCTTTGAACGCGGGCAAGAAGCCGTGGTGGATGTTTATAATCCGTTCTTTCCAACGCGCGGTGAATTCACCTGAAAGAATCTGCATGTACCGCGCGAGAACGACTAAATCGATCGAATAGTCTTCAAGAATCGCTTGGACGTCGGCTTCGCAGGCTTCTTTACCTTTTAAAGGGTCAACGACCTTGAAAGGGATGTCGAATTGAGCGGCGATCGGCGAAAGGTCCGGATGATTGGAAACGATGACCGGAAATTCGCAATCCAATTCTCCGTCGCGATATTTGATCAAAAGTTCGTACAGACAGTGGCTCGTTTTGGATACCAGGAGCGCGACGCGGCGTTTTTTGTCTTTGGACGCCAATTCCCAGGTCATCGATAAACGTTCGGCCAGAGGCGTGAATCTTCCTCGAAAATTGAGTTCGAACAGTTCACGGTCGCCCTCGTCGGTCACGTCTTTGGGCAAGGCAAACAGGGCTTTTAAAAAAAACATGTTCAAATCGACCGCGGTATGCTGGTTAAGGTCCAGAATGTTTCCACCCGCCTCGGCAACGGCGCCGGTAATCGACGCGATGAGTCCCGGCTGATCGGGACACGCGATGTTCAAGTAGTATTGATAAGACATATCGATAACATACCGAAGGCGTGACGTGTGCGCAAGGCTTGTCGGCAATCAATCATTTAGCTCATTATTCATCTTGATATTCACGTATTATATAGTATAATCAATTTATAATACGTTTTTCGTAGTTTTATGGGGGAAATATGAAAATTGGGTGCGTTACGGAAATCAAGAAACACGAGTATCGCGTAGGATTAACGCCTCATTGCGTCGCGGCGTACGTCGCACGGGGTCACAAAGTAACCATGCAGGCCGGAGCGGGCGACGGCGCCGGATTTGATGACGCGCAATACACCGCGGCCGGCGCGCGTATTGAAAAGGACGCTCGGAACATCTTTGCCGAAAGCGACATGATCGTGAAAGTAAAGGAACCGCTGGAAAGCGAATACGCCCTCCTTCGTGAAGGACAGATCCTCTTCACCTACCTGCACCTGGCCGCGGATGAGGCGCAAACTCGCGCGCTTCTTGATCGGAAGGTCATAGGAATCGCCTATGAAACGATACGTCACGACGACGGCACGTTACCGTGCCTGAGACCCATGAGCGAGATCGCCGGTCGCCTGAGCATACAGGAAGGCGCGAAATTCCTGGAACGGCCCTTCGGCGGACGCGGCGTGCTCCTTGCGGGCGTTCCCGGCGTTCCCCGCGGGAAAGTGGCCATCCTCGGCGGTGGAGTGGTAGGAATGAACGCCGCGCGTATGGCGGCCGGGCTCGGTGCCGACACGACGGTGCTGGACATCAACCCGAACCGACTTGCCTATATCGACGACATTTTCCGAGGCGCGGTCTCCACGCTCTATTCCACGGAAGCCAACATTCGCTCCGTACTTCGCGATTGCGACCTTCTTATCGGAGCCGTCCTGATTCCCGGAGCCCGGGCTCCGCACCTAGTGAAACGTGAACACTTGTCGCTTATGAAAAAACGATCGGTCATCGTTGACGTGGCGGTGGACCAGGGCGGCTGCGTGGAGACGACTAAACCCACAACCCACGACGCGCCCACGTATGAAGTTGACGGAGTTCTTCACTATTGCGTGGCGAACATGCCCGGCGCGGTCGCGCTCACCAGCACTATCGCGCTCACCAGCACCACGCTCCCCTATGGGCTTTCGATCGCCGAAAACGGCGCTGAAAAGGCCTGCGCGGCCAGGGCGGACTTGAAACGGGGGCTTAACGTGTACCGGGGTAAATGTGTGTATAAGGATGTGGCCGCTGCCTTCGGCCTTGCCTACGTCGATCCCGATACGGTAATCTAGGAAGTATGCAACCGGACGCGACCGACTGGAAAATCATCGAGATCCTGCAGAAAGGGTATGTGCCCAACAACACTATCGCGCGGGAACTCGATATTTCCGAAGGGACGGTTCGCGCCCGGCTGAAGAAGCTCCGGGACGCGGGAATTCTGGAAATCAAAGCGCTCATCAACCCCGACGTTTTGGAAAACAAGCAACTTGCTATAATCGCTATGCGCGTAGCCGAATCGAGACTGCTCGAATCCAAAGCGGAAGAAGTCGCGCGACTGGAAAATGTGCTTTCCGTTTCCATCGCTTCCGGGCGATATGATCTGATCGTCGAGGTCCTGGTGGATTCAAACCGAGGCCTCGTCCGATTTCTCACGGAACAGTTATCCTCAGTCGAGGGAGTACTCAACTCCGAAAGTTTCCTTATGCTCAAGAGCTACAATAAGTTCGTGTAGCGGCCCTCAATCCGTATCGCGACCGGTATAGAATTCCGCCCAGATCGGGTAGTGGTCGCTGAGCGCGCTTTCGGTACCCGCGTTGTTCGCCGTTCCTTCGCAAAACGATAAATCCCATAGTGAAGCCGGTTTCAAGACGCTCCAATTACCGGAAAAATCGCTTGCCATCGATGATGTCAATTCCATGCGGTCATAGGCGAAAGATCCGGAAGCGACAGTCGTGTCCGCATCGTTGGGTATGACGGATATGAACTCGGGATAGGTAAAATCCGCGGGAAAAGAGGAAGTGCCCTCTTCGTAATACGTTCCATCGGCGTTAAAATCCCCCGCGCAGATCACGTCTTTTTCGTCGTACAGCGCCGCGGCTTCCGCCATAACGCGCTTCAGAGCTTTCATTTCAGTTTTTGCCTGCGATGGGCGCAGATGCGCATCGATAAAAACGAAATCAAAAGGCGCCTCAAGTGTCTTGAAATAAACGATCAACGGCTTGTAAGCGAATTGTTCAACGCCTGTATACTCGCCCCAGGCGTTCACCGTCAGGCGATCCTTTCGGTACACGAGCGCGAATTGCCCGGTGCGCACGTAGTCGAATAATTCGCCGACGACATGTTCATTGATTTTAGCGACATAGAGTGCCATAACGGCATCCGCGGTTTCATCGCTTGCGGAAGAAGCGTTGCTGCCGACTTCCTGAACGGCCATCACGTCAAACGACGCGCCGATATTCGCCAGAACCTTCAAGGTTCCCGACCGGCCTATTTTCGTTCGGCCGAAGGACTGAATATTGTACGACGCTATTTTGAGCGTTTCAGGGGCAGTCTTTTTTTTCGCCGATGCGGCGGAACCTTTGGAGGGGGTGTTATCCGTCTCTGATTGCGCAGCCGGCGCAACCGCTTCCGTGCCGCGAGGTCCGGATGGCGGTGAATCTGTAGCGACGAGCGGGACTTGCGCCAAGAACCAAAAAACGGCACCCGCGCCGAGCGCGAGCGCCAAAACGATCAAAGCGACTGAGCGTTTTTTCATCGAGAACCTTTAGAGAAATAAATTCGTACTACCATTTTGGCAATAACGTGCCGCAGCGCATAGAATCAACGTTTACACTTCCTCAAGCGTCTCCGCTTCCTCAAGCAACTCCGGCGCTTCTTGCGTAACCGCTCCCATCGTGAGCGTCCGCATGAGGTAGTCCACGCGCGTTCTCGCGCTGGAATCGAGATCTTCAAACGAGCAGCCGATCATGAAGCCGTCGATATCGTTTTCCAAACGCCGCGCGCGGATCGTAAACGTCATAGTACTTTCACCTTCCGTCGACAACGGCAACACAATCTTTATGGACATTTTTTCGCCGACGGTGATTTTTTTTGGCGTAAGAAGCAGAAGCCCCGTTGCCGAAAGATCGCCCAAATAGCCGATAGAAACATCTTTGGGATCTCTTACCTCCAGGTTGTACAGTAGGATTTCCCTTCGCGCTTTCCGTCCGTATTTGCGATCCCCGGACTCTTGATCAACTTCATAGCGTTGCAGGACGCGGTTCCGTTCGTTTCCGCCAACCTTCAAATACCCGGCAAGCTGGGCAAGGAAACGCGCCGCCCGCTGCGCCTCCGACGCGCCCTTTTCCGTCTCTTCCACCGAAGCGGCTATCGTGCGGTAATCGGAGGAACGGACACGGTAATCTTCCTCAAAGCCGTTTATTTTCAAAGCGGCGGAATTAGCCGCCGCGGCCGCGCCCGTCGCGCTTTCTATCTGATGCGAAAAAACGTCATTAAAGGATTTGATACTCCGCTCTATCTCTTCAACCCGTGTTTCGATAGCTTGAAATATCGTTCGACTCTGCGCGATGGCCTCTTCCAAGTTTGCCGACGCCGAAGAAACATCCGCAACCAGCGACGCGGAATCGTCTATGCCCTTCGCCACCGAGCGAAGCACTCCGCCTATGGTTGACAACGATTCTCGGCTGGAAGCGGCGAGCGTACGAACCTCCGCGGCGATCACCGCAAAACCCTTACCCCGTTCTCCCGCGCGAGCGGCTTCTATCGACGCGTTCGTCGCCAATATGTGCGTCCGCTCGACGATGTCCTCAATCGCGCGTAGGCTCTCCCCGATTTTTCGGGCTTCTTCCGCTTCTCTCTCCGCCGTCGCGTTGAGAGAACGCAGCCCGTGAGCCAAGCTGTCCGCGGCGACGGTGGTCGCCGCTACCGTCCGAGCGCCTCTTTTCGCGTCCTCGGTGGCGCGACCGGTCTGATCGATTATTTCCGTCATCCTTTCTTGGGATTCAAGCGCGCGAGTACGCAGCTCCGTCGCTCCGGCCGCATTTTCGCGAACAGCTATCGAAAGTCCCCCCAGTTCAGCGTTCGTCCTCG
>JBAYHM010000254.1:0-6630 GCA_041666155.1 Treponemataceae bacterium
ACTTCGCGGAATTCCCAGTCGAGAAGCGCTCGCATGGTTTCTTTGGTAAACGGCATCTCGGGTGCGGTGAGCAGGAAATGACCGTCCAGGTATACGGGCTGCGAAAAATAACTTCCTGGTACAATATCCTTCACTGCATAACTATTCACGCTTTGTCCCCCGTTGACCCTAGGTTCGGCTTCCTTTATCATTTTCGACAATTATAGGAGTTTTCCGTTGAAATTCAAATCCGTCTTCATCCTATTCAATATCGCAGTCGGCGCGTCTTTTCTATTTGTGTTCGCTATGCCCTTCATGGCGCTCGGCGGGGAGTATGCGCTGACGTTCTGGCGATCGAATTGGCCATTGGCTTCAGCCCTCGTTGCCGTTCTCGTGATGATTGACGGCTTCTTCGGCCTCAACTGGAAGCTCTTCTCACTCCTGGAAAGAGAAGATTGGCCCGCCCTGGCACATTACCTGGAAGATCGCATTGTTCGCAAGGGTAGGTGGAGCGCTCGGCTCGTCCGACTACTCGCCAACACCCATCTGGTTTTGTCGGATGCGTCCGCGGTCGTGGAGTTGGAGGCAAAGATCGCGAAAGCGAAGAGCAGTCTCTTGAACAAAAATGCCCTTGTTTTCGGCGTTGCGCGTGTCCTCAAAAATGATCCTCCAAGCGCAGTAGCCTTTTTTGCGGAACACCGCGGAGATAAAAAATCGGAAAGCCCGGAATGGGTGGAATGGTATTACGCTTTTTGCCTGTTGCTGAATAAACAATTCAAAGAAGCTTGTGACGTCCTTCTGCCCTTGTCCGTTTCGGCGAAAGACGCGATCGTGTTGGCACTTTGCGCTTCTTTCCTGCGGACCGCGGTCGCGCGAGCCGTGCCTGAGAAAGCGGTTGAATGCGAGAAAGCCTCACAAAATGCCATTGAACGCGTAAAAGTAAAGTTCGCGACGCGTTCGGCATGGAATAAGGAAATTGAAAGCACTCGCGCCGATATTCACGTGGTCGTTCTCGGCAAATCCCTTGAAGAAGCCGCTGAACTACTCTACGCCTGACGCGTACGGCGCAATAATTTGACCGAGGAGGTCTTCTCATGCGTTCCTTCAAAAAATCCGCAAAACTAGACGAGGTTTGTTACGATATCCGCGGTCCCGTCCTAAAAGAAGCCAAACGTCTTGAAGGCGAAGGGTTTCGCATTCTTAAACTCAATATCGGTAACCCCGCAGCCTTCGGCTTCAATGCCCCCGACGAAATTCTCCACGATATGATCTTTAATCTTCAGAACGCGCAAGGATATTGCGATTCTCAAGGCTTGTTTCCCGCCCGCAAAGCGATCATGCAGGATTTTCAGGAAAAAGGCGTGATGGACGTCGACGTCGACGACATTTTCATCGGAAATGGCGTCAGCGAACTGATCGTAATGGCGATGCAGGGCCTGTTGGACTCCGGCGACGAAGTATTGGTTCCGGCTCCCGACTACCCGCTTTGGACGGCAGCAGTGAACCTAGCCGGCGGCAGAGCAGTCCATTACCTCTGTGACGAGAGCTCGGATTGGAACCCTGATATCGCGGATATCCGCGGTAAAGTGTCTCCTCGCACGAAGGCGATCGTCGTGATCAATCCAAATAATCCTACCGGTGCCGTTTATGAACGATCGGTGCTGGAAGATATAGCCAAGATTGCCCACGAAAATGAACTGATAGTATTCGCCGATGAAATTTATGACCGGATCGTATACGACGGTGCCGTTCATACTACGATGGCTACTATCAATCCCGAATTGCTCACTATCAGTTTCAATGGTCTATCCAAGGCCTACCGAGCCGCAGGTTTCCGTTCCGGTTGGATGGTTCTCTCCGGCAACAAGAACCTAGCTGCGGGGTACCGGGAAGGCCTGGAGATGCTTTCCAACATGCGTTTGTGCGCGAATGTTCCGGCCCAGTTTGCCATCCAGACCGCGCTTGGGGGCTACCAAAGCATCAACGACCTCGTACTGCCGGGTGGACGTCTCAAAGAACAGAGAGATCTTTGCTACGACTTGATCAATTCGATCCCTGGTCTTTCGTGCGTAAAACCGAAGGGAGCTCTGTATTGTTTTCCCAAAATTGACGCAAAGCGTTTTTCCATCGCTGACGATGAACGTTTTGTGATGGATTTGTTGAAATCCAAACGCATTCTGTTGGTGCAGGGAACAGGCTTTAATTGGCCCGAACCTAACCATTTCCGCATTGTTTTCTTGCCGGATAAAGAAACTTTGGCGGACGCTTTTGGCCGTCTCAAGGAGTTTTTAGCTACGTACATTCAGGCTTGATGGGTGGAAGGACAAAAAAAAGACGGTGCGCCTGGACGTCTACGCGCACCGTCAAATTGAGGCTAATACAAGGATCCGCACCCGAATGCGAAATGTTCTTGTCAGCCTACTATATGTTTATCGGGAAAAGACCTTGTCTCTTTACGGGTTTTTCTGTTTTTCAACAGTGTTAGGTGGAAATGGGCGCTTTCCGCGAGCTTTTCGTACAAAAGTCGCGAGAATTCAAAATGTCGGCCCAGTTGATCCGACGGATCGATGGTTATTCTTTTTTCCAGCGATTCTGCGGAAGGAAATAAGAATCCCGCGACTTCTTTCACGCTGCTTCCGGAGATTTGTTCGTTCGCGCGGTCAAGAGCGGCTAACGCTTTTTCCGCGATTTTCGGATCGTGAAGCGCTGCCGACGCCGTTGTCGCAGCGTTTTCGGATACATTGATCAGGCACCCGAGGGCTCCTTCCAATTCCGCAATCCGTTTTGCAAACGCGGTATCTCTCCTCTTCAGTTCGCTCGGTGAATCGAATAATTGATCTATCGACGCGAAGGTTTCCCTAAGCCGATCGTCGATTTCTTTTCGACAATCCGGTAAGGACGTCAATTCGTCCACCGTACACGTGCGCATACCCGCAATTCGCAAACCGCGAGAGGAAAGGCTTATGGGGCTTGCGTCGGGAAAAAGTCTGAATCGGCGTTCAAACCACGACGCGTAAAGAGCCAATCGTTTGTCGGTAAGAACCGCGCCTCCGCTTGCGTCTTGCGCGTAAAAAGGAAAACCATCTCTGAGCGCTTTGAAAGAGCGAAGTTCCCCCGGATTCATCATATGCGCGTCAGTATGAGTGCGTTCTTCGAATAGCGCGCCCTTGAAATGCGTTTTCAATCCGGGAAATGATAAATCGAGTCCCGCGACCCACAAAGGACGAGCGCCGAGAATTCGCGCGAAATCCCAGGCGGTCGTCGCGACTGATCCTCCGGCGCCGAGCTCTCCTTTGGGGTCTACTTCATTTTCCACGAATCGTCCAAGGGGAAATAAAGACGAGCATAAAAATGTTCGTGAAAAATGTCCGGAAAGTACCGACGGATACACGGCGGATTCGGTTATCAGGGCGCTTTTACGAGAAACGCAGCGGTCCAGGTGCCGAGCGTTCCAATATTGCGGATCAACGACGACGACGAAGTCCGGGTCGACTCCCGCGGCGAGCACGGCGCGAAGAGCCGTATCAACCGCGATTACCACGCACTTTTGGGCAATCGACGGCAGTACGCTCAGAATTTCATCGAGCGTTGGACCTGCCGCAACGATAATCGCCGGAAGTCCGACACAGCTGTCCGCCAAAGGAGAAATCCCCGGAACGGTGGAGACCGCTTCCAAGTTTCGCACAAGGTTTCGCACCCAACGTGAACCGAACCGCTGGAGCGTCGCAGTATTGACGTCGTCTTTGGATGTCCAGGCGCGGACTGAGTTTTCGGCCTCGTCGTACCAGACCGTATCGAGCTGCCTGAGCGTCCGGTTCGATATCAGCGTCGGTTTACCGCCGAACGAGTCGAGCGCGGCAAGCACCCCATCGGCCGATCCTCCGACGACGAAGGCTAGGTGCCTGCGGGAAAGAAATGACGAGAAGTCCCGTTCTTCAAAGGCGAGCATGAGGATACGCGGGTCTTTTTCCACGACGATAACCGCGCGGGAGTTATCTGCGCTTACGGCCTCCGCCGCATAGCCCAGCCCGAAGCCAAGGACGACGACCGGCCCGTCTCCTTCCGCGAGCGCGGCAAGCCGCTCCGCTTCTTTTCGCGGCTCAAAGCGGGAATGCACCCACAAGCCCTTGGCCCGCAGAGTAGGCTCCCCCCGCAAGCTCGTTTCAAGAGTTAGTTCGTAGGAAGTGTTCTCCATCGTTTCCGCAATTTTTTCCCAAAGGCCGGGAAAGCGCTCCCGTAAGATCGCTTTGTTCCGACTACGGAGCTCATCGCTCATTCAAGCTCCAGGCGTATAGCCATGCCTTTTTCGATAGGGGTTCCCGGAATGGGTGTTTGACGTTTTACCCAGCCGTTCCCGATGATCTCTACGCTAAGGTCTTCGCGGGAAAGGAGAGGGAGTAATTTTCGCTTTGAGACGCCCCGGAGGTCCGGCATGCGGTCGCTGATAACGACATCACTGTCGCTACGGATGGATACCGTTCCGGTATGCGCCGCAACCTGGTTTTTGCCGCGTAAAATGCCTAAGTAGTCGGCAAGCTCTTCGGCCGCTTCCCTGATCGGAGGCGCGGCGATGCGCCCGCCCAGGTACGAATCGCCTTTGGGCTTGACTATGACGTGATACAACACCAGCCTTGGCTCGTCGGCCGGGAACATAGCTAAACAACTTGCGATATAGTCTGTTTTGGAGTAGGAATTGGACGCTGGATCGATCAATTGCGCCGTACCCGTTTTTACGGCCAACCGCATGTCTTCTACGCTCGCTCTATGTCCCGTGCCTGATTCCGAAGAAGCCGAGAGCATATAGGAACGCATAGCACGGGCGTTTTCGGCCGAAAGCACGCGGCGTATCGATTCCGGTTCGAATACCTGCTTCACCGAACCGTCAGGACCCACGATCCGTGAGACGAAACGGGGTTTAACCAGAATACCGTCGTTAGCGATAGCGCTTGCCGCCTGGACCATCTGCAGGGCGGAGACCGCGATTTCCTGTCCGATCGCGATTGTCTGCTTCGACCGCAGCGACCAACGTTCGACCGGGCGTTTGAACCCCGGAGTTTCTCCCGGCAGCCCGGAACCGGTTTTAGAGGCGAAACCAAAGGACTCGAGGATTTTCGCGAAGGCTTCAGATTCCACTCGATCGGAAGCGTAGGCGGCACCCGCGTTGCAGGAGTATTTTATAATCTGTTCCGCGTTGACCGTGCCGTGGGCGCCCAAGCATTTTATGGTGACTTTTTCGCCAGAAGGAGTGACCTTCTCGTACGCTCCGTCGCAGGTAAAGGTTGTATTACCCGTTATGCCGCCTAGTTCCATAACGCTCGCTATCGAAAATATCTTGAAAACCGAACCAGGTTCATACGCGGTCACCGCTATTGTGTCGCTTAACTCGCGTTCGCTCGATGCGCGGATGTCATTCGGATCATAGTCGGGAAGACTTACGTAGGCTAGAATTTCTCCAGTACGCGGATCAAGGGCGATGAACATTGCGGAGGTCGCTTTGTTCTCTTCCATTGATTTTCTAGCGATTTTTTCGAGGATATGCTGCGCGTTCGCGTCGATTGTCAGGAATACCTGGTCGCCATAACCGTTCTCCTGCTCCGTAGAAGACGGAGCGAGAGAATTCTGGTACGCGTATTCGATTCCCGCCAATCCGATATTGTCGTCGCCGACAAAACCGATTAATTGACTGGCGAGTCGTTTTTCGGGATACACGCGGCCGACAGCCGGTTCAATGCCGACTCCTTTCAGTTCACCCGCGGTGCGCGCTGCTTCTATTGTATTGAGCGCCGTTTGGTCTACCCGCTTCTTGATATATAGAAAGTCGCTCTCTGAAGAACGTATCCGTTCAGTTATCTCCGCGCTTTTCATCGTAAGTATTTCCGACAAGCGCCGGGCTATTGCCGCCTCGTCGTTCATTTCAGGCCGCCAAATCGTGACATTGCCCATTTTTGTTTGCATTGCGAGTATTCGTCCGTTTCTATCGAGTATGGGTCCGCGTTCGGTTATCGATTTCGGAGCGGCAGAAGCTCCAGTTCTCGACCCGAGCATCGTTTTTCCGTACATGAAAAGCGTTCCGAAGCCCGCCAAAATGAAAACGGAGCAAAAAATAATGAATCGGATTTTGAGTCCGGAACGTCCGCGCGGGTTGTCGTGGTTGGTTTCCGTCATTTTATTCCTATTACTTTTCCTAATATCGAATCGACGGCTATCGAGCCGTACTGCCTGGAATCGTAGGATTCCTCGCTGTTATCTCCTACTGCTAAAAAACGGTTATTTCCAACAGATTCCTGAAAACGTTTGACGGCAAGAACTCCGTCGGGTGCCGAGAAAATAACGATATCGCCGGTTTTCGGCGGTCCCCAGTTTACTAGGTACCCATTCAGAATCGGCATTCTCAGCCCATAAGCGGCCCTATTTACCAAGACAACCGCTCCCGGGCGTATCGTCGGCAACATCGATCGTCCTTCAGCTATCATGAGGTCAACGAGGAAAACCTTAAGAAGAAGCGTCGCGGCAAAGGCCATCAGCACGATTCGCGCGATCCGCGGAGGGGGCGCCTTGGATTCCATACCGCGTTAGTATAATGCGCGAGCCCATTCGTGTCGATAAAGATTAATAGGAAGCCTATGAACGATATAATTGTCAGTCAGCATG
>JBAYHM010000255.1:0-6628 GCA_041666155.1 Treponemataceae bacterium
CCATAGAGAATCTCGCCGTTACAGGTGATGGTCTTATCCGGCGAAAATGCTTTTTCTTCCAAAATACCGGAAGTCATTATAACTTTGAAGGTCGAGGCTGGGGCATAACTTGATTGGATCGCTCGGTTTAGAAAAGGTTTCTTGGGATCATCAAGCATTGCCTGATACGCATTGCCAGTGCCTGATTGGTTGAAAATATTCGGATCATACCAAGGATATGACACCATCGCCAATATTTCACCTGTTCCCGGCTTCATCACGACCACCGAACCCATCCTCTCACCCAACGCTTTTTCAGCAAGTGTTTGAATTTTATGATCAATTGCAAGTACAACATTTTTACCCATTTCGGGTGCGATACCATAGTTACCAAGGCCTTCTTCAATTTTCTTGCCTCTGACGTCTACAACTCGAACCTCATGCCCGACTTTACCGCGCAGAATCTCATCATATTGTTTTTCTATTCCAGCCTTGCCGTTTATATCGCCAAGTTCATAACCCTTGTTATAGAGAACTTTGAGTTCCTCACGTGTTATGTCGCCGACATAACCAATAATGTGTGAAAGGCTTCCGGTATCGACATAGCTGCGAATTGGTTTAGATTGCCAGGAAATACCGGGAAGTTCATCACTACGTTCGGCTAGCATGCTTATCGTTTCAATGGAAACGTTAGAAACTAATTCTATCGACTGATAAAGATGATAAAATGAAGGTGGAACCTTTTTTTCAAATTGGATTTGCGGTATACCAAGCAAATCTGAAAGCCGAGAAAATACAGTCGGGATTTGTCCTTTGGGTATCTCGGCTGGAACAACCGTAATAGCGAAAGAATCAATATTCAACACTATTGGCACGTTATAATTTCGATCGTAGATTTCGCCTCGTTGTGCGGGAATTACCGTTGTTCGGCGCGAAATACGTTCTGCACGAGACCTGTACACATCTCCACTGAGGATTTGCATACTGAAAAGCCGCAATGCGTAAATCAAAAATATTACTACAAAAAGGGACTGAAGAATTTTCAACCGAAGAAAAGGACGTTCCTCGCGTTCACTACCGACGGGGGTAACCATCAGTTATCCTTTCGCGGTCTTAAAACCGATTTGAAGAGATTCAAAAATGCAAATAAGAATGGAGCAGTAACCACATTATACGCCATTTCGGTCCAAAGAATTGGAGAGGCAAGCGAATAATGCGGTACGGTTCCGGCAAAAAGAATAGAAACGATCCAGGCGATAAACGCTTTTGTGATAGTCGCCGACGCACATAGAGCCATCGGTAGAACTAAAATGTCAAGGAAAAAAGTACCTTTCAAAAGGCCGGTCAATGCTCCGATGATTGTCCTGACAAAAGCGTTGTAGCCGAGAGGTGCGGCAGAGATGAAATCAAGAAGAATACCCGAAGAAAAACCGAGCGTTTGACCAGTCATGACGCCATTAACATACGAAACATATACGAGTACACCCAACTTTAAATCCGGAACCGTGTTCAGTATTGAAAGCCTTGAAAGAATCGTGGATTGAATCAACGCAGCGCCGGTAGAGATGGCTATGGCCCATAAGACGGTCCTAGTCATTTTTAACCTCCGCTCCACGTTGTTCTTTTTCCAAGGCGAAAACGTACTCAAGCCTGGAAAAGTCTATAGCGCTTTCAAGCTCAGCATTAATCGAAGTCTCATATTCTTGAAACACAAGTTTTGAAACTCTGCCGATGGCCAAATCCTTCGGATAAATACTTCCGAGACCGCTGGTCGTCACGACATCGCCGAATTTTATTTCCTCCCTAGCCCTTTTTTTTATATACCGCATGAGAAGCGGCCTATCGGCATTCCCCTGCCCCGCAACTATACCCTCGTATCGAGAAGTTGATAATCGAGAAGAAACAAACGCGTTAACGTCATAAACCGGCATAACAAGGCTATCAGAACGGCCAACCTGTACAACCTTTCCAACCAAACCTTGCTGTCCGTCTTGAAAAGCGATAACGCACATATTTCGCTTGATACCGTGTTTTGAGCCTTTGTCGATCACAAAAGCAGAAAAAAGATTATCCGGATCATGCCCGATAATTCGGGCGGGAATTTGTTTGAAGTGCGCAGTCTCTTGAAATCCCAACTGTTCACGCAGCCTAATATTTTCTTTTCGGATCTCAGCTGCATCGCGTTGGATTACTTCGTAGTATTCCATGCGCTTGACCAACTCGGCATATTCTTTGCGAAGGTTTGATAATTCCCGAACCGCATCAACAGTTCTTGCGCCGAAAGAACCAATCGCCGAGACAGCGCTCCGAGCGCCTGAGAAAATTGAAAATCCAATTTCCTTAACGTCGAGCACAAAACTCCGTGTCGAAATAACTAGCATAGAAAAGGAAAAAATCATGAGCAACGCAAATGCATAAGCTTCAACGTTACGGCGCCCCCCTCGCGGAGAACGCTCGTCGGTACTCTTCACAGTTTTTATCCGTTCAGGCTGTCATAGATACTGCGGGTGTTATCGAAGCCCCTGGCATGTTCGAAATATTTTCCGGCGCCAAGCGCGACGCAATCAAGCGGGCGTTCGGCTAGGATAACTGGGACGCCGGTTTCTTTCGCGATGAGTTTCGGCAGACCTTTGAGTAGCGACCCGCCACCGGTCATAACGATACCGCGCTCAACAATATCCGCCGCAAGTTCGGGCGGCGTCTGACCAAGTGTTCGTTTGATTTCATCGATAATTTGAGTAATCGGATCTTTAAGTGATTCGCGGACCTCAACTGAATCGATATCAAGTCTTCGAGGAAGGCCGGTAATCGCATCCGTTCCCTTGATTTCGACTTTTTCAATCGTTTTATCCGGAGACGCGTTCCCGATCTCAATTTTTAAGCGTTCGGCTGTTTGATCACCGATGATCAGATTGTGAACACTACGAACATGTTTGATGATGGCTTCATCGAATTCGTCGCCGCCAAGTCGGATTGCGTTGGTAACAACCATGCCTCCGAGGGAAATAACGGATATTTCCGTAGTACCGCCGCCTATGTCACAAATCATATGACCTGCCGGTTCAAAAATCGGAATATCGGCGCCTATCGCGGCTGCGAGACTTTCCTCAATTACTTTTACATCGCGAGCGCCTGCTTTGTACGCGCTTTCTTCAACGGCCCGCCGTTCAACTTCGGTAATGCAGGAAGGAACGCCGATGACCATGCGCGGCTTAATAAACCAATGCCTAGGTAAAACTTTGGAGATGAAATAACGGATCATCTTCTCGGTTGTTTCCAGATCAGCGATAACCCCATCACGGAGAGGTCGGATAGCAATGATATCTCCTGGGGTTCGAGACAACATACGCTTGGCTTCCGCACCGACAGCAACTACTTTCTTTGTCCCGCGTTCTACGGCGACAACGGAAGGTTCATTTATTACTATACCACGTCCGCGGATATAGATGAGCGTATTGCACGTCCCCAAATCCATTCCAATATCCGAGGACATGTTTTCAAAAAGCTTAAATAAAGCCATGGACTTTCCTCCGATTACATCCCGAGACGCGAGCGCGAAGGCCCGTGAGTCGGATCTATTCTTAATGCCTTTCGCCATTCGGCTCTGGCTTTTACCGCATCACCTGATTCGGCATATAAATCACCAAGTGCGTAATACGCGTCAGCATTCCGCCCGTCTTGATCAAGAACAGCCAGATATTCTTTTTCAGCCTCTCCATTCATTCCCAGTTTTTTGTAAGAAAAACCAAGCAGAAGTCGAGCCTGCGCAGCAACTGAAACATCCTTAGACGTTTCCGCGCATCGTAACAAATACGCCTTAGCCTGATCGTTTTCTCCAAGTTCCGAATAGGACCTTGCTATCGCAAGCAACAAAAGATCAGATGGATTTTCTCCTAGCGCTTTCGAAAAGGCGATTACACTAGCACGATATTCTTTTATTGATGCATAGGCGAGACCAAGGTGCTCATAAATATCGGAGGCGGAAAATTTAGCATTGATCGCTTGTTCCAAATATTCAACCGCTTGATCAGCATATTGCGGCCCTTTACGATAATACGCCTTCCCCAAAACGTAACGTGCTTTTGAGTCCATTGAACCAGCACCGATAATAAGCGCTTTGCGAATTGCGGTAATTGATTCATCAATATATTTGAGAGTATCACCTTGGTTAATCTGTGCGACCGCAATTTGGTAGGACGCCATGCCATGCATTACCAGCCAAAATGATGATAACGGACTTTGAACCGCATTTTTTTTAGCTATCACATAAACGTCGTCATAGTTACCGGCATTCCAACTTTTAAGAGCAACCGAGGAATCTCCGCCAATAGAAGCATTCTTGTAAGTAATCAACATAAAAATCGTCACAAAGACGATTATGATTACAATGAGAACTCCGACGACGGAAAAAAGCGCACGACGTCGCATTAAAATTGTGCCGTAGCCGGAACGTACACGTCCGATCATAAGTATGAATGCGATTAAACTCTTTTTACCTTAAAAAGTCAACGGAAAAGACCTTACAGAGGGTTTGTTCTAAAGAAAAGAAAAAGGCGACGGATTCATAAGCCGGGTTCTGTGACGCACTCGGATTTCCGAGCGCGAGATCGCCATCTATCTTGAGGCCTCGTTACCGAAACCGTCAACGCAATCTACCCGCGGATTACCGGCTTAATGCCGGAGGACGGGTCATCCGCATCCGCTGCTCGATTTTGCTCCTGATGAGGCTTGCCATGCCGCGTCCATTGCCGCACGCGCGGTGGGCTCTTACCCCACCTTTTCACCCTTACCTGATCTTTCAATCAGGCGGTTTGTTTTCTGTGGCGCTATCTGTCACCCTTGCGGGTGCCCGGGCGTTACCCGGCATCATACCCTACGGAGCCCGGACTTTCCTCTACGTCCTCACGGTAAACCGAAAGAACGCAGCGACGATCGAACCCGTCACCCAAAAACCAATGAAGTCGAGAGGCGAAAACTTCAGTTTTCGCCTCTCATTACCAGCCGCAAATCCGAAGGATTTGCAAAATGCATTAGGAAACCCAACCGGGGTTTCCTAATGCACAATCATTCATCATAGCCTAAATCGGCTTTTTCGTCGCCCTCTTCACCCTCAGCATCTTCATCGTATTCCTCGTCGTCTTCGCCGTCAAGATCATCCAGGTCCGCAAGGCTACCCGAATCTCCATCGTCGAAGAAATCCTGTTCGCCCTGTTCGGCTTCCTGGTAATACAGAATACGAGAGCAATATGGGCAGAAAACAATTTCTTCACCGGCTCGGACCAAATTGGCGAACTGGGAAGGGAGTATCATGTGACAACCGGTACAAACGCCGCCCTTAATAGCGACGATACCCAGACCAAGTTTACTGCGAATAATACGCTCGAATTTGAAAAGAACATCCGGATCCAGTCCCGGAGTGATATCTTTTTCTTTTTCGCTCAATTCTTTGTGTTCACTGTTTTTAAGAGCGATTTCGGATTCTACTCCTGAACGTTTTTCCGTTAGCTCGGTTTCTTGTTGTTCAATAAGGGCAGTATCGCGTTTCTGTTGTTCGTCCATTTCGGCGAACAAGCGCTCTTCTTTTTGCAGTTCTTTACGATAAAGTTGTTCTTTCTCCGACGCGTCCCGAATTTCCTTATCAAGTGCTTCATACTCGCGCTGGGTGGAAATGGTATCCATTGCCTTTTCGGCTTTTTCGCGAGAGGTTTCCGCGTCAATCAACTGTCCGCGCAAAAGATTCACGCGCGCTCGGGCAGCTTCGTATTCCGCGTTTTTTTCGATGAACGTCTTTTTTAGGCGAGCAAGAAGCTCTTCCTGAGTCATCAGGAGTTTCGGAATATCCTGAATTTCACGTTCAAGGGCAATTTTTTCCGAAAGCACATCCTGAAGAGCGCGTAATTTTTCGAAAACCTCATCCATTACCATACGGTTATCCCCTTACCGGATCGTTTATATTGCGCCGATCGATCAATTAATGATCGAGATAGTCTTTCAGCTTGCGGCTGCGTTTTGGATGGCGGAGCCGACGCAGTGCCTTAGCCTCAATTTGGCGAATTCGTTCACGAGTGACATTAAAATACAGGCCTACTTCCTCAAGAGTTAAAGAATAGCCGTCATCAAGACCGAAACGCATCTTGAGCACTTCTTGTTCTCGAGGCGGCAGGGTCGAAAGAACGCTGCGAAGCTGCTCTTGAAGCAACTTGAATGCGGTTTGATTTGCCGGATTCTCAACATCCTTATCTTCGATAAAGTCGCCGAGTAGCGAATCCTCTTCTTCACCGATCGGAGTTTCAAGCGATATCGGTTCGCGGGCAACATTTTTCACGGATTTAACCCGCTGAGTAGACCAACCAAGTCGTTCAGCGACTTCGTCGTCAGTAGGCTCCCTGCCGAGAACCTGCATCAACTGCCTGGACTCCCGAACAACTTTATTGATCTGCTCAATCATATGGACGGGCACGCGAATAGTACGGGCTTGATCCGATATTGAACGGGTTATCGCTTGGCGAATCCACCAAGTCGCGTAGGTTGAGAACTTATAACCTTTCCTATACTCGAATTTCTCAACTGCCTTGATCAGGCCGATATTGCCTTCCTGCACTAGATCGAAGAAATGAAGACCGCGGTTAGTATATTTTTTGGCGATGGA
>JBAYHM010000256.1:0-6545 GCA_041666155.1 Treponemataceae bacterium
CGCTGCTTCCGGACCTGACAACGCTTCCTAAGCTTCAAATGCTGCACGTCAGTTCATGGACCGACCTGAAGCGCGCCTATGAGTGCGCCGCGCCGGACGTCACCCTTCAGCGCGTGCTTCACCCTAAGGACGACGTTCTCAACGCTTCCGAGGATCATATCCGGACGCAGACGCGGGAAATTCTGGCTACCGTTCCCGATCGCAAGCTCTGGATTTGCGCGGATGCCATCTACGACGGCGATGTGGATGCCGTCAAGCGTTGGCTGGATATCGTAAAAGATGAGGTTTCTAAAGTTCTATAACGATTGTTCACGCGCAAGTCGGGGGCGTTTTCGTAGCGGAGACATCCCCGATTTCTATTCTTCCGCGTCCGTTCTCTTTTGCTTGATAGACTCGTCTGTCCGCTAACGCGAAAAAGGCTTCCGACGTTGTTATCGCGTCCTCTAGCACCGCGGCTCCCGCGGAAAAGGACGGCTTCAAGTCAACGGACCCGTTCACCTCTTTGTCTCCGGTTCCCGCGAACGCCAGAGGTTTGTCCCGGAGTTCATCCAAAATTCGTTCCATGCGTGTTTTTGCGGTGCGCAAGGGCATCCCGGGGGCTAGAATGACGAATTCATCGCCTCCAAAACGGAAAAAGAAATCGATGGTTCTAATATTGCGGCTCACGATACGTACAAATTCCCGCAGGACGAAATCACCCGCCAAATGCCCGTAAGCGTCATTATATTCCTTGAATTTATCAAGGTCGATAACGATGATCGTCAAAGCGGGGCCTATACGCTTGGATCGGTCGAACTCGCGAGAGATCGTTTCGTCGTAAGCTCTCCTGTTAAGGATTCCCGTAAGACTGTCGTGTGTGGAAAGTTCGCGAAGATTACTCTCCAGAGCAACGATCTGCTCGTACTGCCGGTGTAATTCCCCGTACGCGACCTTTAACTGTTCCTCGGAACGAATGCGTTCCGTCACGTCGCGGACAATGAGGATTGTCCCGATTTTTCTCTTCCGACGGTTCCGAGTCTCCGTCGTCGCGAGGGAGAAATATTTGGGCCCTTCTCTTGTGGAGGTGGCGATTATTTTTTCTTGTTCCGGTAGTTCGCCGCTTGTCTTCGCTTGGAGCGCTAGTTCCCAATTCTTTGGAAAAACTGGTTTTGAACCGATCGCGATTTTCCCGATTCCTTCCAGAAGCGCGATGGCCGATGTATTGCAGTCGATCAAAATGCCGCCGGTATCAAGAACGAATATCGATTCGCTCAAGGATTCAAGAATTTTCGCTCGGGCGATGGGAACTGCTTTTAGAAGGTTGTACCGTTCTATTACGAGGAAAAAACCAAGTGAGCTTAGGGAAAACATCGCCGGTACAAGGTTCAGGCCGGGGAACGGATTGAAGCCGAGCATCATGATCACGAGCGCGATAATAGGAAAAGAAGAAATAATGCCGGTAATCACACTCCGGGCGAAGTACACACGCCCTCTTCCCGCGATGTCTCGGAAAAGCAATCTGTTGGCAAAGGCCGAGCAGATGACGACGTATAACACCGTGAGGGAAAAAAGAGGGCCGTATTCATATACAATGGAGTTCGTTCCGATTATTCCGGAATGGAAAGAAACCCAGTATAGGCCATGCGCGCCGTTTGACCAAGCGATTGCTGTGATGACTGGAATAGGCGCGACCAGAAGGCCGATGTGCCATTTTTTTTCAAAAACGCCCGCCGCGACTAGACCGTCGACGGCTATCAAGAGAAAAGCCATAGTCAACAGGGCGAACGGAACGGCTAATTTTGCCCATACGAACTTTCCGTCCGGAGAAACGGCTGCCGCCTCCATTGCCGCGATTGCGCACCACACCGCCGCGGACGCGGGTACACCGATCAATGCCGGGGGGATGCCGTCCGACCTGCGCTCGTGCAGTCGGTAAGCGTTTGCGACCGATAAAAGTGCCGCGAAGATTTGAACCGCGGCGAATTCACTCAATCGGTACACGGCCATGCTTTGTGTCCTTTGTCTCTATTTTATCATATTTTTAAAAAATCTCCAGTTTATAAGCTTAATTTCACCGTTGTATCCCCGGCATGGATTCCTCCGCGCCGCCTCCGGGCGCACAACGAGAAAGCCACGCGCCCACGGACGGGCGCGCAGTCTAATGTGGTCGATCGCTCACGCGATCGACCACATTAGACTGCGCGCATTGACCGCCCTATGCCCGCGATGTTAAACTAATCGGCACGTCCTTCCCGGGCGTGTCGGTCTTTTTTGGGAAAGGCCGAAATCCCGAAAAAGCGCTGCGCCGCGTTCCCGCTGTGCGGAGACGGCCGCCGACCACGGAGCGATTGTTGTTCCTCAAGAGCCTGGACATTCTCGGATTCAAATCCTTCGCCGACCGTACGCGGGTAGAGTTTGCCGACGGCATTACCGCCCTTTTGGGCCCGAACGGCTGCGGTAAGTCCAACGTCGTCGACGCCATCAAATGGGTGCTCGGCGAACAGGCGTCCAAGGCTATGCGCGCCGAAAAGATGGAAGACGTTATTTTCAACGGCACCGAAACCCGCAAAGCGCTCAATGTAGCCGAAGTTACGCTTACGCTGGCCAATGAGACCGGACTCCTTCCCATCGATATGCCCGAGATTCAGATTAAAAGGCGCTTATATCGATCCGGCGAAAGCGAATATTTCATCAATCAGACGCCCGTAAAGTTGAAAGACGTCCGTGAGCTTTTTTGGGACACCGGTGTCGGCAAGGCCGCGTATTCGGTGATGGAGCAGGGTAAGATCGACCAAGTACTCTCCTCAAAGCCCGACGAACGGCGTTACCTTTTTGAGGAAGCGGCCGGTATCACTAGATATAAGGTGCGCGGCGCCGAAGCCGAGCGGAAACTGGAAAAAACCGAAGAGAATATGCGCCAAGTGGAGGGCATCCTCGGCGAGGTCAAGCGTTCCTACGATTCCTTAAAGATCCAGGCCGATAAGACCATCAAGTATCGAACTTTTCGTGACGAAATTTTCCAGAATGAACTGGATATCCAGCTTTTGCGTCTCAAACAATTCAACACCGAACGCGATAGGCGCGCCGAAGATCTTGCTTCCCGAACAAAAGAACGCGATACCATCAAGAACGAAATCGATGCCATCAATCTGTCGCTTGAAGAGAACATGGACGTGGTCAACTCCATGGAAGAAAAGCTTGTCGACCACCAGAAGCAAATCTACGGCCTAGCGGTTGAGAAAAACGGTAAGGAAAAAGAAGCAAAGCTTCTTGCCGAACGTCGCGCCGAAACCAAAGCGAAGATTCAACAAAACGAAGGCCGCGAAAAAGCCGTCAAAATAAAGATAGAAGAACTGCTTGAGGATGCCGACGAGCAGGAAGGCGTCGTTCGCGACTTAAAAAAACGCGTTGAGGACATCGAAAAAAATATTTCTTCTTTTGAGGAGCTGGTCGCGTCGGCCGGCGCTCAGATAAGTCATAACGATGAGGAAGCCCGCCGCGCGGAAGCCGAAATCATTCGTTTGGAAGCGGAGCGCGCCGGTTTTGAGAAAGACCTGGAAGCGATCACCGACGACATCGTTTCCGAGCTTGATTCGCGCCTGAAAGACGTCGGTTATTCCGCTTCGGAACGGCGGCGGTCGGAGGAAGCCTTGGATGCCGCGCTCGGCCGCCTTCGCACGCTGCTTTCCGGTCGCGAAGCCCTGTTCAAGGATTTTGCCGATTCCGTCGCGCGCGCGCAGGCCGGCGGCGCGTTGCCGAGTCACGCCGAGCTCAAGAAGATCGCCGACGGCGCGGTCGCCGCTTTCGCTGAAGCTTCTCGTGACGCGGACAAAGCCCGCGAGCTCTTTGAGTCGTACCGAAAAGCCACGCCCGCCTTCATTGACGAATTCCTGGCGCCCGAAGGCATCATCACCAAGAAACGCGCCCTTGACGCCAAAGTTCGCGCCGCCAAAGACTCGGTCGTCGCCCTCCGCGAAAAAATCGCCACGTTGCGTTCCGCCAACGACGGTCTGGGTCTTAAAATTGAGGAATATCGCAAGACGCTGGAAGAACTTCGCGTCAACCGCGTCCGCATGGCTACTCAAGCCCAGTCCGCCGAGGAACAGGCGCGCCTGATCCGCCGCGAACTTTCCGGTCAGGAAGGACTGCTCAAAACGGTCCAGGACGAACTGTTTCTGGACCGTAAGCGTTACGAAGAGATCGCCGAGCAGATCGAAGACGCGGAAGCTGATATCGCCGATATCGAGCGGCGCGGCCGCAAGCTGTCCGATGAGCTGGCGGCGTTGGAAAAGGACATCGCCAAGAGAAACGGAGACGTCGCGGGCAAGCAGGAATCGGTAAAGAAGCGTCTGGCCGAACTAGGCCGCGTGCAACAATATTTGGAGAAAATCCACCTCGATCTTGTTCAATCCGAGACCGAGATCCGCAACATTCAGGACAATTTTCGGGAAACCCACTCGCGTGATCTCATGGAATTTGAGGAGCGGATGTTCACCATCACGACGCCGACCGCGGACCTCCGCGAAAAACTCGCTGCCGTGCGCGCCGCTCTCAAAGACTTGGGTTCGGTGAACCTTATGGCGCCCGAGGAGTTCACCGAAGCGAAAGAACGCTACGATTTCCTTTCCGGGCAGCTCGCCGACCTCCAAAAGGCGCGGGACGACCTGGCTCGAATAACCGCTGAAATCCGCGCCGAATCGTCCGAGCTTTTCATCGTCACCTACAACAAGATAAAGAAGAACTTCCACAACATGTTCCGCCGGCTTTTCGGCGGCGGCAGGGCTGAATTGCGTCTGTCGGACCCCAATCACGTGCTGGAATCCGGTATTGAGATCTACGCCCAGCCCCCGGGAAAGAAGCTTGAGAACATCACGCTCCTTTCCGGCGGTGAAAAATCGATGACCGCCGTCGGTCTCTTGTTCGCCACCTACATGGTCAAACCGTCTCCCTTCTGCCTTTTGGACGAGATCGACGCCGCCCTGGATGAGGCGAACGTCCTGCGCTTCGTGCAGCTTTTGCGCGAGTTCGGCACCACCAGTCAGTTCATCGTCATTACGCATAATAAGAAAACCGTCACCGGAGCCAAGACGCTCTTGGGCGTCACGATGGAAGACTCAGGCATCACCAAGGTTATCTCCGTGCGCCTTGAGAGCGATGAAAACTCCGGTCCGGAGCCTATCGCCGAAAGCGAACCCTACGATGAAGAAGAAGTGGAGATCGAGGAAGGTACCGAACTTCCGTTGGGTATCGATGATCCTTCGTTGGTTGACGAAGCGACGCTGCACCCGATCAGGGCGCGGCGAAAGAGCGCGGTGGAATCGCTATAGATGGATTTACGCCCATATCGACTCCATTTGATCGGCGCGGCTCTGGTCCTTCTGTCGCTTCTGGTCGTTTTGGGGTATATTGTTATCGGTTCCTTCGGGTCCGCGAAAAAATCATCTCTGGCATCGGAACTTTCCGCGGATTTCGCTCCGCGTTCGATACCTGAGAATTACCTGTTTCTTCCCGCCGAACCTGAAATAATTCCTAGGGTCATCCTCTCGCGTGAAAGGCGGAGTACTTGGTCAGTCTCCGACTCGGCTCCTTTCTGGACGAATCCGCAGATGATCGACCAAGGGCCCTTGAATGAAGCCGCGGAAAAATCGATTAAAAAAGTGTTCGACTCTGTTCCTTAGTTCGATTCGTTTTATCGCTTCCTTTCTTCGCTTTTTTTCTGGTATACTCGTTTTCATGCGGTTCAAATCAGGTTTCCGCCGGTCGTTCTCAGCGACGATCGTCATATCCGTCGTACTCGTTTTATTCGCGTGCGAATCCACGCCGCCCCCCGTATCGGATACGTCGTCTCAGCCTCAGGCTGTTTCGTCGCAAAGCGGCATGCCGCTAAACGGCGTACCGCAGGACCGCGTGCCGGAACTTGTCGCGTCGCCCAAGACTCCCGCGGTCGTCGAAACCAAGCCTCCATTGCCCGTAGAAGTTCCGGAAAAGCCGGTTTTTGTTTCGGGTCTTCGGTCCCCCGCCGTTGTCGAGCCGCTTCCAATCGCCGAAGAGCCTGAAAACCCATTTGCCGAGAATGACGCCCTTCCGGCGACTCCACCGGAAAAAGCTGTCACTTTTGTTGATATCCCGCTTCCCGCCGCTCCTGTTTTACCCGAAGAACCCAAGGCCGTCCCCGCGCCGGTCGTTAAGGCAGCGGATAAAGCCGCTGATAAAGCCGCCGAGAGGCCGTCGGTTTCAACGCCGCTCATTCCGCCCGCGGTCTCCGCAAAAACGCCGGTCGCGAAGCCCGCGAAAAAAGAACTGAACGCAAAACCGCAAGCCGAGCCGAAAAAAGAAACTCCGGCTGTCGTTAAGGAACAGGTCGTCATGCCCGCGAAGTCCCTCCCGGACCTCCCGTCGCGGGTTATGCCCGCCGCTGAAGAAGAGAAGGTCGATTTTTCACGTGCGGTTCGCGTTATGGCAGGTCAATTGTTGGAAATACCCTATCGCGGCGCGGGCTGGATTTTTCTCGGTGAGAAAAGCGCGAAAAAAGGTCTCCCCTACGATTCCCGCCGCTTGGACAAGGA
>JBAYHM010000257.1:0-6523 GCA_041666155.1 Treponemataceae bacterium
AGCTGCCAGACCATCGCGTTCGGATCGACTTGTAGTCCGAAGATTTTGCCGAACTCTTTCAATTTTTCAGAGACGACGCGGCGGGGAAAAAAGAAAGGAGCTTTTTCATAGCCGAGCGCTACGTTCTCCGCGACCGATTGGTTCTGCACGAGCATAAAATGCTGATGCACCATGCCGATGCCGTGCCGGATCGCGTCGCGGGGGCTGTCCATGCGTATCGTTTGGTCGCCGAGCGTGATATGACCGGCCTCGGGATGGTACAGGCCGTACAACACATTCATGAGCGTCGTCTTGCCCGCCCCATTTTCACCGAGCAGCCCGACGATCTCTCCCGGGGCAACGGCGAAATCGACATCCCGATTCGCGTAGTTGCCGCCGAAGCTCTTGGAGATTCCGCTCATCCGTACGCCTGCGAATCCGCCCATGCGCCCCCCTCAAATTGAACGGACCTCCGAAAACGCTTAGTTCTCGGAGGTCCGCTTCAGTATAGGCGAACCGGACCTTTTTGTGGGTCCGGCACGTGCATTATTTTACCTTTCCGACGACGTTATCAAAGAAATAATCGATGGTGTTCAGTTCGGCGATGGTAGCCTTGGCGCCGGCGGCGTAGCGTTCCTTGCCCGACTGGTCTTTGAGCGGACCGGTGAAAGGCTCAAAGGCCTCCGGTTTCTGCTTCATCTGGTCCCAACGCTTGAACACCAGGTCGTATACGGATATCTCGCCGAGGTCGGCGGTCTTCACCTTGACGGCCTTCAGAGCATCCACGTGTTTGGGGTTAATCGGCTCTCCGAACTTTCCGCCGAGGTCCACCGAGTTTTCGGCCGCGAGCCAGAAGTAGTCTTCGGATTTCCAGGTGCCTTTCTGGAGATCGGTCAGGATCTTCTTGTAGACGGGAGTCCAGTTGACCAGCTGACCCGACACGAGGGAATCAGGGCCGCGGGAGGCCATGGGGCTGTAGTGGCCGAAGGTGTAGACCTTCTTGCCCTTAGCCCAGTTCTCTTGTCCAACCTCGACGACCGCGGCGGAATCCTCGGTAAAAGCGAGCGCGTCGACGCCGGCGGCGATCAGGGAAGACGCGGCCTCGCGGGCCTTGGCGGGATCGTACCAGGAGGAAATCCAGCGAACGTCGACCTTGGCTTTCGGGTTGACGGCCTTCACGCCGAGCGCGTAGGCGTTGATGTGGCGGACGACTTCCGGGATCGGGAAGGCGCCGACATAGCCGATTTTATTGGATTTGGTGAGGGCGCCGGCCATCAGGCCGGTGAGGTAGTACATCTGGTAGAGGTCGGCGAAGTAGGTGCCAACGTTATCGGAGCGTTTGAAGCCGGAGCAGTGCTCGAACTTGGCGTTCGGGAATTTCTTGCCCGCATCGATAGTCTCATCCATGAAACCGAAGCTGGCGGTGAAAACGATATCGCATTTTTCGTCCTGGACGAGCTGGGCGATGACCGGACCGGCTTTGCCTTCCGGAACGCTTTCGATGATCTTAGTCTCGAGCCAGGGAAGCTCTTTGACCAATTCCTGGCGGGAGACGTCGTGGGCGTTGGTAAAGCCCATGTCGCCGACGGGGCCGACGTACACGAAGCCGGCTTTGATCTTCTTCTCTACGGGAGCGGGAGCCGCCGCGGGCTTGGGCGCTTCTTTCTTCTGGCAAGCGGTGAACAGGGTAGCGACGGCGACGACGGCAACTAACCCGGCGAGCGCTTTCTTTACGATTCGCATCTGTATTCCTCCTCAATGAAATGAGAGCCGATGCTCTTGATTTTTCGGTATAGCGCGATGCGCGGAATCGGTCAATGCGGAAACCAAAAAAACGCGGTAGTTGCCGGCCATCTTCCTGTCCGATCGCCCCTTGCCGGTCAATCGCGGGGCGCTTACACTGGGGATATGAATCTATTTGAGACGATAGCCAAACGACGCAGTGTTCGCTCGTATCTGGATAAACCGGTCGAACGGGAAAAGATCGAATCAATCTTCAGCGCGGTAAGGCTCGCTCCGTCGGCGTGCAATACGCAGGAATGGCGCTTCATTCTGGTTACCGACGCGAAACTACGCGCGGAAGTCGCCGAAGCGGGCGGGCAGCCCTTCCTCAAACAATGCCCTGTCATCGTCGTCGCCTGCGCGATCACCAACCGGCGCGTCATGCGCTGCGGCGAACTAGCTTACCCCATCGACGTCGCCCTCGCGCTTGATCACCTGATGCTTTGCGCCGAGGCGGTGGGCCTGGGAACCTGCTATATCGGCAACTTCGACGCGGATATGGCCCGCAAGGCTCTAGGCATTCCACACGATGTGCCGGTCCCCGCCCTAGTCGCTCTTGGGTACGCGGCGGACGCCGACAAATCGGGTCCCGCCAAGCAGCGACTATCGATCGATGAGATCATGATGGAAAACCGCTGGGGCGAACCGTTGCGCTAAAACGCGGCCGTCACGCTTGGGCCAAAACCGAATCTTAGCCGGCCCGCGACATCGGAGGCAGACCTCCGCCGGGATTGTCGTTATCGCCGTCGCCTTTATCGTCTTTCGATAGGAAAATCGAAAACGCCGAGGAGTCCGTCAAGTCCGCCAGGTGGCGAATCTTCGCGACGGCGCGCGGCAAAACCAGGCGCAACGGAGTCCGTTCGCCCCCTTGATCGGGAAGAAGCGAGTCCGCCTCGCCGGCAAGGTCAGCCATGATCGGGGGCAAGAGACCGAAATGGCCCAGAAGGGCCATTTCGTCAAATTGACGCGGGAGTTCGGTCGTCATGCGGGAGCAGAGCCGAAATCTGGCGCTCCCGTCCTTGGCGCGGTCCCCGGAATATGCGAACAAACGGCAGACAAGGGGACGCCCGCCGTACACCGTGCAGTGGTATTCACCTAAGGGGCTCGCGAGTACGCAGCCTTTGCGCTCGGTTTGCTCGTGAGTAAAACCGGCCATAATCGCGGGAACGCGATCGCGGTGCGTCCGCAATAGCCAAGCGGCCAGATAGAGGGCCTCGATCTCAAGAAGACCGGGTTCGAAATCGTCGCAGCAGGAACCGCAACCGGAAGGGCAACGAAAGGGCGTCGATGCGACCCACTTCGACTGACTTTCTTCTATCCGTTCGTAAATCCGATGCAAACCGCTGAGCGGGCCTCCGAGGGAAGTAGCCTCAATGCCGCGCGGGAGTATATCTCGTATGTCCATTATTTTTCCGCCGAGGAACGGATACTACCCGCGCAAAACCTTCAAGTCAAGCGGGGTGCCGGGCAATCGTCCGGACGCGGATGATGCCTTCGACGCCGCCGATCTTACCGAGAACCTCGATCGGGATCGCTTGCTCGGTATCGATCAAATTGTACGCGTGCCCTTCCCGGTGATGGTTGATCATATCCGTAATGTTGATGCCCGCCCCCGCCAGGATCGTGGTGATTTGACCGACCATGTTCGGAATGTTGCGATTCGCGACGAGGAGCCGATGCGGGGAACGCATATCCAAGCGGCAATTTGGGAAATTGACCGAATTCTTGATCGTTCCCATTTCAAGATAGTCTAAAAGCTGGCGAACGGCCATCACGGCGCAGTTATCCTCAGCCTCGGGAGTCGAGGCGCCCAGATGGGGCACGCAGATAGCTTTTTCACAGGCAAGGAGTTCCGCGGACGGAAAATCGGTGACATAGGAAGAAATCCGGCCGTCGTTGAGCGCCGCGATCATGTCGGCTTCATTTACCAATCCTCCGCGCGCAAGGTTGATCACCCGAGCGCCGCGTTTCATGATGCGGAATTTCTCCGCGTTGATTAGCCCCTTGGTTGAATCGATGAGCGGCACGTGCAGGGTGATGTAGTCGGCCTTAATCAGAAGCCCCTCCAGTGTATCCGCGCGCTGAACAGTTCGCGATAAGCTCCAGGCGGCATCAACCGAAATAAAGGGATCGTAACCTATTACTTCCATTCCCAAAGCGATCGCGTCGTTGGCAACCATGACGCCGATCGCTCCCAAGCCCACGACACCGAGCGTTTTGCCCCGGATTTCAGGCCCCTCGAACTTTGATTTGCCTTTTTCCACCAGGTCGGGCACTTCGTCCGCCTTGTCGGCTATCGTCTTTGCCCATTGGATCCCGTCGATGATCTTGCGGGAAGACAAGAGCAGCGCTGCGATAGCCAGTTCCTTGACGGCGTTGGCGTTTCCGCCGGGCGTGTTGAACACGATAATTCCGCGATCGGTACACGCGGGTACCGGAATGTTGTTCGTACCGGCGCCCGCCCGGGCGATTACTTTCACCGTCTCGGGGATTTCCACGTTGTGGAGGTCGGCGCTTCTGACTAGAAGAGCGTCGGGATTCGACAGGTCGCTGGCAACCTCATATTTGTCGCGCGGGAAGAGTTCCAGTCCCTCCGGTGAAATTTTGTTGATCGTTCGTACGCGGAACATGGCTTACCTCCGGTTCTTTGCTTCAAAGCGCTTCAAGAAATCGACCAAGGCCTCAACACCCTCTTTCGGCATGGCGTTGTAGATGCTGGCCCGCAGTCCGCCCACCAGTCGATGTCCGGCGAGGTTCACGAATCCGGCCGCGGCGGCCTCTTTAACGCAGGCCGATTCAAGGTCCGCGTCCCCGATCACGAACGGAACGTTCATGAGACTGCGGAATTCCTTCACCACCGGCGAACGGAACATTTTGGACGAATCCAGGTAATCGTAAAGGATCGCGGCTTTTTCCCGGTTCCGTCGGCCCATCGCCTCGACGCCGCCTGAGTTCTTCATCCATTCCAGCACGAGGCCGAGGAAATAAATGGCATAGCAGGGCGGCGTGTTGTACATCGACCCTTCCTTCGCGTGGATGTCGTAACGAAGCATGGTCGGCGTTTCGGGGGTCGCGTGGCCGATCAGGTCGTCCCTAACGACGACGACGGTTAAGCCGGCGGGCCCTAAGTTCTTCTGCGCTCCCGCGTAGAGGAGGCCGAACTTGGACACGTCCAAAGGCTCGGAAAGGATGCAGCTGGAAATGTCGGCAACCAGGGGAACGGCACCGGTTTTGGGGACGGAGCTCCACTTTGTGCCGACTATCGTATTGTTGAGGGTAATGTGGTAGTACGCGTCGGCGGAGTCCGCGGCGGGCGCGACAGGTATATAAGAGTACGATTTGTCTTTGGAGCTCGCGACGACCTTCGCGTCCAGATATTTGGAGGCTTCCTCGGCCGCCTTCCCAGCCCAGACTCCCGTATCGACAAAGGACGCGCGGCGGCGTTGACCGTTGACCGGAGCGCCGAGGTTCAGAGGTATCATGGAGAACTGGAGAGAAGCGCCGCCTTGAAGGAAAAGGACTTTATAGTTGGCGGGGATTCCCATGATCTCGCGCATAAGCGCTTCGGCGCCGTCGATGATGGGCTTGTAGTCCTTGGACCGATGGCTCATCTCCATGACCGATTGGCCGGAGCCGTTCGCGTCCGTCATTTCGGCGGCGGCGCGCTCAAGCACGGGAAGCGGCAGCATTGAAGGTCCGGCGGAAAAGTTGTACACGCGTTTCATCGGTTTACTCCTTAGGTAGTCTGGCGGAAAGAGCGCGCAGCTCGTCTACGACGTACACGTTGCGCACGGTAACATTCGCCGGCACGTGCAGAGACGCCGGCGCGAAATTGACGATTCCCTTGATACCCGCCGCGACCAGCTTGTCGGCGGCGATCTGGGCGGTAGCGGCGGGTACGCAAAGCAAGGCCAGCTCGATCTTGAATCGAGTAATGACCTCCCCCATCTTGAAAGCCGGATAGAGCGTCACCGGCGACTGCAGAATCTCTACCCGGTTCACGCTTGAATCGAACCCCGCGATGATGTTGAACCCATCCGCCTCAAAACCGGGAAAATTAAGATACGCGGACCCGAGGCGCCCGAGCCCCACGACGCAACACTTACGCGGTTCCTTTAGCCCGAGCGACGACTCAATGGCCGCTTTGAGCGAATCCACCGCATAGCCGTTCCCCGACGACAGCTCCCCGGACAGACAGGAAATATCCTTCCTGATCGTGTTGCTGGACCACCCGGTACGCGCCTCAATTTCCGAGGAAGTAACGACCGTTTTGCCGCAATTCTCCAAAAATCGAGTCAAAAGCAGCAACCGCTCGATAGTCGGTTCCGGAATCACGCCCATTCGCCCACTCTCCTTGTGAAATATTTCACAGCCACCATAGCCCGCCCTCAAAAAAACGTCAAGAGAAGAACAGCTGGTCGCTGAGCGCATATATATTTCACCACACAACCGGTTTTATCCGATAAAAACGGAATTGGATCAAGAAATGTTATACGTTTAAAATTTGTCAAACCCAATGCGTCATATCTACATCATTTCAACAGGAGAGGTAAAATGAAAAGGCAACTCAGACTTCTGCTCACGGCGTCCCTCGGCGCCGCGGTCCTTTTTGTGTCCTGCCAGCCAACCATATCGCCGGAGCCGCAGACGCCCCCCCCCCACGGCAAAATCGACTGACGCGACGCTGTCGGCGCTAACCGTCTCCTATGGCGAGACATCAGGAAGCTTATCACCCGCCTTCGCGGCCGACGCGACCGCCTAC
>JBAYHM010000258.1:0-6510 GCA_041666155.1 Treponemataceae bacterium
AGATCGGCGAGGGTTGGCTGTCCTGGGGCGCTGGTTCCAAGTCCGGTTGGATGTTCTCCAAGGGCGTGGTCCAAGCGGGCGCCAAGGTCGTTCAGGCCGCCGCGGGTGCCGCCGACGCGACGACAGCCGCGACCGCCGAAGGGGCCGAGGAAGCCGGCGAAGCCGTAGCCGCCGCTGCCGCTCCGGTCGCTGACGCGGTAGCCGCGGCTACCGCTGAAGGCGCCGAGAAAGCCGGGGAGGCGATCGCTGCCGCCGGAACCGCCGTTGCGCAGACCTTCGGAAAGGTGTGGGATCTCACCAAGCCGATCTTCGATTTCAACGGTCCCATTTCAACTTGGTTCCGCCATACCTTCATGGACGGTATGGCCGCGGCCCTTCCGTTCCAGTTCTTCCAGCTTATGGTCATTTCTTCCGAACTGGCTATTGGTCTGGCGCTCATCGGCGGTCTGTTCACCTGGTGGGCGGCGGTCGCTTCGATCGGCATGTGCCTGGTGTTCACCGTTTCCGGCATGTTTGCCTGGGACCAGCTCTGGTTCATATTCGCCGGGATGCTTATGATGGGCGGCGCCGGCCGCGCGATCGGTCTTGATTGCTGGGTCGTTCCCTTCTGCAAGAAAATCTGGAACGGAACCAAGATTGCCCGACGCAACCACTGGTATCTCGACGGACCTTCGAAAAAGTAATTTTAACCTTTGTTTGGCCGTCTGATTGGCTTTGTGCTTATTAGGCGGCCTTTTTTTTGGGAATATCCGGACACAGACCGATGACTGATTTTTGGAATGATTTTACCGGTATTCCCGACGAGCTCGAACGGGTCCAGTCGCTGATTCGCGACTCGATTCGCTCGGAAAACGTAGCGATACGTGAAACCCTCGCGGATTTATTCAATGGAGACGGCAAACTTCTCCGCCCTGGCATTCTGCTCATTGCGTCCCGTCTCGGCAAACCGGACGCGAAAAAGCCGATCGCGCTTGCCGCCGCGCTTGAAATGCTGCATGTCGCCACACTCGTTCATGACGACGTGATCGACGATTCTCCGATCAGACGAGGTATGCCCGCCGTCCACACCCGCGTCGGACGGAAGGACGCGGTCCTCATCGGCGACTATCTTTTATCGCGTTGTTTTCTTCTCGCCGCGGAATACACCACACCAGCTAACGCCGTGAATCTTGCTCGGGCTATTTCCGTGATCTGCACGATGGAAATCGAGCAGGATATGGATCGATACGCGGCCGCGCCGTCGGTCCGGAACTACCTGCGCAAAATCATGGGAAAAACGGCGTTGCTGTTCTCCCTTGCCTGTCATGTCGGCGCGGTCGAGTCGAAGGCTCCGCTGCGAGTATGCGAGCGTTTACGCCGGGCTGGTTACGACATCGGCATGGCATTCCAAATCATCGACGATATCCTGGATTATACGGGAACCGCCGATACGGTTCGCAAGCCCGTCGGTAACGACGTTCGCGCGGGACTTGTGACACTGCCTTTGATCTGCGCGTTACGCCGCGATGACGGTGTCTTGGCATCACTAGTGGATACGCCCGAACGCTTCCGGGGCGCGGACGTTTCCGCGGTTCTTTCGGCCGTTGTCGATCGCGGTGGTATTGATGAGTCTCGCGCCTACGCTCGGCGCTACACGGAGCGGGCTCTACAGGAAATTTCTCGTCTCCCCAAAGGAGAAGGACGGTCGATGATGGAAAAAGTCGCCGGGACCTTGCTGGATAGGAATTACTGATCGGAAGGATTGCGGCTACGTAGTCCGGGACTAGGTCTTGTTCGTTCTGATCAGTGCGACGACTTCTTCTTTGGTCCGCGCTTTGATCAATCGTTCTCGGATTTCCGCCTTTTTCAGAACAGCCCCGATCGCCGCGAGAAACTGTATGTGCGGTCCCGACGTTTTTTTTGGTGACGCGATCAAAATGAATAAGCGGGACGGTTCTTCGTCTATCGCTTCAAAATCCACTCCGTCCTTTTTGATGCCGATCGCGACGCAGAGTTCTATCGCCCCATCCGTCTTGGCGTGGGGGAGGGCGACTCCGTGTTGCATGCCTGTGCTCATAGTCCGCTCCCGCAGCAGCACGTCGTCGGTAACCAGCACCCGGTCGCTTATCTTGCCGGCGACATGAAGAATTCCAGCCAGTTCGGAAATGATTTCCTCTTTATTGGTCCCCCGCAAGTTAAGCGATACGCATGCGGGATCGAGAATACCGAAGAGGTCACTATTCCGGCGATTATCCGCACTTAAGAATTCTTTCCGCAAGGTAGCCGGATTCGCGGAGGTTTTAAGCCCCTCGATCGATTTTTCCAATTTGACAAGGACTTCAAAGACGGCGGTTTTCACGAACCAGAGGTCTTCCGGCGAAGTTTCAATCGTGACACGCTGTTCTTCTTTGGTGATGGAGAGCGCGACGTCGCCTTTGCGGGCTTGGGAAAGTCCGTCATCTATGTTCATCATCTGAACATAGAAGCCTTCATTCCGGAGGTCCTTAAGAAGCGTGTCTACGATCAGGTCCGCGATATCGTCGGAGGGGAACTCCCAAGAAACAGCCACCGACTTTTCGCCTTTAGCGGGTTTTCGCGTGCCGATTCCGGGTATTTTCAACGTCGCGTTCAATATAGCGGGGGCAAGAAAAGTCGTGGCGAGCGTCATTAGGATGACGGAACCGAATAGACGGTCGTCGAGGATTTTCGCGGTGAGTCCGATTCCCGCGATGATCAAGGCGACTTCCCCGCGTGGAACCATGCCCGCGCCGATGCGAATGGCACCTTTCATATTGAAACCCAACAGGAGCGCGGGGCCTCCGCAGCCGACAATCTTGGAAATAATGGCCGCGACTGTGTAAACGCCGCCCAGGATCAAAACATGTGGTTCCAGGATCAGTCGTACATCCACCATCATGCCCATGACCACGAAGAATACCGGCACGAAAAACTCGTAGATCCCGCGGATACGTTCCTGAATAACCGTCGAAAGGTCTGTCTTGGAAAGAGAAAGACCGGCAACGTAGGCGCCGACGATCATCGCGATTCCCAGTTTTTCAAACACGCCCGCGAGGATAAGTGCGATCGCGATCGCGAGTACCGAGAAATCGTAGGATTGGCTGAACCGTTTAAGGAAGGCCGCGGTTTTTTTTGAGAATAAGATTCCCAGCGCGGATACGGCGAGGGAGATCCCGAAGACTTTCACCGTCACGACACCGATATTGACCATATCCAAGGGCTGCCAACCGCCCGCGCCGGGAGCGAGCGCGACTATGCCGAGTACAACGGCCAGCATCACGATGCCTAAGAGGTCGTCGAATACAGCCGCCGCCAATATGGTCACCCCTTCCGGCGAATCCATTTGTTTCTGGTCGGAAAGGATACGCGCGCTGATGCCGACGGATGTCACTGACGATAGGATACCAAGGAACAGGCAACGCGGATCTGAGAAAGAAGCGCCCAGGAGGTAGATGCCGACAGACGCTCCCAAAAGGAAAGAACACACGACGCCGCCGATACCGACGCCGATACCCGCAATGGAAAAACGAAGAAATAAGGTCAAATCGGTTTCAAGACCAGAGGTGAAGAGTAGAATGACGGCGGCGATCGTCGCAATACCATACAATTGAGGACTTACCGAAATGGTTTCGGACACGATCGGGAAAATGCCTTGGGGAAAACCCGGGAATGAAAGGTTCCCGAGCGCGAAGGGGCCGATCAGGATGCCGATCAGCAATTCCCCGAGAACAGTCGGAATGCCCATTTTTTTGAAGAGAACTCCACTTACTCGGACGGCGAATACAATGATGCCGAGCTGCAGGGCCAATTCAGACATTGTCTCCGCGAGAGGCGCTGCCGCTTGGGCGAACACGACACCGCCTGAAACCGCGAACGCTGCCGTTAAGCTGAGTTTGGTCCGCATAGCCATGCCGCTCCTCGCCCGACGAATGAGGGTGCGCGCGTCGGCGTCCCCTCATGTAGTATAACTTTCGTTAGCGGTATTAGCATCTCAAAACTTATCTGAATCTTGTTGGACTGGCATTATTGACGAAGGTCAACCCCTTTTCGACCTGAGAAGGGTAATAACTTCCGCTGGGCTTTGCGCATCGACCAATTTCTTCCTGATTTCAGGGTCTTTCAGCACGGCTCCGACGGCGGCCAGGAATTGTATGTGCGGACCTGATGCCTTTTTCGGCGAAACAATAAGTATAAACAGACGGGAGGGTTCTCCGTCTATCGACTCGAAAACCACTCCTTCCTTTTTGATACCGACGGCAACGCTGAGCGTTTTGGCGCCATCCGTCTTCGCGTGAGGGAGGGCGATTCCGTATTGCATGCCGGTACTCATAGTCCGCTCACGCTGGAGCACATCGTCGGTCACGAGCATTCGGTCGCTGATTTTACCCGCCGAGTATAAAATGCCGGCCATCTCGGAAATGATCTCTTCCTTCGAGGTTCCGCGCAGATTCAGGGAAACGCAGCCTGGATCCAGCACTTTGAGCAGATCTTTGTCGGTTCTTCCGTCCATCTCGGACAGTTCTTTGCGCAACTCCGCAGGGTTCGAGGTCGTTTTGAGGCGTTCGATGGACTCGTTCAGCTTGACTAGTACTTCGAAGACGGCGATTTTTACAAAATGGAGGTCTTCAGGCGCCGTTTCGATGGATACATGGTTTTCTTGTTCAGTTATGGAAAGAGCGACGTCCCCTTTTCGCGCTTGGGATAGGCCATCGTCTATATTCATCATCTGGACGTAGAAACCTTCCATGCGAAGGTCCTTCAAGAGGGTATCCACAACGAGATCGGCGATTTCATCGGAGGGGAAATCCCATGATATGGACGCCGCTTCGGCGCCTTTCGCCGGCTTTCTCGTTCCGGTTCCGTGTATCCGCAGCGTGGCGTTTAGGATCGGAGGCGCGAGAAGGGTCGTGGTAAGCGTCATGAGGATTACGATGCCGAAAAGACGTTCATCTAGGATCCCGGCCGTTAATCCAATGCCGGCGATGATCAAGGCTACCTCGCCGCGCGGGACCATGCCCGCGCCGATGCGGAGAGCGCCTCTACCGTTGAAGCCGAGAAGGAGAGCCGGACCGCCGCAGCCTACGACCTTTGCCACGATGGCGAAGAACGTGTAAATGCCCCCGAAGAGAAGAACGCTCGGCTCGATGATCTGCCGCACATCCACCATCATGCCCATAACGGCGAAGAACAAGGGGACGAAGAACTCGTAGAGGCCGCGGATTCGTTCTTGGATAACTGCCGCGATGTCGGTCTTTGATAGCGAGAGGCCGGCGACATAAGCGCCGATGATCATGGCTAAGCCCTGTTTTTCGAAAACGCCCGATAGAAGGAGGGCGATACCGAGCGCCAAGACTGAAAAATCGAATGAATGCTTGAATTGTTTGAGGAATGTCGCGATGTGTTTGGAGAAGACAAGGCCCAACGCGGTAAACGCGAGCCAAATGCCGAAAGCGCGTACCGCGATGGCTCCGATTTTGAAACCGCTGAGCGCTTCCCCGCCTCCCGCGCCGTTGATCACGGCGACTATACCCAGCACCACGGCGAGCATGATGATGCCGAGAACGTCGTCGAAAACCGCGGCCGCCAAGATGGTGACGCCTTCGGGCGAATCCATTTTCTTCTGATCCGAGAGTATTCTCGCCGTGATGCCTACCGACGTGGCGGTGGACAGGATTCCGAGGAAAAGGCAGCGCGGATCCATGAACGGCGCCCCAATGAGATAAACGCCGACCAAATCCCCGAACACGAAGGAGAAAACGACTCCTCCGATACCCACTATGCCGCCGACGACCGAATAACGTAAAAAAAGCGAAAGGTCGGTTTCAAGACCCGATGCGAAAAGGAGAATGATAGACGCGACGGTCGCGAAACCGTAAAGCTCGGGACTGACGGCAAGAGATTCGCCGCCGAGCGGGAACAGGCCGTGAGGAAAACCGGGAAGCGAAATTCCGCCCAGCGCGAAAGGACCGATTACAACGCCGGCCAAAAGTTCGCCGAGGACCGATGGAATGCCTATTTTCTTAACGAGGCCGCCGCCTGCTCTGACGGCGAAGATGATGATGCCGAGCTGGAGGACCAATTCGGACATCGTTTCGGTAATGGGAACCGATTCTTGCGCGAAAAGGGCGACGCCGGTCGTCATAAACCAAAGGGCTGCTATCGGTTTTTTTGTGAAATTCAAAATCTGATGCCTCCGGGACGATACGTAAAAAGCGCAAAGACGAACGTCCCAGCGCTTTTACTACAGTCCGTTACAAAAGGCTAGTATCTCACTAAAATATATAGCGTGGAAATAGCGAGGGACATTATCGTGAATACGGCGCCGTACTTGGTAAAATCCCAAAAACTCACCGGATGACCGCTTTTTGCCGAAATACCGGCGGAAACGACGTTTGCGGAGGCGCCGATAAGCGTCCCGTTGCCTCCGAGACATGCGCCGAGCGCCAAAGTCCACCAGAGAGGCCTTACCGCTTCAGGTCCGAGCTGCGTGCCCATGTCCTTGATAAGCGGGAT
>JBAYHM010000259.1:0-6466 GCA_041666155.1 Treponemataceae bacterium
ACCTGCGCGACCAAATCTCGGCGCTGCAGGAACGGCTTAGGGAAGTCCTGAGCGGCGGCGACCTGAAAAAGCGTCTCAATCTGCGCGGCACCGACGACATCGGCGAACTTACGGATTTGGCTAACCGGCTTCTGGACCAGTTCGATTCAATCGTTGACCGAATCGGTAAGGCGGCGACCCAAACGGGAGAGAGCGCTACGGCGATAGAGGGTGTGCTTGACCGCGCCGAGGAGACTGTCCGGGAATCGGGAGCATCCTTCCTCGGTTTGCAGAACGAACTGGAAGCGCGGGCGGCCGAAGCGGCACGGTTGATCGACATTCTGGAAACCTTCGCCGCGGCGAGCCGAAAAGTGGATGAGGCGGCCGAGCGACAGCGCGGTTACGTGACGGAAACATCGTCGGCCATGACCGAAATGGCGAGCAGCATCGAATCAGTGGAATCGATGACCAATACCGCGGGCAAGCTGACGACGGAACTGTCGGATCGCGGATCGACTGGAGGAAAAGCCGTAGAGGACACGGCTATGGCGATCGACGAAATTCGCTTATCCTCGGAAAGTGTTCTGGAAGTCCTCGGATCTCTTAACAAAATAGCCGCGAGCACCAACCTATTGGCGATGAACGCCTCGATCGAAGCGGCACACGCCGGGGAACTCGGCATGGGGTTCGCGGTGGTGGCCGATGAAGTCCGCAGCCTCGCCGCGGACGCCGCCGCCGAGAACAAACGCATACGGGAGCACATCGGGGCGATGCGGCTGCGCGTAGCCAAGGGCGTGGAGGCGGCCGGCTCGTCGGGTCAGGCGCTGCGCGAACTTGTCGGCGGCCTGCGGGAAGCGGCGGAGGTTTCCGGGGATGTTGAGGCGGCGATGCGGGAGCAGGCGGCGGGGACCCGGGCCGCCGCCGATTCGCTGGAGCGCATCGTGGCGGCTTCAAACGATATCCGCGAGCGGACAGGCGAACAGGATGAGAGAAGCAGGGAAATGGGGAAGGCGCTCGCGGAGACGGTGGAGCGACTCAAGGCGCTCGTCTCCGAGTCGCGCCGCCAGGCGCAAAGCGTGGCGGCGCTGAGGGAATCGTTCGCGGCGGTTCGCGGCCAGGTCGACCGAAACACCGCCGCCGCGCGTGGACTCGACGACGAAATCCGACGTTTCAGATCTTAAACCGCGACAATCACCACCGCGGCGATGACGGAAAGGAAGCTCGCCCCCGCGAAAATGATCAGTGTTATGGTGCTTCGTTTCATGTGTGTTTCTCCTCGGCGGCGTTCCGCGCCGCCCATTTCTCGGCAATGAGTTCTGGACCGACGCCAAGGTCCTCCATAAGCGAAAACAGCATCGGCAGCTCCGAGTCGAAGAAACGGCGCCGCCTTTCGGCAAGCGCCTTTCCGGCGCCGTCGTCGGCAAGAAAATACCCGGTACCGCGTTCCATACGGGCGACTCCGCGATCGGCGAGCATCTGAAGCGCGCGCGCCGCTGTGTTCGGATTTACTTCAAGCGATGCGGCAAGCTCCCGGGCCGACGGAATGCGTCCCCCGGCGCTCAAGCGCCCGGCGGCCGCGTCGGCGCATAGGGAGTCCGCGATTTGCTCGTAGATCGGCTTATCGTCATTGAACCTCATCGACCGCTTCCTTTTCCGCTACCCGGAAATATCCATAGAGAAGCGATGAGGCGAACGCGACCCCTTTCATGACCGCCGCGACGATTTCAAGAACGCTTGTCTTCCAAGCGGGAAGATCGATATTGCCGTCCATGAAAAAGCGACCGCGGATCGCGAGAGCTTCATGACTTTCCGCCACGAAAAAGTAAAGAAGCGCCATTCCCGTAAACCCGAGAAAGACGATCCAGCCGATGGAAAAGGCCGCGGTCTTAATGAGCGCGATTTTCCTGAAGCGCGCCGATCCGGCAAGAGCGAATGAGGCGAAAAGCACATAGTCTATGCTTTCACGCGGGTGCAAAGACGCAAGCGGATTCCACACCCCGACGGAGCCATAGCCGAGCACCAGAGCGATCAAGGCGAGCAAGGCGGAAATGAGCACTGCCGACAAAGTCGCGACGATGGGATACACGACGAAATACACAGCGATTGCCGCCACATATTTTTCTTCATTCGATGCCGGTAGGAGCAGCCATTCCGTACCTCCCGCGCCGTTATGCATGCGCTCAAAGGCTCGACCCGCCAGCAGTACCCCTCCTATGGCGATTAGAACAGGCCAGGCGCCCGGTCCGTGCAAAGACACCTGGGACCGGAGAAAAAGGAACAAGAGACTGAGGGCGAATACCGCGGCGGCCGTTGTCGCGAAAGCGGGGGCATCATCCAAAAGACGGTTGCGGACAATCAAGCCGAAACGGTTAACGGAAAAGCGTGATTCAAGAGTACGGACGTTCATTTGAGGGTCTCCATGTCGCCGGCTCGCCCTGGAAGAGCTCGCCCAGGAAGGGCGGCGCGGAACTTTTCAGGTTCGGCGATCGCCGCGGTGAATACGAATTCTAGGTCGGCGCCGGCACCGCCTTCCGCCACCAGCGCGGTCCAACCGAGCGCGTCCTTTTCAGCGTACACGACGGGACGACCTTCCAGGCTTGTCAGCCGCTGAACGGAAAAGCGTTCGGCCAGTTCCGCGGAAGTGAAAGAACAGAGCACCTTTCCCCCGTGAATCACCACGATCGGATCAAGAAGGTTTTCCAAATCACGGGCCTGATGGGTGGATACGACAAGCACCCTATCCTCGGCGGACGCAAGAGCGAGCGCGCGACGGAACTGGGCTTTTGAAGGAATATCCAGGCCGTTGGTAGGCTCATCAAGAAGCACCGCGCGGGCGCCGCAGGAAAGGGCCGCCGCCACCGCGAACTTTTTACGCTGACCATAGGACAATTTGGCGATATTCTTTTCACGGTCAACCGAGAATTCCTCAAGCAGCGAAAAGAAAAGGCCCCGGTCCATAGCCGGACGAAATACGCCATAGCGTCCAAGCCAGGTTTCGGCGGAAATAGGCGGCGCCCACGGATCCTCGGGAACGAAGCACACGTCCGCGAGCAAGGCGGCATCGCGCTTGCGGCTTTCACGCCCGAATACCGAAACACTCCCGGCCGTAGGAAACAACGCCCCCGCCGCAAGCTTTAACAGACTCGTCTTCCCTGCCCCGTTGAGCCCAAGCAACCCGACCGTCGAGCCGGGCTGGATGGCTAAAGAGAGGTCCTCAAAGAGCGACCCCTTGCCGTACCCGAACGTCACGGCTTCGAATGTAACCACGATATACCTCCATGGTGTACTAGATATCTAATACAGTAATACTCTTTTGTAAAAATGGCAAGCACAAATCATTTTCTTAGCTGTAAAATCGTAAACGGCGCTACACTAAGGCCATGTACCAAATAGATAAAAAAGTCCCCGTGAGAGCTAAGACGATTCTACTTGTCGAAGATGAAGCGTCAATTACGCAGGAGCAGTCAAAAATACTCATCCGTAATGGCTTCACCGTTCGCATGACTTCGAGCGGCCGGAAAGCGATTGAAGAATTCCGAACGGATCCAAATATCGATATGATCCTCATGGATGTAAATTTGGGCCAAGGTCGGGACGGTACGGAAACGGCACGCGCGATCCTGGCTGAAAAAGATATTCCTATTGTTTTTTTGTACAGCCATTCTGAAGAAGAATACGTTCGCCGGACGGAAGCGACCTACAGCTACGGCTATGTGGCAAAAAGCGCCGGGGAAGCGGTGCTGATCGCGTCGATAAAAACTGCGCTCCGTTTGGTGGACGCGGAACGCGACGAACGCGAAGCCTTGATTAACGAAAAAGATGTGCTGTTTCAAGAATTGCAGCATCGCGTAAAAAACAGCCTCAACATGATCAACGCGATCCTTTACCTGAAAGAATCCGAAGCGAAAAGCGATGCGATACGCGAGGTTCTTCGTTCGGTCCACGGACGAATAGAAGTGCTGAGTCTGCTGTACCGCTTAGCCGACGCAAACTACTCGTCAGGCGTCCGTTTGGACGAGTACCTGCGCGCCGTCTGCGAGTCCATGTCGTATGCCCACGACGCGGTGGCTCGCGGAATCCTCATCGCCGCCCACTTCGAGCCCATCTCCATCGATCTCAAACGAGGAGCCAACCTCGGCCTCGTCCTCAACGAACTGCTCGGAAACGCGTTCAACTACGCGTTTCCGCCCGAAAGACTGGAGCAACGCGGCGGGACCGTAGAACTATCCCTACGTAAAACAGGAGATGAACTCACGCTGACGGTTTCGGACGACGGGGTCGGCTTGCCGGAAGGCTATCTCATTGAAGAATCCGACGGCTTCGGTTTCCGCTTGGCTATCGAACTCATGGAACAGACAGCGGGATCGCTGGAGCATCTGACCGATGGTAAAGGCGCCGCTTTCCGCGTGCGGCTCAAACTCTAGGTGCCTTCAAAAAAACTGAAGTGTTTCGAAGTCCCCGCCGGCTAGTTCCCGGCGTAAGGTATCAGACCGACCAGACCGCGCGCTTCCTCGTCCACGAAGCGGAGCCCGCCGCCGATAAAGAAGTCTCTTTTTTCGTCCAGCGCGGAACGTATGCCGCCGCGGAGGTAGAGCCACTGCCAGGGCTTGCCCCCGCGCGGATCGAAGAATGGATAGAATGTCAAAGAAGCGCGCAAATTCGGGACGGATCCCGTGCTGAAATCGAACATCTCCCCGCTTAGTTCCAATTGCGGAATAGGCCGAAAATCCACACCGAAACCGGCCGTATTCTCAAGTATGCCGCCGCGCAAAGTGAACGGCCCGAAAATTCGGGCGAGCTCGGCGTCAAAATAATAACCGGGCGTATTCGAAGTTGTATTCGTCGTCGTTGTAGCGCCGCCGGAAACCGCTTCCGTGGTCGTTGTGCGCGTCGTGATCCCGTCGGGGGCCCCGGAAACGGCGACTCGGTACCAGCGGTCGCCGCTGCGCGGATCAAGCCGGAGCGCGGCGCCTGAAACCGCGCGAGCCGCGGCGATCTCGTACGACGAGCGCACATCAACCTGAACGCCCAGGCCGTTCGCCTTGGAAACGATGTCGCCGGCGTCCGTAACCACTTTATTCGCGTTGGTCGCCAAACTGTTGACGCTTTCCAAGGCCTTGTTCAAACTTTCCGCCGCTAGTTCCGTCCGTTCGGCGACGGCCAAAACCCGCGTGTACAGATCGTCATTAGAGAAAACTTTGCCGACATTTCCTTCCCCGCGCTTCACGCTTTCGGTAATTTGCCTGATGTTCGCCAAAGCGGCGCGAACTTCCTGAACCGAAGCGTCGATATCCGGCTGTTTTTCACGGGTGATGCGTTCAAGGCGTTCGGCGAGCAGCGCGGAGGATTCCAAAATACGCGTCACGCGGTCCAATTCGGTTTCGGAACGCTGGTCCAGTTTTTGACCGAGTGATTTAATCGTCTCCAAGGAAACCGCGACAAGTTCCAAATGGCGCGTCTGAATATCCGCTAAAATAGTGCCGATTTGACCACTGAGTTCATTAATTGCCGTTAAAGTTTCCCGAAAATCGCCGCCCGGCGGAGTCGCGCTCAACCTGCCGCCCGCTTCCAAAAGAGGCGTCTCGGGTGTTCCGGGGGTGAGCGCCAAAACCGAAGTTCCCAAAAGAGAAGACGGCTGCAACGCGATCTTCGCGTCGCGGCGTATTTCCACGCCCTTGAGGAAAGAAACTTTGAGAAAGGCCTTTCCGGCCTGCAAATCGATTTTTTTGACCTTCCCAACCGGGACGCCGGCCATATACACCATCGAATTATTGTTGAGGCCCGTCGCGTCTTCAAGAATGACTTCGTACTGTTTCGTGTTCCAGGGGGAAAAACCATCGGCGGCCATAATCATGAACCAGAACCCGGAAGTTCCGATAGTGAGGAAGAAGAGCCCGATTTTTATGTATCTGGCAACGTTCATATATCCAACTTATTGAAGGATGTCCGGATGAATTCCCGGACCATCTCGTTTTCACTCACGGCAACTTCCGCGGGAGTACCGTCCGCTATAATTATACCCTTATCAAGGAAAGCGATCTTGTCTGAAATACGAAAAGCGGCGGGTATATCGTGCGTAATAAGCACGCAAGTGATGCCGAGTTCCCGATTCACGCGAACTACGAGGTTATTGATCGTTTCGGCCAACACCGGATCAAGCCCCGTCGTCGGCTCATCGAACAGCAGCACTTCCGGTCGTACCACGAGGGAACGCGCGACGCCCACGCGTTTGCGCATACCGCCCGAGAGCTCGTCCGGGCGTTTTCCCTCGATGCCCGGAAGGCCGATCCATTCCAGGATTTCCGCGACCCGTTCGCGCATTTCCTTCCTATCACGCAGGCCGAGCACCTCACGCAACGGAAACTCAAGATTCGCGCCCACATCCATTGAATCGAAAAGCGCCGCGTTCTGGAAAGAATACCCGATGCGCCTACGGGCGGTATTGAGCTGATCCGCGGTCAACGCGGTCAGTTCGGAATCCCGGTAC